>CAYREA010000080.1:0-19872 GCA_964423075.1 uncultured Rubrivivax sp. | reverse complement strand
TCAAGCTGGCCGACATGGCCACGCAGATCGAGGCCGCGCGCCAGCTCATCTGGCATGCCGCGAGCCTGAAGGACGCCGGGCTGCCCTGCCTGAAGGAAGCCGCGATGGCCAAGCTCTTTGCCAGCGAGATGGCCGAGCGCGTGTGTAGCGCGGCGATCCAGGTCTTCGGCGGTTATGGCTACGTGACGGACTTCCCGGTCGAGCGCATCTACCGCGACGTGCGTGTGTGCCAGATCTACGAAGGCACGAGCGAGGTGCAGAAGATATTGATCGGCCGCGCGCTGGCGTGACTTAGTTCCATCCCTAGGTTCCGGCCCAAAACCGTCCCAACGGATACCTTGGTGTCATTCGTTGAAAGGAGCCCGGGGACCAAGATGCCTCCATCGACGACAGGAGGCTCACATGCAATTCACGTTCAACCACCCGGCCGCTACCCAACCCACCCGCTCGCAGCGCCTGGCCGCTCTGGGCCAGTGCCTGATGCAGCGGCTGGAGACGCCGCTCTTCGTCACCGACGCCGAAGGCGCCGTGCTGGAAGCCAACCCCGCGGCCACGCGCCGCATCGAGCGCCGCGAAGGCCTGTGGTTGGACGCCGGCGGCCGCTTGTCGCTGCGCCAGGCCGGCCGCTGGGTGCCGCTGTCGCGCTGGCACGCCCAGGTGGCCGCCGGTGGCGAAGTGGTGCTGCCGCTGGAAGCCGAAGGCAGCGCCCCGATGCAGGTGACGCTGCGTGCCATGAACGCCAGCGACATCGGCCACGAAGGCGCCCACGCCGGCTGCTGGCTGATGGCCACCATCGAACGCGTGCAGCTCACCCGCACCGACACCATGCGCCGCCGCTTCCGCTTCACCCGCACCCAGGCCAAGCTGGCCGAGATGCTGTGCGAAGGCATGCGCCCCACCCACGCCGCCGAGGCGCTGGGCGTGAAGATCAGCACCGTGCGCACACACGTGGGCCAGATGTACGAGAAGACCGGCACCCACACGCAGGCCCAGCTGGTGGCGCTGCTGCACGGGGTGTGATGGAGCCCCCAAGCTCGCTGGCGCTCGCTACCCCCCGAGGGGGCCGTCCGCCGACGGCCCGGCAGAGCCGGTTCCGTGGCGGGAAGCTTGGTCGGCCGGTCGCCCGGTTGGCACTGGGCTGAGCGTTCAGCGCCGCGGCGTCAAGCCTTGGCGCACGTGGTGCACCAGGGCGCGTGCGCTTTCGGGCGCCACGGCCACCGGCAGCGTCAGCGCCTGCAAGGTGTCGCCTTCGGCCACCGGCAGGCGCCAGCCGGGCAGGGCGTTCACCAGAGCCTTGGCCTTCAGTTCGGCGCGCACCGCGTAGTCGGGCGTGAAGACAATGCCGCCGCCGGCCGCCGCCACTGCCTGCAGGGTGCCCAGGTCGTCGCCCACCATCGCTGGCTCGATGGTCACGGCCTCGCGGCGGCCTTCGGTTTCGTGGTGCCAGTGCAGCGTCATCTCGTCGGCCGGCGCGCCGAAGAGCAGGCAGCGCTGGTGCGCCAGTGCCGCCGGGCCGGGCAGCGGCAGGCCGGGGCCGGGTGCGGCATAGGCGCGCACGACGAAGGGCAGCAGCGGCGTGGCCACGCAGTCTTCGGGCGGGCGGCTGGTCAGGCGGAAGGCGACGTCGATGTCCTCGCGCACCAGGTCCACGCGGCGGTGGGTGAAGCGCAACTCCAGCCGCAGTTCGGGGTTGGCGGCCTGGAAGCTGGCCAGGAGCGGGCCCAGCACGGTCTGGCCGAAGCTGGGTACCGCGGTCACGCGCAGCGTGCCGGCCAGGCCGTCGGCCGTCGGGCTGCTGCGTGAACGCAGGCTGCGGCGCGCCGACTCGGTGGCTTCCAGCACCACCCGCGCGCGCGTGGCCAGGCGGCGGCCGGTTTCGGTGAGGCCCAGTGCCCGCGTGCTGCGGGTGAAGAGCGCTGCGCCCAACTGTTCCTCCATCGCCTGCACGCGCCGACTCACGGCGGCGCGGGTGAGCCCCAGCTTGCGTGCCGCCTCGGCGAAGCTGCCCGCTGCAGCGATGCGCGCGAACAGTTCCAGCGCGTTGGCGTCGGGTACGGCGGGGGCGCGGTGGTCCAGGGTCGTTCGGGGGCGCCTGCGGTCGGTTGTCAACGTGAGCTCACCAATCAGTCAACCGAAGCGAGTCTAGTCAACCTGAAGGCGACTTCCTAGAGTCGCCGCCATGACCAGCACCACCACCACCCCCGCATCCGCGCCGGCCGCCGGCGCGTCCGCCCCAGGCGCCGGCGCCGGCACGCTGCTGATGGCCGACGATGGCCGCCAGCTGGCCGCATCGTGGTTCGAGCCACCCGCCGGCCCGGCCCGCGCGGTGGCCATCGTCAGCTCGGCCACCGGCGCGCCGCGCGGCTTCTACCGCGCGTTTGCGCTGTGGCTGGCCGAACGCGGCTACGCCGTGCTGACCTACGACTACCGCGGCATCGGCGGCTCACGCCGCGGCGCCCTGCGCCACGAGCCCGCCACCATGCGCGACTGGGCCGTGCTCGACATGAGCGCCGCGCTCGCCGCAGCCGAGGCGCGCCGCACCACGCAGGGCCTGCCCTTGCTGCTGGTGGGCCACAGCTTCGGCGGCAATGCCGTCGCCTTCGCGCGCGGCGTGGAGCGTGCCGATGCCTTGCTGTCGGTCGGTTCGCAGCTGGGTGTGTCGGCGCTGTACCCCGGTGTGTACCGCTGGTTGGCGAACCTGTTCTTCCGCGGCATCGTGCCCACCACCGTGCCCCTCTTCGGCTATCTGCCGGGTTGGACCATGGGCGGCAGCGCCCCGCTGCCGGCCGGTGTGGCGCGCCAGTGGGCGCAGTGGGGCCGCACGCCCGGCTGGGCCTATGCCGACCCGGCGATGCGCGAGCACCGCGCCGCCTCGGCGCTGTCGGTGCCCGTGCACCTGTGGGACGTGAGCGACGACCTCACCTTCGCCCCGGCGCGTGCCGTCGACGCGTTGGCCGAGCAGTTCCGCAACGCCGCTGTGCAGCGCCACACGCTGCGCCCGGCCGACGTGGGCCACACGCGCCTGGGCCACTTCGGCGCCTTCCGCCGCGAGCCGGGTCCGAAGGCCTGGGGACCGATGCTCGACCGCCTGGAAGCCGTCACCCCCAGCCTGCGCCCGCGCTGAGCACTTCGCCGCGGGCGCTACATTGCGCCCGATGACCGAAGACGAAGCACGCCAGGTGCTGCTGCTGCAAGCGCGAGAGACGGGTGCGCCCACGCCCGCCTGGGGCGCGGACGACCGTGCCTGGGCCACGCGCCAGGCCGTGGCCACCGTGGGCAGCGATGCCATGCCGGAGCGCTTCGTCGTCGCGCGTGCCGTGCTCGCCCTGCAGCGCCTGCTGCCGCGCGACAAGGACGCGCAGCGCTGGCTGGCGCGGCGCGGCTGGCATGGCGCCTGGGTCTGGGTGGCCATCGTGCTGGGCCTGGCCGCCGGCCTGCTGGCCGACCAGCTGGGTGCACCGCAGCGCGTGAACCTGCTTGCCCCGGCGGTGTGGGCGGTGGTGGGCTGGAACCTGCTCGTCTACCTGGGCCTGCTGCTGCCGCTGCCGAAGCTGGGCCTGCGCGATGCGCTGGCGCGGCTGGGGCTGGGTGGCGACGAGGGCGTGCCGGCACTCTGGGGCCAGCATGCCGGGCCGCTGATGGGCCAGCGCGCCGCGCTGGTGCTGCACGCCGCAGCCGCCGCGCTGGCGCTGGGCCTGATGGCGGGCCTGTACCTGCGCGGCCTGGTGCTGGACTACCGCGCCGGCTGGCAGAGCACCTTCCTCAACGCCGAGCAGGTGCAGCAGGCGCTGTCGCTGCTGCTGGCGCCGGCCGGCTTTATCACCGGCATCGCGGTGCCTGACGTGGTGCCGCTGCGCGTGGGCCCGGGCGGCGAGGCCACGGCCAGCGCCGCGCCCTGGATCCACCTCTACGCCGCCACCCTGGGCCTCTTCGTCGCACTGCCGCGTGCCTTGCTGGCCTGGCGCGCCGGGGCCGCGGCACGGCACGGCGCCCGGCACTTCCGGCTGCCGCTGTCCGCACCGTACTTCGAGGCCCTCCACCCGCTGATGCGCCCCGGCCTGCCGCGCGCCCTGCGGCTGCTGTGGCTGTCGCCGCTGCCGGCGGTCACGCTGTTCGGCCATGTGCTGGGCGCGTTGGCCGAGCCACTCGTCGTGTTGCGCAGCGAAGAGGGCGACGAGCTCGAACTGCATCCGCCGCCGCCCACGCTGGCCGGGCCCATGCTGCCGGCCGTCGAAGCGGCGCCCTGGTGGGCCTTCTGGCGCACGCCGCCGCCCGACCCGCTGGCCGCCCTGCGCGAGCAGGTCGACGCCGTGCTGCTGGTCACCGCGCCCGGTGTTGCGCGCCCGGCCTGGCTGGGCAGCCTGGGCCTGCCGATGGTGGTGCTGGCCGACGGCCCTGCCGCGCCCGAGCCACCGCAACTGGCCCTGCACGCGCTGGCCGAAGGCTGGCTGCCTGATGGCCGCCTGCTGCGCGCGCTGCAGGCCGCACTGCCCGACGACCCGCGCCTGCCGCGCCTGGCCGCGGCCTGGACGGCGCAGCAGCAGACGCGCTTCGACGCCGTGGTGGCCGAACTCGCCGACACCCTGGCGCGCCTGGCCTGCCGCCGCGAACCGGTGGCCGACGAAGGCCTGCTGGGCCCGCGCGCCGTGGCCGCCGACGCCGCACGGCGCGCGCTGCTGGCTGGCCTGGACGCCGAGTGGCGCGCCCACGGCGAACGGCTGGCCGCGCAGCTGGGCATGCTGGCGCCGGCGCTCGAAGACGGCCAGGCCGTGCCGGGCGCCGCCGCGGCGCTGAAGTCACGTGTCGGCGAAGGCCGCGCCGCGGTGATGGGCGGCATGCTCAGCGGCGCACTGGCCGGCCTGAAGGCCGACCTCGTCACCGGCGGCATGACCATGGGCGCGGGTGCGCTGGCCGGCGGCGTCATCGGCGCGCTCGGTGCGGCCGGCGCGGCGCGCGGCATCAATGCGGCGCGCGGCACCGAGCGCAGCCACGTGGCTTTCGACGATGCCGCGCTGGCCGCCATCACGCAGGCCCTGCTGCAGCGTGCGCTGGTGATGGCGCACGGCCTGCTGCCCGACGTGGCGGCGCAGCGCCTGGAGCCGGCGCTGGCCGCGCAGCAGTCGGCGCTGGCCACGCTGTGGCGCACGCGGCCGCGGCGTGCCGACGACAGCGCCGACGTGGAGGCGCTGGCGCGCCTGCTGCGCCGCCCCTTGGGCGAAGCGCTGCGGCAGGCGCTGGCTGCAGGCTGAGCACCGCCGCTCAGTGGGGCGGCAGGTAGATGCGGTCGGCGTAGGTGGCCAGCCAGTGCGGGCGGAAGGCCACGAAGATGGCCACCAGCATGCCGGTGATGACGGCGTCGCCGCTGGCCACCAGCGCACGCGCCAGCATCACGTCGTCGGCCGACAACCCCGGTGGCACGCCATGCAGCCACACCGACAGCACACCCGCCGCCGTCACCGCGATGGCGGTGGCGAAGAAGCCGCGGCCCAGGATGTAGACGAACAGGTGCTGCGGCAGCCAGCGCCGCTGCGCCGCGCCGATCAGCATCGCCAGCGTCACGGGCACGAGGCCCAGCCACACCAGCCGGTGCAGGGCCTCGGGCGCGCTGCTACCGGCCAGCAGCCAGCCCACGCCGGCCACCGGCAGCAGCATCAGCACCGCCAGCGGCCAGCCCAGCATCAGCATCAGCAGGCAGCTGCCGGCCAGCGGCTGCAGCAGGGGCTGGGCCGACAGGCGGTCGCTGTTCCACAGCAGCGGCATCAGCGCCCACCAGGCCAGCGCCGGCCAGGGCGGCACGACCGCGCGCCAGGGGCGCAGCGCCAGGGCGAAGGCCAGCGCGGCGGTGGTGATGGCGAGGTCGAGCACGGACATGGGCCATGCTAGGCCGGCGCCGCGCCGCGCCGGCTGACGCCGGTCATGCAGACCCATCGGCGATACTGCCCGCCCCTGTGAAATCGAAGCCGGAGTCCCTGCATGTTGAAGCCCGCCCGCCGTGATTTCCTGGCCGCCGCGCTGCTGGCCCTGGGCACCGGCGCCGCCGTCGCTGCGCCGCCGGCTCCGGCCTGGCCGAACCATACGATCAAGATCCTGGTCGGCTTCCCCGGCGGCTCCACCCCCGACGTGGCCGCGCGCGTGCTGGCCGACGCGATGGGCAAGGCCTTCGGCCAGACCGTGATCGTCGAGAACCGCCCCGGCGCTTCGGGCAACGTGGCGGCTGACGCGGTGGCCAAGGCCGCCGACGACCACACCCTGGGCGTCGTCATCAACGGCAATCTCACCTCGGCCAGGCTGCTCAATCCCAAGTTGCCTTTCGACCCGGCCAAGGACTTCAGCCTGCTGAGCCTGATCGCCACCGCGCCGCTGGTGCTGGTGGCGCCGGCCAGCCAGCCCGGCGGTGCCGAGTACTTCGCGGCCGCGCGCAGCGCCGGCGACAAGTGGAGCTACGGCTCGGTGGGCATCGGCTCGGTGGGCCACCTGGGCATGGAGTACGTGAAGAGCCGCAGCGGCGGCTTCGAGGCCGTGCACGTGCCCTACAACGGCAACCCGGCGGTGGTGACGGCCATGATCGGCGGCCAGATCCAGGCCGCGCTGGTGCCACCCGGCATCGCGCTGCCGCAGGTGCGTTCGGGCAAGCTGCGTGCCATCGGCCTGACCGGCGGGCGCAGCACGCTGGCGCCCGAGATCCCGCCGTTGGCCGACCTGGGCATCCGCATGAACGAGCTGGAAGTGTGGGTGGCGCTGGTCGGCCCCGCGGGCCTGAGCAAGGCGGCGCAGGAGCGTATCGCGCGCGAGGTGCCGGGCCTGCTGCGCCAGCCCGAGGTGCGCCAGCGCCTCTTCACGTCCGGCTGGCAGGTGCAGGGCAGCGCACCCGACGGCCTGCGCGCGCGCGTGAAGGCCGAGACCGGCATCCTGGGCGGCATCATCGCGGCGCGCGGCATCAAGGCCGAATGAAGACCACGGTCGCCGAGCCGGCGCGCCACACGCCCGTGCACGGCGCCTACGATGTGCTGGTGATCGGCGGCGGCCCGGCCGGCCTGGCCGCTGCGGTGGCCGCCGCGCGGCATGGCGCGCGCACCCTGCTGGTGGAGCGTTATGGATTCCTCGGCGGCATGGGCACGGCCGGTGGTGTCACCAACTTCGCCGGGCTCTACGGCCGGCGCGGCGGCCACATGCAGCCGCTGGTGCGGGGCGTGGTCGACGAGCTGCTGGAGCGCATCGAGAACCTGGGTGGCCTGAACACGCCGCAGGACGGGCTGCAGGGGCGCATCCGCGTGCGTTCCTACGACGTGGCGGCCTACAAGTGCGCGGCCGACCAGCTGCTGCTCTCGGCCGGCGTCGAACTGCTCTTCCACGCCTGGGCTGCCGACGTGGTGATGGCCGACGCCGGGCGCATCGAGGCCGTGCTCGTCGAGACCAAGTCGGGCCGGCGCGCGCTGCTGGCGCACGAGTTCATCGACGCATCCGGCGATGCCGACATCGCCCACTTCGCCGGCGTGCCTTGCGACTTCGGCGACGGGCAGGGTGATGCGCTGTACCCGAGCACGATGTTCCGCATCGGCAACGTCGACGCGGCGCGCGCCCAGTCCGCCATCGGCGAGTTCAAGGCCATCGACGCGCTGATGGAGCAGGCCGCCGGCCGCTACGCCTTCCCGCGCCAGGGCGCGATCCTGCGCCCGCAGCGCAACCCGCGCGAGTGGCGTGCCAACGTCACGCAGTTGCGCAATGCGCAAGGCCGCGCGGTGGACGCCACCGACGCGGTGCAGCTGAGCGCGGCCGAGGTGGAAGGGCGGCGCCAGATCGTCGAGTACATGCGCTTCCTGCGCGCCGAGGTGCCGGGTTTCGAAGCGGCCGAGATCGCCGAGATCGCGGCGCAGGTGGGCGTGCGCGAGACGCGCCGGGTGAAGGGCGCCTATGCGCTCACGGGCGAGGACGTGCTGGGCGGCGCGAAGTTCGACGACGTCATCGGCCTCAACGCCTGGCCGGTGGAGATGCACCTGCAGGGGCGCATCGAGTGGGGCTTCCCGCGCGACCCGCACAACGCCTACAACCAGCTGCCCTACCGCATGCTGGTGCCGCAGCGTGTGGGCAACCTGCACGTGGCGGGGCGCTGCGCGTCCATGGAACACCTGGGCCAGAGCGCGGCACGCGCCAGCGGCGCCTGCTTCGTGATGGGCCAGGCGGCCGGCACCGCGGCCGCGTTGCGCGTGGCCGGGCACTTCGGCGTGCCGGCGCTGCAGCAGGCGTTGCGGCGCGACGGCGTGGATCTGGATCCGACCTGATGGACGCGCCTGCCGCGGGCCGCTAAGGTGGCTGCATGAAGAGCCCCATCCAGTTCTATTTCGACTTCTCGTCGCCCTACTCCTACATCGCCAACGAGTGGATCGACGCGCTGGCCGCGCGCCACGGCCGCACGGTGCAGCGCCACGCGGTGCTGCTGGGCGCCACCTTCCAGGCGGCTGAACTGAAGTCACCGGTGTCGCACCCGATCAAGGGCGAGTACTCCCGGCGCGACTTCGAACGTTCGGCGCGCTTCGAGCGCGTGCCCTACGAAGCGCCGCCGGTGTTCCCCATCCCGACGCAGAACGCCGCGCGCCTGTTCTGGTGGCTGAAGGACACGCGCGGCGAAGACGCCGCCGCGGCCTGGGCCACAGCCGGCTTGCGTGCCATGTTCGCGCGCGCCGTGCCGCTGCACGAAGTGCCGGCCTTGCGTGCGCTGGCCGCCGAACACGGCCTGGACGCCGACGCCGCCGAAGCGGTGTGGAACGACCCCGCCTGGAAGGCGCGCCTGAAGCGCGCCAACGACGAGGCCATTGCCGCCGGCGTTTTCGGCGGGCCCTTCTTCATCGTCGACGGCGAGCCCTTCTGGGGCAACGACCGCAAACCGCAGATCGAGCGCTGGCTGGCGCAGGGGCCCTTCTGATGGATGTGCTCGTCACCCACCGCATCCAGGCGCGTGCCAACCGGCTGGCCAACTTCAGGCTGCACAAGGCGCTGGCGCCGCTCAGCCACGAAGAGCTGCACGCTGCGCGCACCGGCTTCTTCCCTTCGATCATGGCCACGCTGAACCACGTCCTGGGCGTGGACGAGTACTACGTCGGCGTGCTGCACGGCCAGACCGACGGCGTTGAACGCTGGGCCTCGTTCAAACCCGCAGATACGCTGGCCGAGCTGGCCGAACGCCAGCGCATCAGCGACGAACGCCTGATCACCTGGCTCGACGCCGCCGACGGCGCCGCGCTGGAAGCCACCGTGCAGATGCCGCGCGGCGGCGGCCGCATCCAGCGCGACGCGGCGGTGCACATGCTGGCCCACCTGCTGATGCACCAGACGCACCACCGCGGCCAGGTGCACACGATGATGTCCGGCACGCGCGTGGCGCCGCCGCAGCTGGACGAGTTCCTGATGCCCAGCGAAGGACACCTGCGCACCGCGGAGATGGCCGAACTGGGCTGGAGCGAAGCGGCGGTCTATGGCGGTGGCCGCTAAGCGGCGTGCGGCGCCGCCGGCCGCGCGGCCGGAGTGGTTCGACGACCTGTCCGACGCGGCGCTGCGCGAAAGTGCCGGCGACAAGGTCTTCGAACGCGGCCTGGCCTATTGGAAGGAGCAGCGGGTCGAACTGTTGCGCGACGACGGCTTGATCGCGCACTTCGAGGCCCACGGCAGCGACACCTACGACGTCACGCTGGGCTTCGATGACCCCGGCCTGCATTCCGCCTGCGACTGCCCGCATGCGCAGGACGGCAACATCTGCAAGCACGTCGTGGCTGCGGCGCTGGTGTGGCGCCAGCACCTGGGCGGCGAGACGCCCGGTGCGCCGCCAGAGGCGGATACAGGGCGCGTCCAGCGCAACCGCGAGCGCCTGGCCAAGGCGGCCCGCACCCGCGCGGCCCATGCCGAAGCCTTGCGGGCCTTTCTGTCACGCCAGTCCGCGCCCGACCTGGCGCAGCGCCTGTGGGCGCGCGCGCAGGCCGACCGCGACCTGATGGCCGAGCTCAAGGCCTGGGCCGCGCAGGCCGATGCAGCGGGTGACCCCAAGGCCCTGCGCAAGGCGGTGGACGAACTGCTGAAGGTGAGCAGCCGCCAGTTTCTGGACAAGCGCGACGTGAAGGCCTGGGTCGCGCGCGCCGGGCAGGCCGTGGCCCTGCTGCGGCAGGCGCTGCCGGCCCAGGGCGCCGCGGTGCGCGGCATTGCAGAGAGCGCAATCCGGCGTGCCGACGACGTGCAAGGGCGCGCGCCCGAGCAGGATGGCGCGGTTGGCGAGGTGCTGGCGTCTTTCACTGACCTGCTGGTCGACGCGCTCAAGGCCGCACCACCACCGGCAGCCTGGGCCGAACACCTGCTGGGGCAGTTGCTGGATGACGGCCCCACGTGCTGGGCCGACCCGCGCCTGGTGGGCGCCGCCGGGCCCGAGGTGGCGCGCGCCTACAGCCGGCGCCTGGCTGCGCTGTGGGCGCGCGCGCCGGCCGCCAGCCGCGAGGACTACAAGGACTTGCACAGCCTGCGCGGGCGCCTGCGCCGGCTGATGGTCGAAGACCTGGAACTCCAGGAAGACCTGCAGGCCTGCTTCGAGTTCCAGACGCGCAGCGCGGTCCACCAGCACGAGTTCGCCGACCTGGTGCGCTGGTGCGAGGCCCACGGCCGCGCGCGCGACGCCTTGCAGATCGCGCAGGCCGCGTGCAAGCGCTTCGGCAACCCGCCGCAGCTTGAGAACCTGCTGCTGCGGGCCTACGAACGCGACGGCTGGGACGAGGAGGCGCTGGCCATCCGCCAGCGCCACTTCGACCGCACGCCAACCCCAGACCGCTACCAGCCGCTGATGAAGGCCGGCCAGGCGGCGGGGGGCGACCTGGCCGCCTTGCGCCGCAAGGCTTTCGATACCGCCAGGGCCTTCGAGGACGAAGCCTTGAAGCACGAGACCGAGAGCCTGAAGCGCTACAACCTCTGGGGCCGTCAGCCCGCGCGCAACGTCAGCGCCCGCGTCGGCATGCTGATGCTTGACGGCGCGCTCGACGACGCCATCGACCTGGTGCAAGCGCCGCACGTCTGCGACCTCGAGGTGCTGGAGGCCCTGGCCGACCGCCTTGACAAGGGCCGCGACGAGGCCGCCTTCGAACTGCTGCACCGCTGCTTCGAGGCCCGCGTGCAGAACGGCAAGAGCCCCTACGCCGAGGCGCTGCGGCTGCTGGCCAAGTCGCTCAAGCGCCTTGACACCCCGCAGGCGAAGGCCCATCTGCTGAGCGTGGCCCAGACCTACCGCGCCAAGACTTCGTTCATCGCGGGCCTGTCGCGACTGCCGCTGCCGAAAGCACGCGGACCCTAGAATGAGTTGACGTTGACGTAAACGTCAATCAAGAACAGCGGCCCACCGCCGCCGCGCAGGAGACACGATGCCCGTCCTCACGTCCAAGCTGAATCCGCGCTCGGAAGCCTTCAAGGCCAGTGCGGAGCAGATGCGCGCCCTGGTGGACGACCTCAACGCCAAGCTGGCCACCATCGCCCAGGGCGGCGGCGAGGCGGCGCGCGCCAAGCACAGCGCTCGCGGCAAGCTGCCGCCGCGTGAGCGCGTGGAGATGCTGCTCGACCCCGACACGCCCTTCCTGGAACTGGCGCCGCTGGCCGCGCTGGACCTGTACGACAACGCCGCGCCGGGCGCCGGCATCATCACCGGCATCGGGCGCGTGAGCGGCGTCGAGTGTCTCATCGTCTGCAACGACGCCACCGTCAAGGGCGGCACCTACTACCCGCTGACGGTGAAGAAGCACCTGCGCGCGCAGGAAGTGGCGCAGCAGAACCGGCTGCCCTGCATCTACCTGGTGGACAGCGGCGGCGCCAACCTGCCCAACCAGGACGAGGTCTTTCCCGATCGCGACCACTTCGGCCGCATCTTCTACAACCAGGCCCAGATGTCGGCCCTGGGCATACCGCAGATCGCGGTGGTGATGGGCTCGTGCACCGCCGGCGGCGCGTATGTGCCGGCGATGAGCGACGAGGCCATCATCGTCAAGAACCAGGGCACCATCTTCCTGGGCGGCCCGCCGCTGGTGAAGGCCGCCACCGGCGAGGTGGTGAGCGCCGAAGACCTGGGTGGTGGCGACGTGCACACGCGGCTGTCGGGCGTGGCCGACCACCTGGCCGAGAACGACATGCACGCGCTGGCCATCGCACGCGCCAGCGTGGCCAACCTGAACTGGAGCAAGCCGCAGCCGCTGCGCCTGCTGCCGCCGCGCCCGCCGCTCTTCGATGCGAGCGAACTGCACGGCGTGATCCCCACCGACACCCGCAAGCCCTTCGACGTGCGCGAGATCATCGCCCGCATCGTCGACGGTTCCGAGTTCGACGAGTTCAAGGCGCGCTACGGCGCCACGCTGGTGACGGGCTTCGCCCACATCGAAGGTCTGCCGGTGGGGATCATCGCCAACAACGGCATCCTGTTCGGCGAAAGTGCCATGAAGGGCGCGCACTTCATCGAGCTGTGCTGCCAGCGCAAGGTGCCGCTCGTTTTCCTGCAGAACATCACCGGCTTCATGGTCGGGCGCAAGGCCGAGAACGAAGGCATTGCCAAACACGGCGCCAAGATGGTGACGGCGGTGGCCACGGCCACGGTGCCCAAGTTCACGGTGATCATCGGCGGGTCTTTTGGCGCCGGCAACTACGGCATGTGCGGCCGCGCCTATTCGCCGCGTTTCCTGTGGATGTGGCCGAACGCGCGCATCAGCGTGATGGGCGGCGAGCAGGCCGCCAGCGTGCTGGCCACCGTCAAGCGCGACGGCATCGAAGGCAAGGGCGGTAGCTGGAGCGCCGACGAAGAGGCGGCGTTCAAGGCGCCCATCCTCACGCAGTTCGAACACCAGGCGCATCCGTACTACGCCAGCGCACGGCTGTGGGACGACGGCGTCATCGACCCCACCGACACGCGCCGGGTGCTGGCGCTGGGCCTGTCGGCCAGCCTCAACGCGCCGATTCCGGACGCGCCGCGTTTCGGCATCTTCCGCATGTAGTGTACGATGTGTGCACATTGGTTGTTTTACACACATCATGCGCACGAACATCGACATCGACGACGAGTTGATGGACAAGGCCATGCAGGCCGGCCCGTACAAGACCAAGAAGGACGCGGTCGAGGCGGGCCTGAAGCTGCTGGCGCGGCAGGCGGCCTACCGCGAGATCCTGAAGTGGCGCGGCAAGCTGAAATGGGAAGGCGACGAGTCGATCGACTGGACGCAGCCGGCCGCCGAGCCCGCGGTGGCGCAGGAGCCGGCGCCGAAGGCCTACGCCGCCACGCCGGGGAAGCGCCGTGCTCGTCGTTGATTCCAGCGTCTGGATCGACTTCTTCAACGACGCCGAGCACTCGGCTGTCGAGACCCTCGACACCTTGCTGGACCACGGCGAGATCCGTCTCGTGGTGCCCGACCTGGTTCTCTTCGAGGTGCTGCGTGGCTTCCGCCACGAAGCTGCGCACCGCCAGGCGCGGCGCCTGATGGAGAGCCTGCACGTCGAAGACACCGGTGGTGCCACGCTCGCCCTGGCCGCGGCGCAGCACTACCGACAGCTGCGGGCCCAGGGTTTCACCGTGCGCAGCGGCATCGACGTGCTGGTGGCCGCCTTCTGCATCGAAAACGACTACGCGCTGCTGCACCGCGACCGCGACTTCCACGCCTTCGAACAGCGCCTGGGCCTGCGCGGCTGGGCCCATTGAAGCCATGAGCACCACCCTCGAGATCCGCCGCACCGGCGCCCATGTCGCCGAGGTCTGGCTCAACCGCCCCGAGGTGCGCAACGCCTTCAACGACGGTGTCATCGCCGAACTCACGCAGGCCTTCGCCACGCTGGGCGCCGACCCCGACCTGCGCGCCATCGTGCTGGCTGGCCACGGCAAGGCTTTCTGCGCCGGCGCCGACCTGTCGTGGATGCGCGCGATGGCCGACTACAGCTGGGACCAGAACAAGGCCGATGCCGCGGCGCTGGCGCAGATGCTCTGGACGGTGTGGAACTGTCCCGTCCCCGTGGTGGGCCGCATCCAGGGCGACTGCTATGCCGGCGGCGTGGGCCTGGCCGCCGCCTGCGACGTGCTGGTGGCCGCCGAGGGCATGCATTTCTGCCTGAGCGAAGCCAAGCTTGGCCTGTTGCCGGCCACCATCGGCCCCTACGTCGTGCGCGCCCTGGGCGAACAGGCCTCGCGCCGCTACTTCATCACCGCCGAACGTTTCAGCGCCGCGCAGGCGCAGGCGCTCGGTTTCGTGCACGAGGTGGTGGCGGCCGATGCGCTGGAGGCCAAGGTGGCCGAGATCGTCGGCGCCCTGGTGGCCAACGGCCCGGCCGCGGTGAAAGCCTGCAAGCAGTTGGTGAAGGATGTCGCCGGCCGCGACGTGGACGCGGCACTGCGCGACGAGACCGCGCGCCGCATTGCCGACATCCGCGCCAGCGCCGAGGGCAAGGAAGGCGTGCAGGCCTTCCTCAATAAGCGCGACCCATCCTGGCGATGAACACACTCGACCTGACCCAGCTCATCGCCATCGCCGCCGCGCTCGGCTGGGCCAGCGGCCTGCGCCTGTACGCCGTGGTCTTCATCACCGGCGCCGCCGGCTGGCTGGGCTGGGTGAACTTGCCGCCCGGCCTGCAGGTGCTGCAGCATCCGGCCGTGCTGGGCCTGAGTGCGATGCTGGCGCTGGTGGAGTTCACCGCCGACAAGATTCCCATGGTGGATTCGCTGTGGGACACGGTGCACACCTTCATCCGCATCCCCGCCGGCGCGGCGCTGGCGGCAGGCGCCCTCAGCGGCGCCTTCGGGGCCGACAACACCACCGCTGGCGTCATCGCCGCGCTGCTGGGCGGCACGCTGGCCGCCGGTGCCCATGCCGCCAAGGCCACCACGCGTGCCGCGGCCAACACCTCGCCCGAGCCCTTCTCCAACATCGGCCTGTCGCTGCTGGGCGACCTGGCCGTGCCGGGCATGTTGTGGCTGAGTTGGACCCACCCCGTTGCGTTCTTCGTCGCGCTGGCGCTGGCGGTGGTGACCGGGCTCGTGATCGTGGTCGTGCTGTTCCGCTTCCTGCGCGCGCTGCTCGCGCGGCTGGCACCACGGCGGGTGCAGGCGGGATGAGGCTGGCCGCCGTCCTGCTGGCCGCGCTCTGCGGCCTTGCCGCAGCGGCCGAACCACCGCCGGCCGCCGATCTGCGCGAGGAGCAGCTGAGCCTGTCCGTCAGCGTGCAGGACGCCTTCGGCCGGCGCGAGACCCGCAGCATCACCGTCACCACCTTCCGCCCGCCCGGCGACGGGCCCTTCCCGCTGCTGGTGCTGAACCATGGCCGCGCCACGCAGGACAGGCGCGCCGGCCAGGGCCGTCAGCGCTTCGAGCCGCAGTCGCGCTACTTCGTCAGCAAGGGCTTCGCCGTTTTCGTACCCACCCGGGTGGGTTACGGCGATACCTATGGCGACTTCGATCCTGAGTACGCCGGCGACTGCCAGGCCATGCGCCCCGGCCCTGCTTCGCAGGCTGCCGCCGACCAGGTGCTGGCCACCGTGGCTCTGGCGCGCACGCTGCCCTGGGTGGATGCTGCGCGCTGGGTGGTGACGGGCCCGTCGCTGGGCGGGCTCACCACCCTGGCCGTGGCCTCGCGCAATCCGCCGGGCCTGGTGGCGGCGATCAACTTCGCCGGCGGCCATGGCGGCCGGCCCGACACGCACCCGGCCAACTCCTGCAGCCCCACGGCGCTGTCCACGCTGTGGAAGCAGCAGGCAACCAGCGCCGCGCTGCCCACACTCTGGCTGTACTGGGCCAATGACCGCTACTGGGGTGCCGACTGGCCGCAGCGCTGGGCCCAGGCCTGGAAGGACGGCGGCGGGCAGGTGGAGTTCCACGCCCTGCCCGAGGCCGGGGCCGACGGCCACCTGGGCTTCACCCAGCAGATGGACCAGTGGGTGCCGCTCGTCGAAGAGCACCTGGCCCGCGCCGGCTTCACGCGCAGCGGCCTGGTGCCGCGGCCAGCGGCCAGCGGCTTTGCCGCGCTGGACGACGCGGCCAGCGTGCCGGTGTCGGCCGCGGCGCGCCAGAACCTGTACACCCGCTTCCTGGCGGCGAAGAAGCCGCGGGCATTCGCCGCCGGGCCCAAGGGCGCGGGCGGTTTCGCCAGCGGCGACTGGGCGCTGGGCCGTGCGCTCGGCTTCTGCCAGGCCACACGCGGTTTGCCTTGCAAACTGTACGCAGTCGACGACGACGTGGTGTGGGTGCCCTGATCACGGAGAGACCATGTTCCAGAAGATCCTCATTGCCAACCGCGGCGAGATCGCCTGCCGCGTGGCCGCCACCGCGCGGCGCCTGGGTGTGCGCACCGTGGCCGTCTACTCCGACGCCGATGCCAACGCGCGCCACGTGCGCGCCTGCGACGAGGCCGTGCACATCGGCGCCAGCCCGGCGCGCGAGAGCTACCTGCAGTGGCAGCGCATCATCGACGCCGCGCGCGCCAGCGGGGCCCAGGCCGTGCACCCCGGCTACGGTTTCCTGAGCGAGAACGAAGACTTCGCGCGCGCCTGCGCCGACGCCGGCCTCGTCTTCATCGGCCCGCCGGCATCGGCCATCGCCGCCATGGGCAGCAAGAGCGCCGCCAAGACCCTGATTGAAAAGGCCGGCGTGCCGCTGGTGCCGGGTTACCACGGCAAGGACAACGACCCTGCGCTCCTGGCCCAGGAAGCCGCACGCATCGGCTACCCGGTGCTCATCAAGGCCAGCGCCGGTGGCGGTGGCAAGGGCATGCGGCGTGTCGACCAGGCGGAAGACTTCGCCGCCGCGCTGGCTTCGTGCCAGCGCGAGGCCAAGGCCAGCTTCGGCGACGAGCATGTGCTGGTGGAGCGCTATGTCACGCGCCCGCGCCACATCGAGATCCAGGTTTTTGCCGACGGCCAGGGCCGCTGCGTGCACCTGTTCGAGCGCGACTGCTCGGTCCAGCGCCGCCACCAGAAGGTGCTGGAAGAAGCACCCGCGCCGGGCATGAGCGCCACGCGCCGCGCCGAGATGGGCGCTGCCGCCGTGTCCGCGGCCATGGCGGTGGGTTATGTCGGCGCCGGCACGGTGGAGTTCATCGCCGAAGAGCAGGACGACGGTGACCTGCGCTTCTATTTCATGGAGATGAACACGCGGCTGCAGGTGGAGCACCCGGTCACCGAGGCCATCACCGGGCTCGATCTGGTGGAGTGGCAGCTGCGTGTGGCCGGCGGCGAGCCGCTGCCGCTTCAGCAGGCCGCGCTCACGCGCCGTGGCCATGCCATCGAGGCGCGCATCTGTGCCGAGAACCCGGATGCCAATTTCCTGCCCGCCACCGGCACGCTGCACGTGGCGCGCTGGCCGGCGCATGTGCGCTTCGAGCGCAGCGATGAGCTGCCGCGCGTGGACGCCGGCGTGCGCGAGGGTGACGCCATCAGCCCGCACTACGACTCGATGATCGCCAAGCTCATCGTCTGGGGTGAAGACCGCCAGCAGGCGCTGGCACGGCTGGCGGCGGCACTCGACGCCACGCACATCGTCGGCCTGCACACGAATGTCGCCTTCCTGCGGCGCGTGGTGGCGAGCCACAGCTTCGCCACTGCCGACCTGGACACCGCGCTGATCGAACGCGAGCGCACGGCGCTGTTCGAGGCGCCGCCGCTGGCGCCGGAGCTTGCGGCCGCCGGCGTCGCAGCCCACCACCTGGCGGCTGAACGTGCGCTCGAAGACGCCGACCCCTGGAGCCGCCGCGACGGCTGGCGGTTGCACGGCGGTGCGCGCCGGCGGCTCACGCTGGCCATTGGCGGCAGCCCGCTGGTGGCCGTGGTGGAACGCCTGCACGACGGCGCCACCGTGCTCGAGATCGCCGGCCAGCGCCAGCCCTTCACCGCCACGCCGCTGGGCGGCGCCGCGTTCGACGTGACGCTCGGCGGCGCCCGCCACACGCTGCAGGTCTACGCGGTGGGCGAACGCCACGCGGTGTTCGCCGCCGGCGGCAGCGCGCTCGTGGACGAACACGACCCCATCGCACACGCCGGCGAAGGGGCCGGCGAAGGTGGCCGCCTGTCGGCGCCGATGCCGGGCAAGGTGGTGAGCTTCCTCGTCAAGGCGGGCGACGCCGTCAAGCGCGGCCAGGCGCTGGCGGTGATGGAGGCGATGAAGATGGAGCACACCATCGCCGCCCCGCATGACGGCGTGGTGCAGGAGCTGCTCTACGCGGCGGGTGACCAGGTCGCCGAAGGCGGCGAGCTGCTCAGGCTGCAGGCGCCGGCCCGCTGAGCAGCCACAGCATCGCCGCGAAGCCGCCAAAGCCCACCGCGCCGATGACAAAGCCGCTGAAGCGCATCAGCGGCCTGGCCTCGCCAGCCTTCAAGGCCGCGGCGGCGCCGAACATCAGCAGCGACACCGCCACCGCGGCCAGCGCGATGGCGAACGCGCGCGCCACGTCCATCGACTCGCCCAGCACGAAGAGCGAGGCCACCCCCAGCACCAGCGCGCCGATCGCGCTGCGCTGGCAGCTCGTGCGCCAGTGCTGGCCTGCGGTGCCGTCGCGCCAGGCCATGAACCGCGACGGCGCCGGCGCCGGCCGGCGCCCGCGGCCTTTGCTGGCCGCGGCACGCTCTTCCCGCAGGTCGATCACGCCCTGCGCCACGTTGTGCAGCGCGCCCAGCAGCGCCAGCACACCGAACAGCGCAAACAGCGCCAGCGCGGCGTGCATGTTCTGGAAATCCTCGATCACCGCGCCGGCGGGGTCGCGCGGGTCCACGCGCACCGGAACGGCGTCACCTGGCTGCAGGCCTTGCAGGCTGCCCGAGAGGCCGCGCAGCTGGTGCCGGCTGCCATCGGGCAGCACGAAGCCGACCAGCGGCGCCGCGCCCTTGAGCTTCTGCCCGCTGCGCGGGCTTTCACGCAGCGTGACCGATTCGAAGCCCTGGAACTCGCCGCGCAGGCTGACCTGGCCCTCACGCGCCAGCACCACCGCGGCCATGTCGACAGAGACCCAGGCCATGCCGGCGCCGAACAGCGCCAGCCCGGCGGCGATGCCGATGCTGGCCCCGCTCTTCGCCCGCGCCAGCCAGCGCCAGATCCACGCCACCACCGGCGCCATCGTCAGCCCGGCCACGATGCCGCCCATCAGCAGCAGCGTGGCGCGCGTGGCGATCTCGTCGGGCATCAGCCCATGGTAGCCAGCGGCTCGGGCTCCGTGGAGGCGGGGGTACCCATGTGGCGGCCGAGCAGCACGTTGGTGATGCGCGTGGCCAGCGCCGCGTCGGACCGAGGTTCTTCAGGCAGTTCCCAGGCGTTGCGGAAGTGGTGCGCCAGCAGCGGGCCCGGGGTCTCGGCCAGGCCGTCGCAGACCAGCAGCACGTCACGTGCGTAGCGCTCGTCCTTCAGCATGCGGTGGCGGTCGACGCCGGCGCCCAGCTCGCGCAGCAGCACCGCGTTCATGCGGTCGGCGAGTTGAAGGCAGTGGCGGCTGTGCATGGTGATCTCCTGGGACGGCAGTGTGGGCAGCGTGTGCCGCCGCGGCCATCCCCCTGAAGGTAGAAAGCCAAGGCCCTGAAACCATTGAAACCGCGCGCGCCGTGTACCCTTCCACCCTGTTGAGGACACGCGAGAAGAACCATGCTGCCCACCCACGTCACCCTCGTCGAGGTCGGCCCGCGCGACGGGCTGCAGAACGAGGCACAGCCCGTCAGTGCCGCGCAGAAGATCGAGCTCGTGCACCGCCTGCAGGCCGCCGGCCTGCGCGAGGTGGAGGTCACGAGCTTCGTGAGCCCCAAGTGGGTGCCGCAAATGGCCGACAACGCCGAGGTCATGGCCGGCATCACGCGCCAGCCCGGCGTGCGCTACTCGGTGCTCACGCCGAACATGAAGGGCCTGGAAGCGGCGCT
>CAYREA010000079.1:0-19906 GCA_964423075.1 uncultured Rubrivivax sp. | reverse complement strand
CACCGCCTGCTGAGCCAGCGCGCCGCGCAGCACGAAGCCATCCTCGCCACGCTGGCGCTGCTCGGCACGGCCGAAGCCGGCTCCGACCATCCCGAACAACGCCTCCCGGCGCTGTACCCGCAACTGCTGCGCGTGTTGCGGCGCGACGCCGCCACGCCCTGGCCCGATGCGGCGCTGCAAGCGGCCGAAGAACGCTCGCGCGCCCTGCAGCGCCCCGAGCTGGCGGCGGTGGACGCCGCGGCGGCGCGCTACACGCTGGTGCAGGCCGGCACGCCGGCCAGCTACGCCCTGGTGATCGACGCCCAGCGCATGGCGCCCTGGGGCGACTGGCCCATCGCCCGCGGCGGGCCGGTGGCCGTGCGCCTGGTGCACGGCGCGCAGACCCTGCTGCTGCAGGCCGGCCCCGACGCGCCCGCGCGGCCCAGCGGGCTGACGCCGGGTTTCGTTTTCGGCAAGACGCTGTCGGCGCCGAGCCAGCCCTTCGAGCTGCAGCTGCAGCGCGCCACCGGCCCTGCGCAATGGCCCTGGGCCTGGTTGTGGGGCTGGGCGGCCACTGTGGCGCTGGCCAGCTTCGGCCTGGCGGCCTGGCTGGGCGCGCGCCGCGCGCGGCGGCGGGCCGAGGAACTGCTGCGCCTGTCGCAGGTGGCGCGCCTGAACGCCCTGGGCGAGATGGCGGCAGGCGTGGCGCATGAACTCAACCAGCCGCTGGCCGCGATGAGCGCCAACGCCCAGGCCGCGCGCCGCCTGCTCGACGAAGACCCGCCCGAGCTGGACCAGGCACGCCACGCGCTCGGCGCCGCCACCGCGCAGGCGCGCCGCGCGGCCGAGGTGGTGGCGCGGCTGCGCCAGCGTGTGCAGCAGGCGGGCGAGGGCGGTGCCCTGCAGCCGGTGGATCTGGCCGCCGCGGCGCGCCAGGCGCTGGACCTGCTGCAGCCCGAGCTGAACACACTCGGCGTGTCACTGCGTTTCGAAGGCCAGGCCCCGCTGGCGCTGGCTGACCCGGTGGCGCTGCAGCAGATCGTGCACAACTTGGCCAGCAACGCGCTGGCGGCGCTGCAGGCCGTGCCCGCGGGCCGGCGCGAACTGGTGGTGGAACTGGGCCAGTCCGGCGACACCGCCACGCTGGCCCTGCGAGACAGCGGCCCCGGCCTGCCGGCCGACGCGCTGCCGCGCCTCTTCGAGCCCTTCTACACCACACGCCCCGGCGGGCTGGGCCTTGGGCTGCCGCTGTGCGAGACGCTCGCGTTAGGCATGGGCGCGCGCCTGGAGGCCGCGCCGGCGCCACCGCAGGGGCTGCGCTTCACGCTGTCACTGCAGCGGCCGGTGCCGGCTCGGTGATGCGCAGCGCGTCGATGAACTCGCGGTGCACCGGGTCGTCCAGCGTGGCGGCGTCGCACAGCAGGCCGATCTCGCCCTTGGGCGCACCCAGGTCCAGGTCCAGCGCCACCACCAGCTGCCAGCGCAGCAGCGTGCGCGCCAGCGTCGCCGGGCACAGCGCCAGCGTCCGGTTGTCGCGCAGGATCTCCGGCAGCGGCCCCAACGAAGCCGTGGACACCGGGTGCAGCTGCGGCGTGATGCCGGCGTTGTCGAACAGCTCGTCGAAAACCTCGCGGATCCACACCACGCGCGGCGGCCGCATCCACGGGTAGGCAGCGCCGTCTTCCAGCCTCAGCCCGCGGCGGCCGGCCAGCGGGTGGCCGGGGCCGGCGATGACGCAGGCTTCATCGGCGCGCAGGCGCTCGAAGTGCAGCCGCGCCGGCACCGGTGTGGGCCGCCGGCACAGCACCAGGTTCAGCGTGCCGGCCTGCAGTTCCTGCAGCAGGTGCACCGCCGAGTCTTCGACGATCTCCACCCGCATCGCCGGGTGGCGCGCGCAGAAGCGCAGCACGCGCTCGCCCAGCACGGCCGAGGCCACGGCCGTGATGACGCCCAGGCGCAGCCGGCCCGACACACCCTCGCGCAGCGCCGCCAGCGACTCGGTGGACGCCCGCAGCGCTTCCAGCGTGTGGCGGATGACCGGGATCACCGCCGTGCCGGCCGCCGTGAGCCGCATGCCCTTGGCGTGGCGCTCGAACAGCGGCACCTCCAGCAGCTCTTCCAGTTCGGCGAGCGCCTGCGTGGCGGCGGGCTGGCTGAGGCCGATGTCGGCGGCGGCGCGCTTGAGGTTGCCCTCGTCGGCCACGGCCACCAGCAGTTGCAGGTGGCGCAGGCGCGACTTCGCCATCAGGCGCTGGAACAGCACGGCGGGCGAGGCGGCGTGGGGCATGGGTGGGGGCAGTGCATGCGGTCGATAGGCGGGGCCGATACCTCGGCCCAAGAAGCGAATGGATTCCGGCGCGGCGGCTTCCCACAATCGATTCGAAGTAAGGGTTTATCCGAATCCGTCGAGTCCTGACTCGATCCGGATCAAGTGTTTCGCTGAGGAATCACGATGAACAAAGACCAAACCACGGCAACGAGCGCGCTCGACAACTACACCCGCAGCGTGCTGGCGCACGGCCTGTCGCGCCGCAGCTTCTTCTCGCGCACGGCGGCCGGCGCGGCCGGCATCGGCGCCATGGGCCTGGCCGGCGGCGCCGGCGCGGCCACGCGGCCGGATGTCGATTTCGCCATCAGCAGCGACGGCGGCGCCTCGCTGAACTTCCTGCCCAGGCCCAAGCCCATCGCCGAGGCCGACATCGCCGAGACGCTCACCTTCGATGTCGTGGTCGTCGGCGCCGGTGCCTCGGGCGTGCCAGCGGCGCTGTCGGCCGCCGAGAACGGCGCCAAGGTGGCCGTGCTGCAGAAGCACCCGATGCCGGTGTCGCAGGGCAACACCGGTTCGGGCATCGACCTGGCCAGCACCGACAAGGCCGGCATCGAGGCCCTGGTGTCCAAGCTGATGGCCGACAACAACCACCGCAGCAACCCCGACATCCTGCGCGAATGGGCCTACCACTCCGGCGAGGCCGTGCGCTGGGTCATCGATCGCGCCAAGCAGGGCGGTGCCCAGGTGGTCGACCAGGGCAGCGGCCCGCAGGCCGCCATCCGCAAGGTCAACGGCTACACGCTGAACTACGTGACCTCGTTCTTCGGCCCCAAGCCCTACACCGCGGGCGACGGCATCCGTGCGCTGGCCAAGACGGCCGAGAAGGCCGGCGTGAAGTTCTTCTTCCGCACCCCGGCGCAGCAACTGGTGCAGAGCGCCACGGGCCAGGTGCAGGGCGTGATCGCGCGCCGGCCCGACGGCAAGTACCTGCGCGTGATGGCGAAGAAGGGCGTCATCCTGTCCGCCGGCGACTACCAGAACAACAAGGCCATGTGCGAGTACTTCATCCCCGACCTCAAGCACTTCGGCCGCAAGATGATGGACCGCACCGGCGACGGCTTCTCGATGGCCTACTGGGCCGGCGGCGTGATCGAACCCATCGGCCACACCAAGATGCTGCACGACTTCGACGCCGGCCCGGCGACGATGTGCGACATGCCCTTCCTGGCGGTGAACCGCGAGGGCCGGCGCTTCATCAACGAGTCGGTGGAGATGTCCCTCTTCAACAACTACCTGCGCGAGGCCAAGGACGCGGGCCACTACTGCCAGGTGTTCGACGCCGACTACATGAGCGCCGCCGCCAAGTGGCCCGGCGTGCTGTTCCCGCCCGAGCGCATGAAGAACTACATGCCCGAGGAGCCGGGGCCCAAGGTGGGCGTGTTCGCGTCGCAGACCAACACCTGGAAGGCCGACACGCTGGAAGAGCTGGCGCGCAAGCTCGAGGTGAACGTGCCCAACTTCGTGGCCACCGTCAAGCGCTACAACGAGATGGTGGCGGCGAAGTCGGACACCGAGTTCGGCAAGGCGCCGGAATGGATGATCCCGGTGGTGAAGGCGCCGTTCTACGGCATCCACCGGCGGCTGCGTGTCTCGACGCTGTGCTCCGGCATGCTGGTGGACACCAAGCACCGCGCGCTCGACGCCGACGGCAAGCCCATCCCCGGGCTCTACATCGTCGGCAACATGGCCGCCGGCTTCTACGGCGGCGTGGACTACCCGCTTACGGTGTTCGGCCTCTCGCTGGGCCGCTGCTACACCTTCGGCTACCTCGCCGGCCGCCACGTCGCCAAGCTCTGAAAGGGAGACCCGCATGAAGATCGCAACCCTCCCTCTCACGGGCTTCCTGGCCGCGCTGGCCCTCGTCATCGCCGGCTTCATCGCCACCCCGGCCTTCGCGCAGGACACGCTGAACAAACCCGACGGCGCTCTCGGCAAGGTGCACGCCGCCGAAGGCTACAAGTGCACCAAGTGCCACACCACGGCGAAGAAGACCGACCCGGTGCCGCAGGAAACCTGCCTGTCCTGCCACGGCGACGGCGACTCGAAGAAGCTCGCCGCCATCACCGCCAAGGTCAAGCCGGTGAACCCGCACGAGAACCGCCACTACGGCACCGAGGCCGACTGCAGCCTGTGCCACCGCGTGCACGAGAAGCCGGTCAACTACTGCGCCGATTGCCACCCGCGCTTTGATCTGAAGGTGAAGTAGGCCCCCTGGGCCCTGAAGGGCGGGCCGCCGGCAGCTGTGCCAGCATGCGGCCCGTGACACCCGCCGCTTCCGTCTCGCCCCTGATCCACCTCGTCGACGACGACGAGGCCGTGCGCGAAGCGCTGGCGCTGCTGATCGGCACCGTGGGCCTGCGTGTGGCCAGCTGGCCGCACCCGGACGACTTCCTCGCCAACTTCGACCGCACCGCCATCGGTGCCATCGTGCTGGACATGCGCATGCCGGGGCTGAGCGGCCTGGCGGTGCTGGAGCGCCTGCGCACCGAAGGCGCCGACCAGCCGGTGGTGATGCTCACCGGCCACGGCACGGTGGACATGTGCCGGCGCGCCTTCAAGCAGGGTGCGGCCGAGTTCCTGGAAAAGCCCGTCGACGACGACCTGCTGCTGGACACCCTGCACCAGGCCGTGCGCACGCACGTGCGCTCGCGCGAGCGCAGCGCCGTTACCCGCGAGGCGCGCGAGCGGCTGGCGCGCCTGTCGGAGCGCGAGCGCGAGGTGCTGGGCCTGGTGGTGGAAGGGCTCACCAACAAGGAGGTGGCGCGCGCGCTGGCGCTGTCGCCGCGCACGGTGGAAACACACCGCGCCAACCTCGGCGCCAAGCTGGAGGTGGCGACGCTGGCACAGCTGATCCGCGTCTACGGCGCGGCGCTGGACGGCGGCCCTACGTAGAGATACGGAAGCCGGCGCGTGCGCGTACGAATGGGCACGCCGGCGGGTGCTTCCTACAGTGGCGGCACGGTCCAGCAAGGGCCGGCACACCTGGAGAACACCGCATGAACCGCCTCGTCCCCGCCGCCCTCATCGCCGTTGCCGCCGCGCTGGCCGCACCCGCCCACGCACAGGCCGTGCGCAGCGAAAAGAACATGTCGCTGGAGCTGGCCAACCAGATCGCGGCCGCCAGCGTGGCCGCCTGCAGCGCGGGCGGTTACGCCGTCACCGCCACCGTGGTGGACCGGGCCGGCGGCGTGCGCGCCGTGCAGCGCGCCGACAACGCCGGCCCGCATACGCTCGGCGCCAGCCAGCAGAAGGCCTACACCTCCGCATCGGCCAAGAACACCACGCTGGCGATGATGGAAGCGGCGCAGAAGAATCCCGCCGCGGCCAACCTGGTCTACATCCCCGGTTACCTGCTGCTCGGCGGCGGCGTGCCGGTGAAGGTGGGCAACGAGGTGATCGGCGCGGTGGGCGTGGGCGGCGCACCCGGTGGCCACCTCGACGAGCAGTGCGCGATGGCCGCGCTGGACAAGGTGAAGGACCTGCTGAAGTGAACCCGCTGCGCGCCTTCATCGTCCTGTTGGCCGCCACGCTGGGGCCCGTGGCCCCGGCGCTGGCGCAGGTGCCGCCCAGCCCGGCCGAAGCCGCGGCTTATCAGGGCCTGCATGCCGCGGCGCAGCGCGGCGACACGGCCGGCATCCAGAAGCTGCTGCGCGCCAGCCCGCAGCCGCGCACGCTGCTGGCTGCGCGCGACGCACAAGGCCGTACGCCGCTGCACGTGGCCACCTTCGCGCGCCAGCGCGAGGCGGTGCAGGCGCTGCTGGCCGCCGGCGCCGACAGTGCCGCGCTGGAGAACGGCCGCTACGACGCCGTGACCATCGCCGCCGTGGCCGACGACGAAGAGACGCTGCGCGTGCTGCTGGCGGCCGGCGCCAGCGCGAAGCTGGTGACCAGCCGCTACGACGGCACCGCGCTCATCGCCGCCGCGCACCTGGGCCACGACGGTGTGGTGCGCCAGCTCATCCGCGCCGGCGCGCCGCTGGACCATGTCAACAACCTGCACTGGACGGCCTTGATCGAGGCCGTGGTGCTGGGCAACGGCGGCCCCCGCCACCAGGCGACGGTGCAGGCCTTGCTGGAGGCCGGTGCGAGCACGAGCCTTGCCGACCGCGAAGGCCGCACGCCGCTGCAGCTGGCCCAGGCCCATGGCTACGCGGCGCTGGTGAAGCTGCTGCAAGGCCCGCCCCGCCAGCCCTGAAGCTGGCGCTCAGCCGGCCGGCTTCCAGAACCACATCACGCCGGCGCGGCGGCCGTTGGCGGCCGAGTAGCCCACGGCCAGCACGCGTCCGCAGGCGTCCACGGCCAGGCGGCGGGCACCTTCGTCATCGGCCGTGCCCCACTGGCGCGCGGCCAGCAGCTGGCCGCTGGGGGACACGCGCATCAGGAACAGGTCGATCTCGCCGGCCTTGGGCTGCCCCGGCACCACGGCGCCGACGGTCTCGCCCAGCAGCAGGATGTTGCCGGCGGCGTCCTGCTTCATGTCGGCCAGGCGTTCGCTGTCGACGGAGCCGAACTGCCAGGCCTGCAGCACGCGGCCGTCCGCGGCGTCCAGACGCGCTACGAACACGTCCTGCTCGCCGACGGGCTGCGCGCCGTGGAACGAGCCGAACACCGTGCCGCCCACCAGCAGCGTGCCGTCGGCTTGCGCAATGACCGCCGCGATGTGGCCGAAGGGGTTCGCGCCGGGTTGAACCGTCCACGACACACCTCCGTCGGCACCCAGCTTGCGCAGGAACATGCCGCGGCCGGCGCCGGTGTTGACCGCGCCCGCCACGTAGCTGGAGCCGCCCGCCCCTGCGTCCAGCGCCAGCGCGTCGGCCTGGTCGTCGCCGCTGCTGGCGAACTGGTGCGTCCAGCGCGCCTGCAGGCGTTCGCCGGGTTGGCCCGCGTCCAGACGCGCCAGGCGCTGGACGAAGGGGTCGGCCCAGGCCTCGACGAAATTGGTGGGGATGTAGATGTCGTCGTAACCCGCCACCACGATGTCGCCATCGGCCGCCACGCTCAGGCGGCGCGGGTGCTGCGGCCTCTCGGTGCCGCTCTGGTGGACGCGCCAGCCCGCGCCGCTGTTCCAGGCCACGAAGCTGTCGAACTGGCCGGCGTTGGCGTGGCCCGCGAAAGCGCCGCTGGTGCGGCCGGCCACCAGCACCCGGCCCTGGGCGTCAAGCGCCAGCGCCTCGGCCACGTCGGTGCCGGGCGTGTCGAACTCGGCACCGCTGTCCCACAGCAGCGAGCCGTCGCGCGCCAGTTGGCGCAGCACGGCGCGGCTGTTGCCCGAGGGGTCGAGGTTGCTCTGGCCCACCTGGCCGTCGGCATAACCGGCCAGCCAGGCGCGCTGCTGCGCATCCACGAGCACGTCGTTCCACTCGTTGGACGCCGGCCCGCGGAAGAAGGTGATCTCGTCGGCGATGGCCACGCAGGCCCCCGGGTCGGGGGCGGGCGGTGGCTCGGCACTGCCGCCGCCACCGCCGCCACAGGCAGACGCCAGCGCGGCCAGCAGGATGAGGTGGGTGGGTCGCAGCGGCCGGACAAGTTGAGTGCGCATACCGGCTCCACGCAAGAGTGGCCGCAAGCCGGACATCCGGCGCAGCGCCGGCGTTCTACTCCATGCGCGACAGCGCGACCAGCAGGGCCTCGCGGTCCACCATGTCCGCGGCGGCGTCGGCCAGGCGGTGAAAGAAGACCTCGCGCGAGTTGCAGCCGGTGGCGGCGCGGCGCGCCAGCAGCATGGCCAGCGGCCCGGCCTGGCGCGCCAGCAGGCGGCCGGCCTTTTCGATGGTCTCGGGCGTGAGCAGCGTGCGCGCCACCAGCGGCACATCGGTCTCGGGGCGCGGGCCGCTGCCGGTGGCCGCGGGGTCGGCGGCGCCGGCCATGCCGGGCAGGCGGCGCGCCTTGCGCAGGAACACCGGGCGTTCCACCGGCGTCAGCGACTCTTCGGCGATGCGCGCCACCACCTCGGGCAGGGTCTGGCTGCGGCGCGCGGCCTCGCGCACGACGATGCGGCTCATCGGGCCCAGGCAGGGGCGCAGCAGCGCTTCCACTTCGGACAGTGCGGCTAGGCCCAGGCGCGGCGCGTCGGTGGGCGTGACGGGCGCCGGCGCCGCGGCGGCCGGTGCTGCCGTTGCTGCCGGCGGCAGCGTGGCCGGGGGCGGCGCGGCGTCCACCGGTGGACGCAGGTTGATCGCCGTCACCGCGTCGTGCAGCGTCGGCGGCCGGCTCACCGGCCAGGCCGTCTGCGTCACCTGCGCATCGGTGCCGTTGTTCAACACCACCGCCATCGCCTCGCGCGACAGCGTGCGCGGTGTGCGCGCCGAGGCCACGGCCTCCAGCAGCGCGCGGCGCATGTCCTCGGCGCTGGCGTAACGTTCGCCGGGGTGTTTGGCCAGCGCGCGCGCCACCACGGCGTCGAGCGCCAGCGTGGCGGTGGAGCCGGGCTGCGACGAGGGTGCCGGTGCCTGCTGCTGCAGCACCTGGTACATCACCGAACTGGCGCTGCCGACGAAGGGTGCACTGCCGGTGAGCAGCTCGTACAGCAGCACGCCGCAGGAGAACAGGTCGACCCGCTGGTCCATCGCACCGCCGGCGAAGCGCTCGGGCGCCATGTAGCCGGGTGAACCCCACAGCGCGTTGCGCAGCGTGATGCCCGAGGCTTCCACGCGCGCGATGCCGAAGTCGGTGACCTTGATGCGGCCGTCGGGTGCCACCAGCAGGTTGCTGGGCTTGATGTCGCAGTGCCACACGCGCTGCGCGTGCGCGCATTGCAGCGCTTCCAGCAGTTGCAGCATCACCGCCATCACGTCGGGCAGGGCCAGGCGCTCGCCGCGCCGCGCCAGCGTGGCCAGCGAGGGGCCGTCCACACATTCCATGGCGATGAAGAGTTCCTCGCCGCTGTCGCCGAACTCGCCGCTCTCGTAGATGGCCACGATGTTGGGGTGGTTCAGCCGGCCCGCGGCCTGCGCCTCGACGCGGAACTGGCGCAGCGCCGTGGGCCCGTCGCCGCTGTCCTGGCGCAGCGGCGCGCGGATGGTCTTGATGGCCACGCTGCGCTGGATGTCGGGATCCTGCGCCCGGTAGACCACGCCCATCGCACCTTCACCGATGAGCCCGGTGATGCGGTACTTGCCGATGCGCAGCGGCATCGGCACGGGAGTGGACATGAAGGCCATCGGTCGGGCGCTCACGCGGGCGCACCGTCAAGCATCTGCATCGCCTGCACCAGGCTGCGCCGCATGCGCGTGAAGGCCTGGGCCAGGTTGCCGATCTCGTCGCCGGTGGCGGCCTGGAACTGCGGCGCGCCCATCTCGCCCAGGCTCACCTGGTCGGCGATGGTGGCCAGCTGGGTGACGGGGCGGATCACCAGGAACCACAGCATGACGTTGAGCGCGATGGCGATGATGACGAACACCGTGGTCAGCAAGGCCATGAAGGTCAGCCAGGCTTCCTGCGCCCGGGCCAGCGGCACGGCCATGGGCACCGAGACGATCTGCGCGCCCACCACCTCATTGAGCTGCCAGCCGAAGCCGTTGGCCGGGCCGTACTTCTCGACCAGGGTGCGCGGCGCGGCGTCCAGCGTGCTGTGGCAGCGCAGGCAGGCGCCGTCGGTGATGCGGATGGGGCGCGCGATGTACAGCGAACGGCCGTTCGGGGTGTCGCGCTCGCCGACGGCTTCCTTGGTCTGCTGCGTCTTGCGGAAATCGTTGATCACGTCGGTCTCCCATTCCACGGCGCGGTCGCGCGGGTTGGTGGGGTTCAGCGTGGCTTCCTTGTAGCCGTATTCGGGGTGGCTCTTCTGCAGCGTGGCCAGCACCTCGGTGGCCGAGAAGGCCGGCACCGACTGCGGCAGGAAGCTGTACTTCATCTGCGTTTCGAGCAGCGGCGCCACCTGCGTGGAGGTGTACGAGCGCACCGCCAGCGCCTTCTCCAGCATGAAGCGCGCGTGCTGCAGCACTTCCTGTTGCGCGTTGCGCAGCAGCAGCTGGCGCGTGATGACGCTGGTGGCCGCGAGGCCGAGCGCGAAGACGATGATGAAGACCAGGTTGAACTTGAGCAGCAGCTTCATGGCGGTTCTCGGTGCGGGGACTTATTGCGTGCCGGACGCCGCGGCAGTGGGCGGGCTGGCTTCGGGCTGGGTGGCGGCGGTGGCCGTGTCGGCGGCCGGCGGCAGCGCCGGCGTGGGCGCTGAAGGCGGGCGCTTGGGCGGGGGCGGCGGCGGGAACAGCACGGGCTGCCACTCTGGATGCAGCTTCATCTCGGCCACCAGCGCGTTGCGGAAGCCGGTGTCCCGCGCGCGCGGCGTCAGGCGCTGGACGAAGGCCGTGCGCAGCGCCGGCTCGGCGTTGACCCAGGGTGCGATTTCCGCATAGGCCACTTCGGCCGGGCGCACCGGCTCCACCGTGCGGCCGGCGAAACGATCAGCGCGCCGCGGCAGCGTGTCGAGGAAGGGGCGCGGCACCTGGCCGCGCAGCGCGGCCGGCGGCGTGCGGCTGACGCTGGCCGGGCCGTTGCCCGCAAGCAGGAAGGAGTCGCCGTCGCGCAGCGGCTGCAGCGCTTGTGTCTTGCCGTCGCGGCGGCGCTGCAGGTCGACACCGCCGGCCTCGGCAAACACCCACAGCTGCTCGGCCGCGACGCTGGCGATCAGCGTGCCGCCGATGCGCACCACGTCCAGCCGCGGCGTGGCCAGCGCAGCCGGCGTGGCGGCCTTGGCCGGCACCGTCAGCTTCAGCCAGCCCTGCAGCAGGTAGGCGGTGGGCACACCGCCGGCCTCGCGCGCCAGCGGACGCGGCAGCAGCATCAGCTGCGTGGCGGGGCCCAGATCGAGTGTCTTGCCGTCGTCGAGCTCGATGCGCACCAGGCGCGCGGCGGTGCCCGTGGTGATGATGTCGTCGGCGCGCAGGCGCAGGCCTTCGGCGGCGGCGAAGCGCGCGGTGTCGCGCAGCACAATCGCGTCGCCTTCGATGATGGTGACGAGGGCCGCGGCCGGTGCCGGTGCGGCCGCCGTGCTCAAGGGCCAAGCCACGGGCAACAACAGGCCCAGCACGGCCACGAGCCGCCCAAAAACCGTTTGTTGTCCCATCGCGCCCTCCAGCCGCCGGCCCCAACACCCGCGTCGCCGAAGCATAGGAACATGCGGCCCCGCCCGGTTCGTCCTGAATGGGGAGTGGACGCGAAATTAGGGACTACAGCTTAGGGAGTCGGATTCGGCTCGCGGATTGCGTTGGGGGCACGATGCCGCACGAGACTGCGCCGGCGGCTGACATCGATCACGCGCTCGGCCGCTGAGGCCATTGCCGCAGCGATTACAGTCGCGCAATAGCCAGAGGGGGGCAATAGATGGCGAAGTGGGCTGGATGGGTGACTGTGCTCGACTCTTGTCGAGGTTCGGTGCCGCCGCTGGCTTCAGCGCCGGGGCTGGCCGGTGCACGCGCATGACGTCCTGGCCCTCAAGCACGCACAAGTGACCATGCCGTTCGACAAGTTGGCGGACAAGTTCGCCGCCGACATCGACCAAGCCGTCGGTGCCGGCAACTACGTGCGCGGCAACTGCTTCGTGCGCCTGGTCCGGCGCTGGATTCCGGCGGGCTCGTACGTGCTCGACTATGGCTGCGGACCCGGCCGCCTGGGCCGTCAGATCCAGGCCTGCGGCCTGCGTGTGCTGGGGGTGGACACCTCGGCCGACATGATCAAGCAGGCGCGTTCGCTGGTGCAGCCCGGTGCCGACCTGAGCTTCGAGGTCATCACCGATGCCGAGCAGGCTCTGGCCAACCGGCACTACGACGCCATCGTCTGCTCCAGCGTCATCGAGTACGTGCCCGATTCGGAAGGCCTGGTGCGCCACTTCCGCGCGGCCCTGCGCGGCCCCGGGGTGCTCATCATCAGTTTTGCCAACTCACGCAGCTACTTCCGTCGTCGCTGGGAGCGCGAACCGAGCAGCAACCCGATGGGGCCGGCGCAGCACCACACCTGGAACATGGACGAGTTCAGGGCCCTGCTCGAGCGCAATGGTTTCAAGGTGGTGAGCAACCCCTTGTACTTCGATTCACCCTGGGACGGGCGCTTCTGGGGCAGCTGGTTTCGGCGCGCGGCCCTGGTCGGCTCGATCGGCGTCGTGGTCGCCCAAGCCGCGTTCTGAGTGCCCCCGGGGCGGGCGCTGCCGTGGCGCCAGCCTCAGCCGCTGCGCTTCGGGCGCAGGATGTCAAGCACCAGCGACCTCGCATCTTGCAGCATGGCATGCGCCAGCAGGCGCAGCACCAGCAGGTACACCAGTGCGCAACTGGGCAGCGCGACCACCAGATACCAGACGGGTGCCGTCTGCGCACCCAGAGCGACCCTGCAGGCCCACGCTGCGGCCAGCATTGCCATGCCTGCCAGCAAGGGAGCGAGCAGCGGCTGCGCCACCCGCAGAGGCCGCAGTTGCATCGCCCGGCCGGTGAGCACCGTGGAGACCAGGTAGACGGCCGGATAGGCCAGCAGCCAGGCCCAGGCCGCACCCTGCAGGCCGCCGATCAGCGCACCGGCCCCGACGGCGGCCGGGACGCAGAAACTGGCGAACACCAGTTCGCGCGTGGCCACCTCCGGCACGCCGATCGCGGTGACCACGGTGTAGTGGAAGGCGCACAGCATGCGCAGCGGCGCCACCAGGGCCAGCGTGGCCAGCGGCAGCGCCGCACCGCGCCACTTGTCGCCCAGCACCAGCTGCACGAACTCGGGCGCCACTGCCGCCAGCCCCCAGCACACGCCGAAGCCGTAGAGCGCGAGCAGCGCGCTGATGCGGCGGTGGTTGGCCTGCACCTCGCCGACCGCGCCGTCCAGGCGCGACAGGATCGGGAAGGCGACCCGGTTCACGGCCTCCATCACCTTGCTCACCGGCAGCATGGCCAGTTGCGATGCGACGTTGTACAGCCCCAGCGGCCCGGCATGCAGCAGCCGGCCCAGCACCAGCTGGTCGGCCTGGCTGGACCAGTACCACAGCGCCCGCCCCGCCAGCGTATGGCCGCTGACTTTGATCATCGGACGGATCGTGCTCAGCTGCAGCAGGCCCGGGCGCACCAGCCGGCCGTGGCTGAAGATCCACACCGCAGAGCGCACCAGGCTGCCGGCCAGGTTGCCGGCCACCAGCGCCCACACGCCGGCGTCGAGCAGCGCGGCGGCCAGCGTCGTGGCGGCAGCGCTCAGGCCGCCGGCCAGGTGCCCGGTCGAGACCGCCTTGAAGCGCAGGCTGCGCTCCAGCAGGGCCAGCGGCACCGCCGCCGGCGCCGAGAACAGCAGTTCCAGGGTCAGCACCCGCATCACGAGGGTCAGCTCGTCCTCGGCGTAGAGATCGGCCACCCAGGGCGCGATCCCGATGATGAGCAGGGCCAGGGCGCCGTTGAGCAGCAGCACCAGCGAACAGGCCATGCGGGCCTGGGCGTCGGTGACCGTGGTCGCCTGCACCAGCGCGACGCCGAGCCCGAGCTCGGAGAACAGGGTGATGAAGCCGGCCACGACCAGGGCGAGCGCGAACAGGCCGTAGTCGCCCGGCTCGAGCAGCCGCATCACGAATATCGTGATCGGCCACGTGATCAACTGCAGGCCGATGCGGGACCCCAGCGTCCAGCGCAGCCCGCTCAGCGCCGCCCGCTTCAGGCCCATGCGCTGCTGCTACTCACCGAAGCACACATACGATTGCGTATCCGCGTTGAACCTCGATCGCCGGTGAGTCGCGACCACAGGAAGGGCTTGTTTGCCGGGCTGCAGGAGCGGCTCGGATGGGTTGGCGGGGCCCGCGTGTCGGCAGCCCGATCTCGGGCAGCACGGGGCCGATGGAGCCCCACTCGCACAGTCGCGAGCCGCACGTGCAGAGTATCAGCGGCGGTCGGCGCCGGGACCATCCTATGATCGTGCGCCGATCGTCCAGATTGCGCGCCGCCCTTCGCTGCAGCGTCTCGACGGCATCGACCAGAAGTTCTGCGCGCGCCCACTCGTGGCCGCTTCGAGCACTTCATTCGCGGCTCGGCGCCTTCGGCTGCCTGCTACATTGACGCCATGCAAGAAGCCGCCGTGAATGCCCGACGACTGCTGTGCGTCGGGGCCTTGGTTCTGTGGCCGGCGTGGCCCGTTGCGGCCCAGCCGGCGGCTTTGGCCCCCGCAGCGTCCGCGGCCTCGGCCGCCGTCATCGAGAGCGTCGATCCTTCGCGCGCTGCGGCGGTGCTGAAAGCCGCACGCGCCATCGGCGACCGCAACGAACGCGTGGCCAAGGTCGGCGGGCAGCCGCCCTCGGCCATCCTGGTGCGCGGCCAGACCGAAGCGGGCGTGGCCTACCTGTCCGGCGGCGTGACGGTGGACGACCGCAAGACCATGCACGCCGAACGCGCCGGCTACAGCCTGTGGGTGGCCACGGTGGCCAAGCGCTCGGGCGCCTACCTGTCCGACGTGCGCCTGAGCGTCACGCGCGCGGGCGACAAGGCGCCGGCCATCGCCCGCACGATGGACGGCCCCTGGCTGCTGGCCGCGCTGCCGCCCGGGCGCTACGAGGTGGTGGCCACCATGCCGGCCGACGGTGCCGACAAGGAGCAGACGCTGAAGCTGCAGGTGCAACTGGCCAAGGGCGGCCAGCGCCAGGCGGTGCTGCGCTTCGATTCGTCGTCGGAGCTCTCGCCCGACGGCAGCGACCCCTTCAAGGGCAACCCCTTCGGCGCGGCAGCGCCGGCAAGCAAGAAGTAGCCGCGCAGCCCCTGCGTTGGCTTGCGCACAGACCGTGTGCGCGGCCCCGGCTACGGTCCTCTCCCCGGCTTCGCCAGGCAGGAGAGGTCCATGCCCCGCCATCTCGTTTCCAGGCCCAGGCCCGGCCGATGGCTCGCCGCGGGCGCCTTGCTCACGGGCCTGTTCGCCGCCACGCTGATCGCCGACGGCACGCTCGCGCCGCTGCACCACGCCGAACTCGACGAGTGGGATCTTGACGTCCAGCCGCTGGTTGATGCCACCGACGGCGCCGGCATGTCCGACCCCGCGGACCCTGCAGGTGCCGCGTTCGGCGGCCTGCTGCTGTTCGACCCGGTCGGCGCCGAGTTCGGCACGGACGACGCCTCGGGCGGCCTGGCCCAGGGCGTCGGGCACGACACGTTCGAGGTGGCCGGCTTTGTCTACCGCGGCGCCGGTGTCGCCGCGGGCAGGGTCATCCACACCGATGACGCATCCCGGGACGCGGCGCTTTCAAGCCAGGCGCCCGGCGCTGCGGGCATGCCCGCGGTGTGGCCGCAGCAATTGCAGCCTGACACGCGCGAGCGCTTCAACTTTCCCGAGTTCGCCAGCCTGAGCGGGCCGCCGGCCTTAGCCCGATGGAACGACCCCGCCTGGGGGACGGACCCCAGCCTGCCGGTGAGCGACACGACCTGGCGGCAGTTCCACCCGCCGCACGCGCGCATCCTGGCCGACCTGGGCGCCACGGACGACGACGCGCACGCGCTGTCGACCCTGGTGGATCAGCCGCCCGGCGCTGCCGAGCCCGGCACGGCCGGGGCCGGGGCACCGGTGCCGCTCGACCTGCCGGCCATCCTGCTGGCCGGCCTGGTGCCGGGTGCGGGCGGGCCCGGCGTGCTCGGCCCGTCCCCACTGGGCCAGCCACCCGCCGACCCGGCCGATGCGCCCGCGATGCCGGAGCCGACGTCCTGGTTGCTGGTGAGCACGGCGCTGGGCCTGTGCGGACTGCTGCGGCGCTGCGTTGGGTTGCGCACAGACCGGGCGCGCCGCGCTGGCTACGGTGCCTATCGTGGCTTCGCATTCGCGAGGCCCTCATCGGGGTGAACGCAGATGAACAAGAACCAGGTCAAGGGCGCGATCAAGGACGCGGCGGGCAAGGTGCAGGAACAGGCTGGCAAGGTGATCGGCAGCCCTGCGCAGGAGCTCAAGGGCGTCAGGAAGCAGGTCGAAGGCAAGACGCAGCAGGCCGTCGGCGATCTCCAGGAAGCCGTCAGGAACACGTCCAGGAAGTAGGCGGCGGCGACGAGTTGCTCGTCACCGGTGATGCGCAGACGCTGTACCCGCCCGAAGGCTTCCCGGCGCGGGAGGTCAGCCTCGACGCCCTCGCCTGGGTGACTACGAGCTGAGGTTCAGCGGCACGGTGATCTCGATGGTTCCCGGCGTGCCCATCGGCGCGCAGTACAACGGGCTGGCCGAGATCTTTAGTGCGACGGCGGTGCCGGCGCCGCAGAGCCTCGCGCTGCTGGGCCTGGCCCTGGCCTTGATGGTGCTGCCCGGGTTGCGACGCCGGGCCTAGTGCCCCAGGATCTTCGACAGGAAGTCCTTGGTGCGCTCGCTCTTGGGCGCGTTGAAGAACTCGTGCGGCGTGTTCTCCTCGACGATCTGGCCCTGGTCCATGAAGATCACGCGGTCGGCCACGGCCTTGGCGAAACCCATCTCGTGGGTGACGCAGACCATGGTGATGCCGCCCTTGGCCAGTTCGGTCATCACGTCCAGCACTTCCTTGATCATCTCGGGGTCCAGCGCCGAGGTGGGCTCGTCGAACAGCATGATCTTGGGCGTGAGGCACAGCGCGCGCGCGATGGCCACGCGCTGCTGCTGGCCGCCTGAGAGCTGCAGCGGGTACTTGCCCGCCTGTTCGGCGATGCGCACGCGGTTCAGCTGTTGCAGCGCACGTTCCTCGGCTTCCTTCTTCGGCGTGCCGTTCACCCACATCGGCGCCAGCGTCAGGTTTTCGAGCACGGTGAGGTGCGGGAACAGGTTGAACTGCTGGAACACCATGCCGACCTCGCGGCGCACCTTCTCGATGGCCTTCACGTCGTCGCTGAGCTCGGTGCCGTCGACGATGAGCTGGCCTTCCTGGTGTTCCTCGAGCCGGTTGATGCAGCGAATCAGCGTGCTCTTGCCCGAACCACTCGGCCCGCAGATGACGATGCGTTCGCCCTTGGCCACGTCGAGGTCTATGTCGCGCAGCACGTGGAAGGCGTTGCCGTACCACTTGTTGAGCTTCTTGAACTGGATGATGGGCTCGGCCATGGGTCTCAACGGTTGGTGCTGCGGCGCAACTGGGCTTCGATCCACAGGCTGTAGCGGCTCATCGCGAAGCAGATGGTGAAGTAGATGGCGGCGATGAAGAGGTAGGCCTCGATCTTGAACGGCCGCCAGTCGGCGTCGCCGTTGAGCGCCAGGCCCATCGCGCCGGTCAGTTCGTAGAGGCTGACGATGGTGACCAGCGAAGTGTCCTTGAAGAGCGCGATGAAGCTGTTCATCATGCTCGGCACCACCAGCGCCAGCGCCTGCGGCAGCACGATCTTGCGCTGCGTCTGCCAGTAGGAAAGACCCAGCGTATCGGCCGCCTCCAGCTGGCCCTTGGGTATGGCCTGCAGCCCGCCGCGCACGATCTCGGCCATGTAGGCCGCCGAGAACAGCGTGATGCCCACCAGCACGCGCAGCAGCACGTCGATCTGCGTGCCCGGCGGCATGAACAGCGGGAACATGAAGCTGGCCATGAACAGCACGCTGATCAGCGGCACGCCGCGGATCAGTTCGACGTAGATCACGCAGAACGTGCGGATGGCCGGCAGCTGGCTGCGCCGGCCCAGGGCCACCAGCACCGCGATGGGAAAGGCGAACACGATGGCCAGCGTGGCCAGCATGATGGTCAGCGGCAGGCCGCCCCAGCGGTCGGTGGGCACGGGCGACAGGCCCATCACGCCGCCGCCCATCAGCGCGAAGGTCAGCGCCAGCACGGCCACCCACAGCAGGGCCAGCCAGGGTTTCCAGAACGGTCGCACGCAACTGGCCACCAGCAGGCCCAGCAGCAGGAGCATGGCCACTTCGGGGCGCCATTGCTGGTCGAGCGGATAACGCCCGAAGATGATGATGCGGTACTTCTCGGCCACCACGCCCCAGCACGCGCCGCTGCCGCGTGCGGCCTGGCAGGTGTCGAAGTTGGGCACCCACACGGCCTTGAAGAAGAGCCAGTCCAGCGCAATGGGCCCGAACCACACGAAGAAGGCCAGCAGGACCAGCGTGGTGATGCCGTTGAGCGGGCTGCCGAACAGGTTGGCGCGCGCCCAGGGGATGAAGCCTTCGGTGTTGACCGGAGCCGTGCGCGGCGGGATGACCTTGAAGCTGTCCGCCATCAACGTTCCTTGATGGCGGCGCGGCGGTTGTACCAGTTCATGAACGCCGATGTGCTCAGCGACGTGAACAGGTAGACGCCCATAATGATGGCGATGCACTCCACCGCGCGCCCGGTCTGGTTGAGCGCGGTGTTGCTGATGCTCACCACGTCGGGATAGCCGATGGCCACCGCCAGCGACGAGTTCTTGGTGAGGTTGAGGTACTGGTTGGTCATCGGCGGGATGATCACGCGCAGCGCCTGCGGCAGCACCACCAGGCGCATCTGGCGCCCGCGCGGCAGGCCCAGCGCGTTGGCCGCTTCCACCTGGCCGCGCGGCACGCTCTGGATGCCGGCGCGCACCACCTCGGCGACGAAGGCCGAGGTGTAGAGCGTGAGGCCGATGAGCACCGCCATGAACTCGGGCGAGATCTCGCCACCGCCCGTCACCGCCGCTTCGCCCGATTCGGGGAAGCGCCAGCCTTCGGGGGCACCACCCAGCAGCCAGCCCAGGGCCGCGCCCAGCACGATGCAGCCCAGCACCGGCAGCCAGGTGCTGCGCGGGATGCCGGTGGCCTCGAAGCGCCGCCGCGCCCAGGCGGCATAGAAGCGCGAGGCGCCCACACCCGCCAGCGCGCCCAGCACCGCCCAGCCGTGGCCGGGCGCCCATTCGGGCACGGGGAATGAAAGGCCGCCCTTGCTCAGGAACACCGCGCCGCCCAGCGTCAGCGGCGAGCCGGGGTCGGGCAGCACCTCGGTGAGCAGCAGGTACCAGGCCATCAGCTGCAGCAGCACCGGGATGTTGCGGAAGGTCTCCACGTAGGCGTAACACAGGCCGCGCACCAGCGCGTTGGGCGAGAAGCGGCCCACGCCCAGCAGCGTGCCCAGGATCGTGGTCAGCACGACGCCCAGCAGCGCCACGCGCAGCGTGTTGGCCACGCCGATGCCGAAGGCGCGCCAGTAGGCGTCGGTGGATTCGTAGGGGAACAGGCGCTCGCCGATGTCGAAACCGGCGGGCTGCAGCAGGAAGTCGAAGCCGCTCTGGATGCCGCGCACGCGCATGTTCTCCAGCGTGTTGTGCGCCAGGAACCACACGGCCAGCGCGATCAGCACGATGGCGATCAGCTGGTACAGCACGCCGCGCAGCGCACGGCTGCGCAGCGTCCATTCACGCCGCCGCGGCGGCGGCGTCCTCGCTTCGATCATGCGTGGCAGCGCGTGTCTGAATCGCGCGGGTGAAACCACCAAGCGGACGCCGCGGAACCGGCTCTGCCGGGCCGCAGGCGTCGCCCCCTTGAGGGGGAGCGGCGCAGCCGCTTCGGGGGTGGGCTCATCTCACCGGGGGGGCGTACATGATGCCGCCCTTGTTCCACAGGTTGTTCACGCCGCGCGGCAGGCCCAGCGGCGACTTCGGCCCCACGTTGCGCTCGAACACCTCGCCGTAGTTGCCCACGGCCTTGATGGCGCGGTAGGCCCATTCCTTGTCCAGGCCCAGCAGCTTGCCGGTGTCTTCGCTGGTGCCCAGG
>CAYREA010000078.1:0-20028 GCA_964423075.1 uncultured Rubrivivax sp. | reverse complement strand
AGCGTGGCGTACAGGTCTTCCAGCTGCGGGCTGATGAAGTTCCAGTCGTCCAGCACCTGCTGCAGCGTGGTGGCGATGCCGGCGGCGAAGTGCGCCGTGGACATGTCGCGCGAGACGACGGCCAGCACGCCGTCGCGCGAGCCGTCCTTGAGGGTGGCGAGTTTCATGAAGGGAGATAGGAACGCGGTGGCAGTATTGTGGGGTGCACCCCGCCCTGGCTTTCGCCGCCCCCGCCCGGCCGCGCCGTGTGGCCGCGCTGGCCGGCCTGGCCGCGCTGGTGCTGCTGCTGCACGGCTGGCTGCTGGGCACGCTGCCGGCCCTGCCCGGTTTCGGCGGGCCGGGCGAGGCGCCGAAAGTGCTGCGGGTGCGGCAGATCGTGCAGGCGGCCCCGGTGGCTGTCGCCACGGTGGCCGCGGAAACGCCGCTCACGCCCGCACCCACGCCGCCGGCACGGCCCCGGCGAGTGGCACCCGGGCCGGCAGCCGCGGCGGAACAGGCACCCGCCGCACCCGAACCCACCCCACCGGCCACCGGCGGAACCTCCCTGCCCGTCTACCCCACCCGCCTGCCACCCGCCGTCACGCTGCAATACGCCGTGCAACGCGACGGCCCGCTGCGCGCCGGCCTGCAGGCCGAGTTGCGCTGGCGCCCCGCCGACGACGGCAGCTACGAGCTGACCCTGGGCCTGGCCGCCACCGGCTGGGCCAGCGTGGGCCGCATCGACGCCCACGGCCTGGCGCCCGAGCGCCAGGTGGAAACGCGCCGCGGCCGCGAGCTGCGCGCCGCCAACTTCCAGCGCGACAGCGGCCGCATCACCTTCAGCGGCCCGCAGCTCGAGTTTCCGCTGCTGCCGGGCGCACAAGACCGCCTGAGCTGGCTGCTGCAGCTGTGTGCCGTGCTGGAAGCCAACCCGGCGCTGGCCGACGCCGGCAGCCAGGTGACCCTGTTCGTTGCAGGCCCTCGCGGCGACGCGGGTTTGTGGACCTTCAGCAGCCAGGGCACCGAGACCGCCGAGCTGCCCGCCGGCGCCGTGGCCGGCACCGTGCACCTGCAGCGCGCGGCCGAACGCCCCTACGACACGCGGGTGGATGTCTGGCTCGATCCCGCGCGCCACCACCTGCCGGTGCGCCTGCGGGTGCAGAACCGGGCCGAGGGCGAACCCACCGACTTCCTGCTGCAGGCGCTGAGCGAACCCTGAGCCGCACCTTGAAATGCGCCCGCCGGCGCCCATGTGCGTGACCAGGAGGTCACCCGATGCACTTGCTCTACAACTCGGACAGTTTCGCCGTCGTGCACTTCGACATCGCGTCGCAGCTCACGCCGGCCGCGCCTGCCGGCGGTTACGAGATCGTCGACAAGCTCGCCAAGCGCGAGATCTACCTGCAGGGCGCGCTGGCCGACAGCTTCCAGCGCGGCGTGCAGGCGCTGGTGGACGCCGAGTCCGACGGCGAGGTGCTGGACGAGTTCATCAGCGGCTGGACCGTGATGGCCCAGCAGCCGCTGGCCTTGCATTGACGCGCCAGAAGGCTGACGCTTCAAGTTAGGGGTACATCACATTTCCAGGTGGCTTGCAGACCTGCTGAAACCCATACTGCGCTGACCATGCTGCCGCGCCAACTCTCAGCCTACGCATTGTTCGTCGCCGCGCTGCTGATCGCGCTGGTGAGCGCCGCCACGCTGCTGGCGGCCTGAACACCCGGCCCTGCTGGGACGGGCCTATCTTTGGTTCAGGCTTGTGTGGCGCGCCGCCCTGGGCCAAGATGGCCGTCCCGAGACCAGCCCCCAGGGTGCGGCCGATGGCCCGAGCGCTTGCCGATTCGCGTTGTGTGCTGTCCCCCGGCCTGTCCCAGGCGCCGGTGCTGGACGTGCTGTGTTCGCACTTCGTGCTCACGCTCACCCTGCGCCAGGCCGGCCGCTTCAACCTGCGGCGCGACTGGAACAGCCTGCTCTCCCTGGTGGGCCGCCACCTCGTGTGGCCGCAGCCCGTCCTGGGCCGCGTGCGCGGCTTCCTGGCCCAGCGCTGCAAGGGCAACCCGCAGTGGAAGGGCCACGAGGCGCTGAGCGACGAGGCCTTCATGGAGCGCCACGGCCCCTGGCGCGGCCCCTACGAGGAAGGCACGCTCTTCTTCTACATCGACGAATACATCAAGGACGCGCCGAAAGACCTGCTCACCGTGATGGCCACCAGCTGCGACTGGCTGGCGCGCCGGCTGAAAAAGGAAAGCACGCTGGTCGAGAAGAACATCGACGCCCTGGCCGGCCTGCTGCAGCTGAACCCGGCCGAACGTGCGCTGCTGCTTTACGGAACCCTCGCGCGCTACCAGCGTGACCTGCGCGGGCTGCTGGTGGAGTTCAAGGTCAGCAACGCGCAGGAGGCCTATGCCGCACTCGCGGCCGTGGCCGGCGTGGAAGCGGGTGACGTGGCCGAAGCCCTGCGCGCCGGCTCGCGGCTGGAACGCATCGGCATGATCGAGAACCTGATCTCCGAACAGAACATCACCGACCTCGCCGATCTGATGAAGGTCAGCGAACAACTGCCCCCGGTGCTGATGCGCGAGTACCGCGCGCCCGGCGAGCTGATGGCGGTGTTCACGCGGCCCGTGGCCGCCAGCGAACTGAAGCTGCTCGACTTCGCCTTCGTCGAAGACGACGCCACCGTGCTCACGGCCCTGCTGAAGAACGCCGCGCTGCGCAAGGAACCCGGCGTCAACGTGCTGCTGTACGGCCCGCCGGGCACCGGCAAGACCGAACTGGCCAAGGTCTGCGCCACGGCGGCGGGCCTGCAGCTGTACGAGGTGGAATACGCCGACCGCGACGGCAACAGCCTGAGCGGCCGCGACCGCTACCGCAGCCTGCAGATCAGCCAGGTGTTCCTGAAGGGCAGCGCCGACGTGGCCTTGCTCTTCGACGAGGTGGAAGACGTGTTCCCACCCATCAGCAGCGAAGCCGCGCAGCTGATCGCCCGCCTGGACAGCGGCGACGCGCCGGCGTCCAGCAGCGTCAGCGGCAAGGCCTGGGTCAACCAGATCCTGGAAACCAACCCGGTGCCGGTGATCTGGGTCACCAACCGCATCGAGCAGATCGACCCGGCCTTCCGCCGCCGCTTCCAGTACCACCTGCGCCTCTTGAGCCCGCCGCCCGGTGCGCGCGAGGGGCTGGTGACGCGCGCGCTGGCCGGCGCCCAGGTGAGCGAAGGTTTCGCCGCCAAGCTGGCGGAACGGCGTGGGCTGACACCGGCGCAGATCCGCACCGCCGTGCGCTTCGCCCAGCTGGCGCGCGCCGGCGACCAGACGCCGGCCGACTTCGAGGCCCTGATCGAACGCCAGCTGGCCAACGCCGACAAGGCCCTGGGCGGCGGAAAGAGTGAACGTGGCGCGCGCGTGGTGGTCACCGACTACCAGCTGTCGCTGCTGAACGTGGAGAGCCGTTTCGAGATCCCGAAGGTCATCGCCGCGCTGGAGCGGCGCGGCCACGGCACGCTGTGTTTCCACGGTGCGCCGGGCACCGGCAAGACGGCGCTGGCCGAGCACATCGCGCAGGCGCTGGGCAAGCCCTTGATGATCCGCCAGACCAGCGACATCGCCAGCAAGTACGTCGGCGAGACCGAGCAGAACATGGCCCGCATGTTCGAGGAAGCCACCACCGAAAGCGCCGTGCTGCTGCTGGACGAAGCCGACAGCTTCCTGCGCAGCCGCCGCCTGGCCGAGCGCAACTACGAGGTGACCGAGGTCAACGAGATGCTGCAGGGCATGGAGCGTTTTGCCGGCATCTTCATCTGCACCACGAACCTGTTCGAGGATCTGGACGAGGCGGCGCTGCGCCGCTTCACCTTCAAGATCCGCTTCCACCCGCTGAAGGCCGAGCAGCGGCTGCAGATGTTCGTCACCGAGGCACTGGCCGGTGATGCCGACGCGCTGAGCGCCGAGCAGCGCCAGCGCCTGGCCGCGCTCGAGCAGCTGGTACCGGGCGACTTCGCGGCCGTGCGGCGCCAGGTCGACATCCTGGGCCAGGCCTTCGAACCCGATGAATTTCTCTCACAACTGGAAGGTGAACACCGCGTGAAGCCCGAGGTGAGACAACGTCGCGGCATCGGATTCCAGAAGGCCTGAGACAATTCGCGTCATGAAGCCCACACCCATCGCCTACACCCGTGGCGCCGCCCTGGCCGGCGTGCTGCAGCAACGCATCGCCATCATCGACGGCGCGATGGGCACCATGATCCAACGCTACAAGCTCGGCGAGGCCGATTTCCGCGGCACACGCTTCGCCGACCACGTCAAGGACCTCAAGGGCAACAACGACCTGCTGGTGATGACGCGGCCCGACGTGATCCGCGAGATCCACGCCAAGTACCTGGCCGCCGGCGCCGACCTGATCGAGACCAACACCTTCGGCGCCACCAGCGTGGCGCAGGAAGACTACGGCCTGGGACACATCGCACGCGAGATGAACGTCGCCGCCGCGCGCATCGCGCGCGACGTGGCCGACGAATACAGCACCCCCGACAAGCCGCGCTTCGTGGCCGGCGCGCTGGGCCCCACGCCGCGCACCGCCAGCATCAGCCCCGACGTGAACGACCCCGGCGCGCGCAACACCAGCTTCGACGAACTGCGCGCGGCCTACCGCGAACAGGCTTCAGGCCTGCTCGAAGGCGGCTGCGACCTGTTCCTGGTGGAAACCATCTTCGACACGCTGAATGCAAAGGCCGCCATCTTCGCGCTCGACGAGCTGATGGAAGATACCGGTGAACGCCTGCCGGTGATCATCAGTGGCACGGTCACCGACGCTTCCGGCCGCATCCTCAGTGGCCAGACCGTGGCCGCGTTCTGGCACTCGGTGCGCCACGCGCGCCCGCTGGCCGTGGGCCTGAACTGCGCACTCGGCGCGGCGGTGATGCGGCCCTACATCGAAGAGCTCAGCAAGGTGGCCAGCGACACCTACGTCAGCTGCTACCCCAACGCCGGCCTGCCCAACCCGATGAGCGAGACCGGCTTCGACGAGACCCCGGCCGTCACCGGCGGCCTGATGGAAGAGTTCGCCCGGAGCGGCTTCCTCAACATCGCCGGCGGCTGCTGCGGCACCACGCCCGAGCACATCGCCGAGATCGCGCGGCGTGTCGGTGCCTACCGGCCGCGTTCGCGGCAAGACCCGCTGTTCGGCAAGCTGCTGGCGGCCTGAAGCGGCGCCGGCGATACCCGCGTTTGCGGGGGCCGTCCCTGCTGCTGGCCGGGTAGGCGCGCCTATCATGGCCCGCTTCAAAGCCGCAGCCGGAGCTGGCCCATGTCGCGTCTTCCTGTCTCGTTCGCGCTCAGCGCGCTGCTTGCTGCGCTGAGCACGAATGCCACGGCTGCGGCCGTGCACGCAGACCCTGTCCACCAGGAACTCGAGCAGGAAAAGCTCGCCACCAACGTCTACAAGGCCTGGTTCCCCAGCCGCGACATCGCGCGCAAGGCGGCCATCAGCTTCCACAACGAGCTGCTGGAAGCCGACTACAAGGCCGGCTACCTGGTGCTGCAACTCGACGCGGCCGACATGGACAAGCTGCGCGCCTTCGGCTTCCGCCTCGAGCCGGCCACCGAGTACATCCAGCGCCGCAACCGCGCGCTCACCGCGTTCCAGATCGCCCGCGCGCAGCGTGTGCCCGGTGCGCCCGAACCGCAGGCCATTCCCGGCTTCGCCTGCTACGAGACCGTGGAAGAGACCTTCGCCGCCAGCGACGGCCTGATCGCGGCCCGGCCGACGCTGGCATCGTGGGTGAACGCCGGCAGCAGCTGGCTGAAGACCCAGGGCGCCGGCGGTTACGACATGAAGGTGCTCAAGCTCACCAACAGCGCCGTCGCCGGCGACAAGCCCAAGCTCTTCATCAACAGCGCCATCCATGCCCGCGAATACACCACCGCGCCGCTGGTGCTGGAGTTCGCACGCTGGCTCGTGAACGGCTACGGGGTGAACGCCGACGCGACGTGGATCATGGACCACCACGAGGTGCACCTGATGCTGCACACCAACCCCGACGGGCGCAAACGCGCCGAGACGGGCCTGTCGTGGCGCAAGAACGTCAACAACAACTTCTGCGCCAATACCAACACGCGCGGCATCGACCTCAACCGCAACTTCGGCTTCACCTGGAACACCACCGGCGGCCAGGGCTCCAGCGGCTCGGCCTGCAACCTCACCTACCGCGGGCCCAGCGCTTCGAGCGAGCCCGAGACGCAGGCGGTGGAAAGCTACATCCGCAGCCTGTGGCCCGACCGCCGCGGCCCCGGCGTGAACGACGCCGCGCCCAGCGACACCAGCGGCATCCACCTCGACATCCACAGCTTCAGCCAGCTGGTGCTGTGGCCCTGGGGCGAAACCGCCTCGCCGGCGCCCAACGGCACCGCGCTGCAGACCATGGGCCGGCGCCTGGCCTGGTTCAACGGCTACACGCCGATGCAGTCGATCGGCCTGTACCCCACCGACGGCACCAGCGACGCCCCCAGCTACGGTGAACTGGGCGTGGCCAGCTTCACCATCGAGCTCGGCACCGCCTTCTTCGAAAGCTGCACCAGCTACCTCAACAGCACCCGGCCCACCAACCTGCCGGCGTTGATCTACGCCGCCAAGGTGGTGCGCACGCCCTACCTCACGCCCGCCGGGCCCGACGTGCTGGAGCCCACCTTGAGTGGCGACGCGCTGCCCGGCGGCGCGCCGGTGACGCTGACGGCCAGCGCCACCGACACCCGCTTCAACCAGGGCAACGGCAGCGAGCCCGTGCAGGCCATCGCCGCGGCCGAATACACGATCGACACGCCGCCCTGGGACGCCGCTGCCGTGGCACGGCCGCTGGCCGCCGCCGACGGCAGCTTCAACAGCAGCACCGAGGCGCTGACGGGCAGCGTCGACACCGGCGGCCTCGGCGCCGGGCCGCACCTCGTCTACGTGCGTGCCCGCGACACCTCGGGCGCCTGGGGGCCGGTGTCGGCGGTGTTCCTCAACATCATCACCCCGCTGCCTTTGCCGCTGGGCGAGGCCGAGCCCAACAACGCACTGGCCATCGCGCAGCCGGTGAGCGTGTTCCCGTCGCAGGTGAGCGGCGCCATGAACAGCCCGGTGCGCAGCGAACGCAGCGACACCGACTACTTCCGCATCACGCTGCCGGCCGGCAAGACGCTGCGGGCCGAACTGCGGCCGAACGCCAGCTCGGACTACAACCTGGAGATCCTGGACGTGAACGGCGCGCCCATCGCATCCAGTGCCCTGGGCACGGGCCTGCTCGACGTCGCTTCGACCAGCAACACGGGCGGTGCGCCGATCACGGTCTACGTGCGCATCAGCTACGCCAGCGGCATCAAGGGCCCGAACGGCACCTACGAGCTGCTGCTGCTCCAGTAGCGCAGGCTCAGATCTCCACCTTCGTGCCCAGCTCGACGATGCGGTTCGTCGGCAGGTGCAGGAAGTCGGCCGCCGCCGACGCGTTGCGGTGCATGCTGGCGAAGAGCTTTTCGCGCCACAGGGCCATGCCGCCGCCGAAGGTGGGGATGACGGTGTCGCGGCTGAGGAAGTAGCTGGTCTCCATGTCGTCGAGCTGAACGCCGCGGCCTTCCAGCAGCTTCAGCGCCTCGGGCACGTCGGGCTCGTTCTTGAAGCCGAAGTGCAAGGTCACCTGCCAGCAGTCGTGCCCCAGCGGCTCGATCTGGCAGCGCCGGTCGAAGCCGATCCAGGGCACTTCGTGGTGCTGCACGGTGACGAACAGGTTCTGCTCGTGCAGCACCTTGTTGTGTTTCAGGTTGTGCAGCAGCGCAAAGGGCGTGGAGCCCTTCTCGGCGCTGAGGAACACCGCCGTGCCCGACACCCGCAGCGGCGGGCTGATGAAGATCGATTCGAGGAAGGGCTCCAGCTCCAGCGCCTCGTCGCGCAGGCGCTCGGCCATCAGGCGGCGGCCGGCCTTCCAGGTGATCATCAGCGTGAACATCGCGCCACCGATGACCAGCGGGAACCAGCCGCCTTCGAGGATCTTCACCGCGTTCGCGGCGAAGAAGACGATGTCGATGGCGAAGAAGAAGCCGGTGGCCAGCAGGCACAGCGGCAGCGGCAGCTTCCAGGCGTAGCGGATGACGAAGAAGGTCATCACCGTGGTGATGGTCATGTCGATGGTCACCGCGATGCCGTAGGCGGAAGCCAATGCGCTGCTGCTGCCGAACATCACCACCGCGAACACCACGCAGACGTAGAGCGACCAGTTGACGAAGGGCACGTAGATCTGGCCGGTCTCCTTCACGCTGGTGTGCAGGATGCGCAGGCGCGGCAGGTAGCCCAGTTGCATGGCCTGCTTGGTGACGGAGAAGGCCGCGGTGATGAGGGCCTGCGACGCGATCACCGTGGCCAGCGTGGCCAGCACGATCAGCGGGTACAGGGCCCAGCCGGGCGCCATCTCGTAGAACGGGTTCTTCACGTTCTGCGGCTGCACCAGCAGCATGGCGCCCTGGCCGAAGTAGTTCAGCACCAGGGCCGGCATCGCCACCACGAACCAGGCCAGGCGGATGGGCTTCTTGCCGAAGTGGCCGAGGTCGGCGTAAAGCGCCTCGGCCCCGGTGACGCACAGCACCACCGCACCCAGTGCGGCGAAGGCGATGCCCGGGTGCGCACCCAGGAACCCCAGCGCGTGCGTGGGCAGCAACGCCACCAGCACCTGCGGGTGCGCCACGATGTGCGGCACGCCCAGCAAAGCCAGCACGATGAACCACAGCAGCGTCACCGGCCCGAACAGCTGGCCCACCGCCGCCGTGCCGAAGCGTTGCGCGGCAAACAGCGCCGTCAGCACGATGAGCGTGATAGGCACGATGAAGCGGTGCAAGGCCGGCGCGGCCACCTCCAGCCCTTCCACCGCCGACAGCACGCTGACGGCCGGCGTGATGACACCGTCGCCGAAGAAGATGGCGGTGCCGAAGATGCCCACCAGCAGCAGCCGGCGGCGCAACGGCGGGCGGTCTTTCACCGCCACCGAAGCGAGCGCCAACATGGCGATGAGGCCGCCTTCGCCGTTGTTGTCGGCGCGCAAGATCAGCGCCACGTACTTCAGCGAGACGATGACCGTGAGTGTCCAGAACACCAGGGACAGGATGCCCAGCACGTTCTCGGGCGACAGCGGTACACGACCGTGCGCGAAGACCTCCTTCAGCGCGTAGAGCGGGCTGGTGCCGATGTCGCCGTAGACGACGCCGATGGCGCCCAGGGTCAGGGCAGCCAGGGCGCCAGCGGTCTTGGGTTTGGTGTCGGCGCTCATGGGGCGGAAGGCCCGCCCATTGTGCACTGCGGCGCAAGTGCCGCGCGGCACTCAGTCGTAGCTCTCGGCCTCGGGGTCGGTGGCCTCCAGCTCGTACGCCGCCGCCAGCATGGCCAGCCGCCCGATCACGCCGTACATGTAGAAGCGGTTGGGCGCACTGGCCCCCGGCTTGGCGCCCGGCTTGGGCAGCTGCGTGCTGCCGGCGAAGGCCAGCGGCACGTAGCGCGAGCCCGGGGCGCACAGGTTCTCGTCGGCCGCACGTTCGGCGTGCACGCGGTAGAAGCCGCCGACGACGTAGCGGTCGATCATCACCACCACCGGCTCGGCCACGGCGTCGTGGATGCGCTCGTGCGTGGGCACACCTTCCTGGATGATGACCTCCGACAGCGGCTCGCCTTCGTGCACCAGCCCCACGCGGGCGCGCGCCAGGCGTTCGGGGTCGTCGAGCTCCTTCACGTCGCGCACGGTCAGGATGCCGGCGCCGGCCGCGTTGTCGGCCTTGATCACGACAAACGGCTTCTCGTTGATGCCGTATTCCTTGTACTTGCGCCGCACCTTGGTGAGCAGGGCCTCGACGTTGCCGCGGATGCAGTCCAGGCCACCCGGCTTGTCGAAGTCGACCGTGCCGCACTGGCCGTGCATGGGGTTGATCAGCCAGGGGTCCATGCCCAGCAGCTTGGCGAACTTCTTGGCCACCTCTTCATAACTCTCGAAGTGGCGGCTCTTGCGCCGCACCGGCCAGCCGGCATGCAGCGGCGGCAGCAGGTACTGCTCGTGCAGGTGCTCCAGTGAACGCGGCACGCCGGCCGCCAGGTCGTTGTTGAGCAGGATGGTGCAGGGGTCGAAGTCCTTCAGCCCCAGGCGCCCGCGCTTGCGCAGCAGCGGCTCCAGCAGCAGCTCACCGCCGTCGGGCAGGGCCAGCGGCACGGGGGCCTGCACATCGGGGTCAAGCGCGCCCAGGCGCACGTTCAGGCCGGCCTGGGTGAACACTTCCACGAGGCGCTGCAGGTTCTGCAGGTAGAACGAATTGCTGGTGCGCGCGCCCGGCACCAGCAGCAGGTTCTTGGCCTCGGGGCAGATCTTCTCAATGGCCGCCATCGCGGCCTGCACCGCCAGCGGCAGCATCTCGGGCGTGAGGTTGTTGAAGTTGTCCGGGAACAGGTGGGTGTCCACCGGCGCCAGCTTGAAGCCGGCGTTGCGGATGTCGGCCGAGGTGTAGAACGGCGGCGTGTGCTCCATCCATTCGAGCCGGAACCAGCGTTCGATGGCCGGCATGGATTCGAGGATGCGCTGCTCCAGCTCGTTGATCGGGCCGGACAGGGCGGTGATGAGATGCGGAACCATGCGCGCCTTCGCAGCTGGGGGTGGGAATTCTAGGAGCCTGCGGATGGTGGGGATGCCGCGCCCGAATGCAAGGGTGTCGCTCTCAGCTGTTCAGGTAACGCGCCCACAGCTCGTTCATGAAGCGCGCTTGCGGGTCGACCTGCGCCTTGGTGGCACGCAGCGCTGCCAGCCCGGGGTAGGCCGCCCTGAACTGCGCCGGCGTGGCGTGCAGCTGGTAGGGCAGGTAGTAACAGCCGCCTTGCGCCAGGGCCAGGTCGATGAGCTCGCGCGTCCAGCGGCCCACGGCTTCGCGTGCACCCGCGCCGGTGCCTTGTTTGTAGTACAGCACGAAGGAGAACACCTCCTCGCGCGCCCAGGGCAGCATCGACACCGTGTCGGCCGGGGCATGGCGGATGGACACGTTGACCGCGCCGGTGCGGCGCTGCCGCAGCAGCCCGGCCAGGGCCTGCGCGAAGGGTAGGAAACCGGGCCGCGGCACGAAATACTCCTGCAGCACATAGGTCGAGTCGCGGCGCGAACGCGGCTCGAGTTCGGCCACGTCCAGGCTGGCCTCGTGGTTGAGCCACTTCACGCTGGGGCGGGCCGTCAGCAGCGGGTGGATGACGGCGCGGCGCAGCTTGCTGCCGCCTGGCAGTTCGGTCAGCGCCCACATCACGTTCTGCTCCAGCGCGTAGCTCTGGCCGCGTGGCACCAGGCGCGCGATTTCGGTGAGCGGCTTGCCGGTGCGGCGCCAGGTGACACTGACCGGCGCGTCGAAGTTCGGCGGCACCAGGTCGGCGTTGTGCAGGATGGCGTCTGCGTCACCGCGCACGTGGCGGTCGAAGTGATCCAGGTAACTGGCCAGCGGGACTTCTGCCACGACCCGTTCGATGCGCACGTTCTCGGCCAGGTCGAGCTCGACCTCGGTGATCACGCCCACCGCGCCATAGCCGCCGACGGCGGCGCGGAAGAGTTCGGGCCGGCGCTGGCGGTCAACCTCAACGACGTGGCCGTTGGCCAGCACCAGCTGCAGGGCGCGCACCGAGTGGCCCAGCGGCCCGTGACCGACGTAGCGGCCATGGGCGTTCACAGAGACCGAGCCGCCGACCGTGAAGTTGGCGTAACTCTGCATGGTCCGCACCGCCAGGCTCAGCGGGTCGAGCACGTCCTGCAGGTCGCGCCAGCGGGTGCCGGCCTGCACACGGGCCGTGCGGGCCTGGGCGTCCACCCACAGCACGCGCGCCATCGAACGCATGTCCAGGTGCAGGCCGTCGCTGATGCCCACCTGGCCGCCCATGCTGTAGCGCCCGCCGCCGATGGCGATGCGCCCGGGGTAGCCGCGCACGGCGGCCACCACCTCGCCCACACCGCGCGGTACCAGCACCGCGGCCACCGTCACGGCATACAGGCCGGTGACATTGCCCACCACCGGCGGCGGCGCGACGAGGGCGCGCGCCCGCTGCGCGCCCCAGAGCCCCGCCGCACCCAGCGCCGCCACAAGCACGGTGCGGCGCGACACGGCTTCCAGGGGCAACAGCGGCTGCGGCATGCCGCCCATCTTGCCGCACAAAGAAGAAGAGGGCGCCGAAGCGCCCTCTCTGCTTGCAGCCGTTCAGGCCGCCCGCTGCATCACTTGTTGTACGCGGTCTCGCCGTGCGAGGTGATGTCCAGACCCTCGCGCTCTTCGTCTTCCGCCACGCGCAGGCCGATGGTCAGGTCGACGATCTTGAAGGCGATGAAGGCCACCACACCCGACCAGATGACGGTCAGGCCGACGGCCTTGGCCTGGGTGATGACCTGGTCGAAGATCGGCGCGCTGCCGACGGTGACCGTGACCCAGTCGGTCACCAGGCCCGGGCCGCCCAGGCTCTGGGTGTTGAACACGCCGGTCAGCAGGGCACCGACGATGCCGCCCACGCCGTGCACGCCGAACACATCCAGCGTGTCGTCGGCGCCCAGCATCTTCTTCAGGCCGTGCACGCCCCACAGGCAGGCGAAGCCGGCGATGGCGCCGATCACCAGCGCGCCGACGATGCCCACGTTGCCGGCGGCCGGCGTGATGGCCACCAGGCCCGCCACGGCGCCCGAAGCGGCACCCAGCATCGAGGCCTTGCCCTTCATCAGGGCTTCACCCGCGCACCAGGCCAGCACCGCCACGGCGGTGGCCGAGAAGGTGTTGAGGAAGGCGAGTGCGGCGCTGTTGCCGGCTTCCAATGCCGAGCCGGCGTTGAAGCCGAACCAGCCCACCCACAGCAGCGAGGCACCGACCATGGTCAGCGGCAGGCTGTGCGGCGCCATCGCTTCCTTGCCGTAGCCCACGCGCTTGCCCACCAGGTAGGCACCCACCAGGCCCGCGACGGCGGCGTTGATGTGCACCACGGTGCCACCGGCGAAGTCGAGCGCGCCCCATTGCCAGATCAGGCCGGCCTTGGTGTTCATGTCGGCGGCCACCGCCGCGCTGGTGTAGGCGTCGGGGCCCATCCAGTACCAGACCATGTGCGCGATGGGCGCATAGCTGAAGGTGAACCAGATCACCATGAACAGCAGCACCGCGCTGAACTTGATGCGCTCGGCGAAGGCGCCGACGATCAGGCAGCAGGTGATGGCCGCGAAGGTGGCCTGGAAGACCACGAACACGATCTCGGGGATGACCACGCCCTTGCTGAAGGTGGCGGCCATCGCGAAGGTGCCGGTGGCCGGATCGAACACGCCCTTCAGGAACAGGCGATCCAATCCACCCACGAAGGCATTGCCTTCCGTGAACGCCAGGCTGTAGCCGTAGACGAACCACAGCACGCTGATCAGCGAGAAGGTCACCAGCACCTGCATCAGCACCGAGAGCATGTTCTTGCTGCGCACCAGGCCGCCGTAGAACAGCGCCAGGCCCGGGATCGACATCATGACCACGAGCACGGTGGACACGAGCATCCAGCTCACGTCGCCCTTGTTGGGCACGGGGGCCGGTGCGGCCGATGCGGCAGGCGCCGCCGCCGAGGCGGCTTCAGCGGCCGCTGCCGCCGTAACCGGCGCCGAGGCCGCGACCTCCGCGGCCGAAGCGGCAGGGGCCGGGCTCTGCGCCAGTGCCGCCCCGCCGAAGCCGAGGGCAGCGATGCCCAGGGCAAGGATGGTGATGAGTTTCTTCATGATGTTGGATGGGCTCTCGTGTGTGTGCGGCTCAGAGCGCGTCCTTGCCGGTCTCGCCGGTGCGGATGCGGACCACCTGCTCCAGGGTGGTCACGAAGATCTTCCCGTCGCCGATCTTGCCGGTGCGGGCCGAACTTTCGATGGCCTCGATGACGCGGTCGACGATGCTCTCGTCCACGGCCGCTTCGATCTTCACCTTGGGCAGGAAGTCGACGACGTATTCGGCACCCCGGTACAGCTCGGTGTGGCCCTTCTGGCGGCCGAAGCCCTTGACTTCCGTCACCGTGATGCCCTGCACCCCGATGCCGCTGAGCGCTTCGCGCACTTCATCAAGCTTGAAAGGCTTGACGATGGCAGTCACCATCTTCATGGTCGGTCCCTCTTCAGAAGTTGTACTTGACGCTCAGCACGAGCGTCGTCTTGCCGAGCTTCTTGCCGTCCTTGGGGGACACATAGAAGGCTTCGTCGGCATCGGTGCCGATCACGGCGCCGCTGAGCACCAGGCCCTTCACCGCGGCCAGTTCCTTGGACACGGTGAGCGAGTAGTCGGTGTAGCTGGCGGGGTCCTCGAAGGGGCCCTTGATCTTCTGGTAGCCCACGTGCGGCACCACCGAGAAGCCGGACACGTCGAAGGTGGCGCTCAGGTCGACGTAGAAGCTGCCCTTGCTGTCGAAGTTGGCGAAGGTGTCGGTGACCGCGTGCGAGTACTTCAGCGTGGCCGGGCCGTAGGTCAGCGCGCCGTAGATCTCGGTGGTGTTGGCGTTGGCGCCGGTGATGGGCTTGAGCTTGTTGCTGGGGTACTGGTAGGTCAGCACGCCCACGTCGTAGGTGAAGTCCTTGACGATCTCGCCCTTGTAGCCGCCGTAGAGGTCGATCTCGACCTTGGCGTCGCCACCCAGGTCCTTGACCCACTCGATGGTCGAACCCCAGGCGCCGAGGTAGAAACCACCGTTGCTGTAGTCGACACCACCCTGCAGCGCGGGCTTGGCACGCGTCTGCGAGATGCCGCGGTAGCGGTAGTCGGTGGTGGCACCGACGTTGAACGCCACGTCGGCGAAGGAGGCGGCGGGCAAGCTCGTCAGCACGACGGCGGCCAGGGTGCCGAGGACTGTCTTCTTCATGGATGGGGCTCCGGGGGGGGGTTGGCTGCAAACGCGGGTTCATGCCCGGGTTTGCAGCTTCCGTGCCATCGGCTGGGGAGCCCCACCGCCCCAGGCTGGCGCACTAGCCCACTCGGCGCGTCAGGGCAACACCCTGAAGAGGGCCCCGAAAGGGTGCGCACCAAGGCGGTGCTATCTGTCCGGATGCCGTCTGCCCAGAATGCCCCTGGACCTTCGACGGGAAGCAGGAGCAAGACGCGATGACGCTGGCCGTGGTGATGAGCCGCGCCCTGGACGGGCTGCAGGCGCCCGAGGTGCATGTGGAAGTGCAGCTGGCCAACGGCCTGCCCAGCTTCACGCTGGTGGGCCTGGCCGACACCGAGGTGAAGGAAGCCCGCGAGCGTGTGCGCGCGGCGCTGCAGCAGAGCGGCTTTGCCTTTCCGCACAACAAGCGCATCACGGTCAACCTGGCGCCGGCCGATCTGCCCAAGGAGTCGGGCCGCTTCGACCTGCCCATCGCGCTGGGCATCCTGGCCGCCGCCGGACAGCTGGACGCGGCGCGGCTCGCGGCCTGCGAGTTCGCCGGCGAACTGTCACTGGCCGGCGAGCTGCGCCCGGTGCGCGGCGCGCTGGCCCTGGGCCTGGCCGCGCTGCGGGCGGGTGCGGTGCGCGCGCTGGTGCTACCGGCCTGCAGCGCCCGCGCCGCCGCCATGGTGCCGGGTCTGGACGTGCGCGCCGCGCGCACGCTGGCCGAAGTGGTGGCCGCGCTGGTGCCGGGTGAAAGCCAGGTGCCACTGCCACGCGCCGAGCCGCTGCCGCGCGGCACCGCAGAACCCGGCCCCGACCTGCGCGAGGTGAAAGGCCAGGCCGGCGCCAAGCGCGCGCTGGAAATCGCCGCGGCCGGCGCACACAGCCTGCTGATGGTGGGCCCGCCGGGCAGCGGCAAGTCGATGCTGGCGCAGCGCCTGCCGGGGCTGCTGCCGCCGCTGACCGACGACGAAGCGCTGGCCAGCGCCGCGCTGCGCGGGCTGACGGCCGCCGGCGCCGATGGCTACAGCTTCGGCCAGCGCCCGGCCCGCGCCCCGCACCATACCGCCAGCGCGGCGGCGCTGGTCGGTGGCGGCTCGCCGCCGCGGCCGGGCGAGATCTCGCTGGCCCACGGCGGTGTGCTCTTCCTCGACGAAACCCCCGAGTTCCCGCGCAGCGCGCTCGAAGCCCTGCGCGAGCCGCTGGAGACCGGCCGCATCACGATCTCGCGCGCGGCGCGCCAGGCCTGTTTTCCGGCGCGCTTCCAGCTCATCGCCGCGATGAACCCCTGCCCTTGCGGATGGCGCGGCGCGCCTTCCGGCCTGGGCCGCGCATGCAGCTGTGCGCCGGAGCGTGTGGCCCGCTACCAGGGCAAGCTGTCGGGCCCGCTGCTGGACCGCATCGACCTGCAGGTGGAAGTGCTGGCAGCGCCGGCCGCCGAGATGCTGGCCCAACCCGACGGCGAGGCCAGCGCCGCCGTCGCCGAGCGCGTGGCCGCCGCGCGGCAGCGCCAGGCCGAACGCCAGGGCCGGCCCAATGCGCTGCTGGAGCCCGGCGACATCGAGCGCCACTGCGCGCTGGACGAAGCTGCCGCGCGCTTCCTGCGCAATGCCGCCGAACGCCTGGCCTGGAGCGGCCGCCGCCTGCACCGCTGCCTGAACGTGGCGCGCACCATCGCCGACCTGGCCGGCGCCGAACGCATAGGCACCGCGCACATCGCCGAGGCGCTGCAGCTGCAGCGTGTGCTGTCGCCCTGAACGCGCTAACGCTTCAAGTTCTTTGCCCAGGTGGCGGCATCGAAGCCGACCGTGATGGCGCCATCCGGCCACTCCACCACCGGCCGCTTGATGACGCTGGGCACGGCCTGCGCCAGGGCCGCGGCCGACGCAGCGTCCAGCACCGCGGCGCGCTCGGCGTCGCTCAGCTTGCGCCACATCGTGCCCTGGCGGTTGATCAGCTTCTCCCAGCCCACCGCCTTCAGCCAGGCCTGCAGGGGCTCGTCGGGCACGCCGGCCTTCTTGAAGTCGTGGAAGCCGTAGTCCACGCCCTGTTCGGCCAGCCAGGCGCGGGCGCGCTTGACGGTGTCGCAGTTGGGAATGCCGTAGAGCTTGATCATCGGAAAGCCTCTTGTTGTCTCAGATCGCCAGCGGGTCGATGTCCACGGCCCAGCGCAAGAGCCCCTTGTGGCCGGCACGCAGGCCGTCCAGCTGCGGCAGCCAGGCCGCCAGCATGCGCTGCAGGGCGCCGCGCGAGGGCGATTCCACCAGCATCTGCATGCGCTCGACGTCGGCCACCTTGGACACATGCGGCGGCACCGCCGGGTAGATGGTGACGCCACCCAGCTCGTGCGCGAGCGCCGACGCGTCGGCCAGGAAGCCACTGGCCGCCTGCACCGTGCGGCCTTCGGCGCGCAGCAGCGCCAGGCTGGCGAAGGGCGGCAGGCCGGCGGCGCGGCGCTCGGCCAGCTGGGTGGTGGCGAAGGCCTCGTAGTCGTGGGCGCGCAGCGCGTCGTAGAGCGGGTGGCGCGGGTTCCAGGTCTGCAGCCACATCTCGCTGCGCGCGGCCTGTTCGGCGTCACGCCCGGCGCGGCCGGCGGCCTGCATCAGCAGCGCGAACAGGCGTTCGGGGGCGCGGAAGTCGCTGCTGAAGAGCGCGGTGTCGGGGTTCACCGCGGCCACCAGCGTGACACGGCGGAAGTCGTGGCCCTTGGCCAGCATCTGGGTGCCGACCAGGATGTCGACCTCGCCGGCGTGCACGGCCTGCAGCTGCTGTTCGAGCCGGCCTTCGCCGCGTGTGCTGTCGGCGTCGAGCCGCGCCACACGGGCCTGCGGGAACAGCGTGGCCAGCTGCTCCTGCAGCTTTTCGGTGCCGCGGCCGAGCGGGGCGATGTCGAGGTTGCCGCAGTCGGGGCAGGCGCGTGGCACCGGCTGGCTCAGGCCGCAGTGGTGGCAGCGCAGCGTGCGGTCGAGCTTGTGGAACACGCGCCAGGCGCTGCAATGCGGGCAGCCGCTCTTCCAGCCGCAGGCGCCGCAGTGCAGCACCGGCGCGTAGCCGCGGCGGTTCAGCAGCAGCAGGCTCTGTTCGCCACGCTCCAGGCGCTGCTCGAGAGCGGCTTGCAGCTGCGGCGCGATGACCCGTTCGTCCTGGCGCGGCAAGAGGCTCATGTCCACCAGCCGCACCCGCGGCATGGCACCGCCGCCAATGCGCTGCGGCATGGCCAGGCGCCGGTAGCGCCCTTCCTGCACCCGCTGCCAGGTTTCCAGCGAAGGCGTGGCCGAACCCAGCAGCACCGGCACGCCCAGCTGGTGGGCGCGCCACACCGCCAGGTCGCGCGCCGAGTAGCGCGCACCTTCCTGCTGCTTGAACGAAGGGTCGTGCTCCTCGTCGACCACGATCAGCGCCAACCGCGGCATGGACGCGAACACCGCCAGCCGCGTGCCCAGCACCAGGTCGGCCTGGCCGGCGTGGGCCAGCAGCCAGTGGCGCAGGCGCTGCGCCGGTGTCAGCGCGCTGTGCAGGCTGACCAGGCGCCGGCTGGGAAAACGCGCGGCGAAGCGGGCTTCGAGCTGCGGCGTGAGGTTGATCTCGGGCACCAGCACGAGGGCCTGGCCGCCGGCGTCGAGCGCGGCTTCGGCGGCGCGCAGGTAGACCTCGGTCTTGCCACTGCCGGTGACGCCGTGCAGCAGCGCAGGCTTGCCGACACCGCCGGCCAGCGCCTCCAGCGCGGCGGCCTGGTCGGTGCTGAGCGCCGGCCGTTCGGGCATGGGCGCCGCGGCCGGCGGCGCCAGGCCGGCCAGGCGCTTGAAGCGACGGGCCAGCTGGGTGTCGTCCAGTTTGCGCAGCTCGGGTGGCAGCACCGCCAGGGCCAGTTCACCCACCCCGCGCTGGTAGTAGCCGGCCGCGAACTCCACCAGCGCGCGCCAGGCCTCGCTCAGCGGTGGCAGGCTGGCCAGCGCGGCCGTCACCGGGCGCAGGCCCTCGGGCGGTGGTGGTGCATCGGTTGGCCGCGGCCACACGATGCCCGGCACCTCGCGTCGACCCAGCGGCACGCGCACCAGGGTGCCGGGCGCGAGCGGCTGCTCACTCGCATAGTCCAGCAGCCCGGCTACCTTGGTATGGCGGGGTGTCTCAACGGCCACCGAAAGCACCGTCATCGCACTTGGCTGCCGAAGCTCGGCTTCACTTCAAACAAACACCGCAAGTGCATGATCAGAAACGGTTTTTCCGTCTATCCCCGTTTTCTGTGGATAACTATGTGGGGAAGCTGCGCCAACATGCGCCAAGTGCTTGATTCTTCGGGCTCTGCCGCTGCCTTGCCCGTTTTGACGGCAGGCATTCGAAATCATAAGAATCAATGACTTAGCACGAAATGTGGCAATTTTCAGCGGCCTGTACCGGCGGACGGGAACCGGTTGCAGCGCAGCATCCGATTTGGGGATAAGTCAAGCCCTGAGCGCTCACTCACCCGGCATTTCAGCAATGCCGCCACGTGGGCTTCAGGCGGGCTGCCGCAGCCGGCGGGAGTGGGCGTGAACGGCCTCCACCAGGGCCGTGACGTGCTCGGGCGGCGTGTGCTGGCTGATGCCGTGGCCGAGGTTGAAGACGTGGCCGTCCCAGCGGCCGTCGGGCCGCTCTGGGCGGCCGAAACTGTCCAGCACGGCGATGCCTTCGCGCGCCACCGCCTCGGGCGGGGCGAAGAGCACGGCCGGGTCAAGATTGCCCTGCAGCGCCACGCGGTCACCCACGCGGGCGCGGGCGGCGCCCAGGTTCACCGTCCAGTCCAGGCCCACCACATCGGCGCCGCAGGCGGCAATCTCGTCGAGCCACGGCCCGCCACCCTTGGTGAAGACGATCACCGGCACGCGCCGGCCTTCGGCTTCGCGCTTCAGGCCCGCCACCACGCGGCGCGTGTAGTCCAGGCTGAAGCGCTGGAACACGCCGTCGGCCAGCACACCGCCCCAGCTGTCGAAGATCATCAGCGCCTGCGCGCCGGCGTCGACCTGCGCGTTGAGGTAGGCCGTCACGGCCTCGGCATTGATGGCCAGGATGCGGTGCATCAGGTCGGGCCGGCTGTAGAGCAGGGTCTTGACCAGGCGGTAGTCGTCGCTGCCCGCGCCTTCCACCATGTAGCTGGCGAGTGTCCAGGGGCTGCCCGAAAAGCCGATCAGC
>CAYREA010000077.1:0-20310 GCA_964423075.1 uncultured Rubrivivax sp. | reverse complement strand
AGCGCAGCAGCTGCTTGCGCGGGTCGTCCTTCTCGACGATGGTGTAGCGGATGTTGGGGCGGTCGAAGCTGGCGACGAAGAGGCGCGCTTCTTCCAGCTTCAGGCGCTGGATGATGTCGGCGCGCGTGTGCTCGTCGGCGGTGGCCGTGAGCGCCAGGCGCGGCACGCCGGGAAACTGCTCGTGCAGGGCGCTGAGGCCCAGGTACTCCTCGCGGAAGTCGTGCCCCCACTGGCTCACGCAATGCGCTTCGTCGATGGCGAACAGGCTCAGAAGCCCGCGTTCCTGCAGCGACTGCATCATGGCCAGGAAGCGCGGCGTGAGGATGCGTTCGGGCGCCGCGTACAGCAGCGTGAGCTTGCCCGACATCAGGTCGCGCTCGACCTTGCGCGCTTCGTCGCCTTCGAGCGTGCTGTTCAGGAAGGCGGCGGCCACGCCCAGTTCGTCCAGGGCGCCCACCTGGTCGTGCATCAGCGCGATCAGCGGGCTCACGACGACGGTGACGCCCTGCCCGCTGCGATGGCGCACGATGGCGGGCACCTGGTAACACAGGCTCTTGCCGCCGCCGGTGGGCATGAGCACCAGTGCGTCGCCGCCGGCCACCACGTGCTCGACGATCTCCTGCTGCGCGCCGCGGAAGGCGCCGTAGCCGAACACCTCGTGCAGCACCTGCTGCGGGTTCGTGGCGGGGGGCGTCAGCACGGCGGACATATAGGGCGGCGATGGTACGCGAGGGCCGCGCGCGGCGACCCCGCCAACCGGGGGCACCCGTTCGTGTCGCCCCGCTCGGAGGATGGCCGCAGCAGGGTGCGCGGCGATAATGGCCGCATCCCACCCCAGCCGCCATATTTCTCTCGGAGCAGCGCCATGGCCTCAGTCAACAAAGTCATCCTCATCGGCAACCTTGGCAAGGACCCGGAAGTGCGCTACGCACCCAGCGGCTCGGCCATCTGCAACGTCACCATCGCCACCAGCCGCAACTGGAAGGACAAGACCAGCGGCGAGCGCCAGGAAGAGACCGAATGGCACCGCGTGGTGTTCTACGACCGCCTGGCCGAGATCGCCGGCGAGTACCTGAAGAAGGGCAAGTCGGTCTACATCGAAGGGCGCCTGAAGACGCGCAAGTGGACCGACAAGGAAGGTGTCGAGAAGTACACCACCGAGATCATTGCCCAGGAGATGACCATGCTGGGCGGCCGCGAAGGCGGCGGTGGCGGCATGGGGGGTGGCGACGACATGGGCGGTGGCGAACAGCGCGCCCCCGCGCCGCAGCGCAGCGCGCCGGCTCCTCGCAGCGCCCCGGCCTCGAAGCCGGCCGCGAAGTCGGCCACCGGCTTCGACGACATGGACGACGACATTCCGTTCTGATCGCGCTTGACCCCGGCCACTGAACGCCCCGCACCGCGGGGCGTTTTTCATGGTGCGGCTGGATATCAGCTGGTCGCATAGTGGTTACGTACACGCGTAAACCCCTAAAGCCTTCTACTGAGCGAACTGGGTGGCGTCGCGGTCTGTATGGTATTGTATTGGTATTAGACCAGTGCAGCCGCCGTGAACACCCTGCCCCTTCCTTCCTCCCCGCAGCCGCGCTACCGCGTCGGCGTGGATGGTGGTGGCACCGGCACCCGTGCCCGGCTGCAGGACGCCGCCGGCCGCACACTGGGCGAAGGCCAGGCCGGCCCCTCCAGCCTGAGCCAGGGCATCGAGCAGGCCTGGCGCCATGTGCAGCAGGCCATGGCCGCGGCCTTAGCGGACGCGGGCCTGCCCTTGCCCGCGCCGGCCGAGATCGCACTCGGCCTGGGCCTGGCCGGCGCCGGCGTGGCCGCGCAGCACGCCGCATTCATGCAGGCCAACCCGGGTTATGCGCCCATCGTGCTGGTCAACGACGGCGTGACGCAGCTGCTCGGTGCCCATGCCGGCGGGCCGGGGCTGGTGGTGGCGGCCGGCACCGGCAGCGTGGCCGCGTCGCGAGATGCCCAGGGCCGCACGCGCCAGGCCGGTGGCTGGGGCTTCCCGGTAGGCGACGAAGGCAGCGGCGCCTGGCTGGGCCTGCAGGCGATGCGCCATGCGCAGTGGGCGCTGGACGGCCGCGCGGCGGCCTCGCCGCTGGCGCGCGCCGTGTTCGACCAGGTCGGCCCCGACGCCCCCGCACTGCTGGCCTGGTGCGCCGGCGCGGGCCAGGCGGCCTGGGCCACGCTGGCCCCGCTGGTCTTCGCGGCCGCCGAAGTGGGCGACGAGGCGGCGGCGGCCCTGCTGCAGCAGGCCGCGCACGACCTCACCCGCCTGGTGCACGCGCTTGATGCCGGCGGCCCGCCGCTGCCGATCGTGATGCGCGGCAGCGTGGGCGAGCGCCTGGTCGCGCGCTGGCCCGAGGCGCTGCGCGCGCGCGTGATCCAGCCCGCCGGCGACAGCTGCGACGGCGCCCTGCGCCTGCTGCCGCGATGAACAAGCTGCCCTTCAGCTTCAAGCCCGACCTGCGTTCCACCACGCCGCTGTACGCGCAGCTGGCGCAGCGCCTGGCGCAGACCATCCGCAGCGGCCGCTTCCAGCCGCACGAGGCGCTGCCTTCCGAACGCCTGTTGAGCGAAGGCCTGCAGCTGTCGCGCGTCACCGCGCGCAAGGCCATCGACCGGCTCGTCGAACAGGGCCTGGTGCTGCGCAAGCGCGGCTCGGGCAACTACATCGCGCCGCAGCTGGAGCAGCCGCTGTCGCGCCTGACCAGCTTCTCCGAAGAACTGCGCCAGCGCGGCTTCGAGCCCAGCAGCCGCTGGCTCACGCGCAGCTGCACCTCGGCCGCGCCCGACGAACAGCTGAGCCTGGGGCTGTCGCCCGGCGCGCGCGTGGCGCGGCTGGAGCGCCTGCGCCTGGCCGACGGCACGGTGATGGCCTACGAGATCAGCGTGCTGCCCGAGCCCGTGCTGCCCGAGCCGGCGATGGTGCAGAGCTCGCTGTACGAACACCTGGGCGCCATCGGCAAGGCGCCGGCGCGCGCGCTGCAGCACATCCGCGCGATGAACGCCGACCCGCGCCGCGCCGAGCTGCTGGGCGTGGCGCCGGGCCATGCGCTGCTGTTCATCACGCGCGTGGGCTATCTGGACAGTGGCGCGCCGGTGGAGCTGACGCTGTCGTACTGCCGCAGCGACTACTACGGCTTCGTCAGCGAGATGCGGCGCGAGGTCTGACACCATGCAACTCGAAGGCCACATCCTCACCCCCGCCGGCTTCGTGCGCGGCACGCTGCATGTCGACGGCGGCCGCATCGCCGCTCTGCACGGCACACCGGTGGCCGAAGACGCCGTGCGAGCCGATAGCGCCACGCCGGTGCTGCTGCCCGGCTTCATCGACACCCACGTGCACGGCGGCGGCGGTGCCGACACCATGGACGCCGGCGCCGCCGCCAGGACACTCGCGCGCCTGCACGCGTGCCACGGCACCACGGCGCTGCTGGCCACCACGATGACGGCGCCGCTGGCCGACATCGAAGCCGCCTTGCGCGCGCTGGCCCCGGCCATCGCGCAGCGCGCACCCGGCACGGCACGGCTGCTGGGCGTGCACCTGGAAGGCCCCTACATCAGCCCCGACAAACTCGGCGCGCAACCCGCCTTCGCGCGCGCGCCGGCGCTGGCCGAGATCGCGGCGCTGCATGCCATCGCGCCGATCCGCCTGGTGACGCTGGCGCCTGAAGTGAGCGGCATGCTGGCGCTGATCCCGGCGCTGGTGGGCCTGGGCCTGCGGGTTCAGCTGGGCCACACCGCCGCCAGCTACGAACAGGCGGTGGAAGCGCTGGACGCCGGCGCGACCGGGTTCACGCATCTCTTCAACGCGATGAGCACGCTGCACCACCGCGCACCGGGCGTGGCCGGCGCGGCGCTGGCGCATGGGCGGCATGCGGAGCTGATTCCCGACCTGCTGCACGTGCACCCGGGTGCCATCCGCGCCGCGCTGCGCGCGATACCGGGCCTGTTCTGCGTCACCGACGCCACCGCCGCCGCCGGCATGCCCGACGGCGACTACCGCCTGGGCCGCCAGACCGTCACCAAGTGCCTGGGCGGCGTGCGCCTGGCCGATGGCACGCTGGCCGGCAGCACGCTCACCATGGACCAGGCGCTGCGCAACCTGGTGGCCATCGGCCTGCCGCTGGCCGAGGCCTCGGCGCGTGTGAGCACGCACGCGGCGCAGTACCTGGGCGTGGTCGACCGCGGCGCGCTTTCCGTCGGTGCCATGGCCGACATCGTGGTGCTGGATGCGCGCACGCTGGAACTGAAGCAGGTGTGGGTGGAAGGAGAAGCGATTGATCTCGCGCATGCGGCTTGAAGCCGGCGAGGCGCCCGCCGCGGTGGCGCGCCTGCTCGCCAACGAGGCCGAGGCCTTCGCGCAGCTGGGCGCCGACCTGCGCCACCGCCCACCGCTGTCGCTGCTGACGGTGGCACGCGGCAGCAGCGACCACGCGGCGCACTACATGGCCTATCTGGTGATGGCGCGGCTGGGCCGGCTCGTCACCTCGCTGCCGATGTCACTGGTGACGCTGTACCAGAGCAGCCTGGTGTGCGACGGCCTCGTCGCGCTGGCCTTTTCGCAATCGGGCCAGAGCCCCGACCTGGTGGCGCCGATGCGCTACTTCGGCGAGCAGGGCGCGCGCACCGTGGCCTTCGTCAACGAACCCGCGTCGCCGCTGGCGCTGGCCTCGCGCCAGACCTTCGCGCTGCACGCCGGCCCCGAGACCAGCGTGGCCGCCACCAAGAGCTACCTGTGCCAGCTGGCCGCGGGTGCCAGCCTGGCTGCGGCCTGGCAGCAGGACGCGGCCTTCAGCGCGGCGCTCTCAGCCTTGCCCGAGGCGCTGGACCGAGCCTGGGCGATGGACTGGAGCGCCGCCGTCGAAGCGCTGCACGGCGCCGAGCGCCTCTACGTCATCGGCCGCGGCACCGGCCTGCCGGTGGCGATGGAAGCGGCGCTGAAGTTCAAGGAAGTCTGCGGCATCCAGGCCGAGGCCTACTCCGGCGCCGAGGTGCAGCACGGGCCCATGGCGCTGGTGGAAGAAGGTTTCCCGATGCTGGTGTTCGCCCCGCACGGCCCGGCCCACGCCGGCCTGCTGGTGCTGGCCCAGCAGATGCGCGAACGCGGCGCCCGCGTGCTGCTGGCTGCGCCGCCGGGCACACCGGGCGCGACCCTGCCGCTGGCGCCCACCGCCCATGTCGACCTGGACCCCATCAGCGCCGCGCAGAGTTTCTACGCCATGGTCGAAGCCCTGGCGCGTGCGCGCGGGCTCAATCCCGACCAGCCGCGCCATCTGAACAAGGTCACCCGCACCTCATGACGAGCACCTTCCCCGTCGGGCGCCTGCTGATGGTGGACATCCCAGGCCAGAGCCTCGACGACGCCACCGCCGCCTTCCTGCGCGAACACGCCATCCGCGCCGTCTGCCTGTTCCGCAAGAACCTCGGCACCGAGGCGCAGATCCGCCGGCTCACCGCCGACCTGCGCGACGTGATGGGCGAACACGCCTTGATCGGCATGGACCAGGAAGGCGGCGCCGTGGTGCGTGCGCTCTCGCTGCCGCAGGCGCCGGGCGCGATGGCGCTGGGCGCGGTGGGCGATGAGTTGCTGTGTGTACAGGTGGGTGCCGCCATCGCGCGCGGCCTGCGCCACCTGGGCATCAACTGGAACTTCGCGCCGGTTCTCGATGTGAACAACAACCCCGCCAACCCGGTGATCGCCGAGCGTAGCTTCGGCAGCGACCCGCACCAGGTGGCGCGCCTGGCCGGTGCCTGGATGCGCGGTGCCGCAGCCGAAGGCGTGGCCTGCTGCGTCAAGCACTTCCCCGGTCATGGCGACACGCACATGGATTCGCACCACGCGCTGCCGGTGGTGAACAAAACGCTGGCCGCGCTGCAGGCGCTGGAACTGGTGCCCTTCCAGGCACTGGCCGAACAAGCGCCTTCGCTGATGACGGCGCACATCGTCTACCCGCAAATCGACCCCGAGTACCCGGCCACGCTGAGCCATCGTTTCCTGACCGGCCTGCTGCGCGAGCAGATGGGCTACCGCGGCGTGGTGATCACCGACGCGCTGATGATGAAGGCCGTGCACGAGCGTTACGGCCACGCCCGCGCCGCCGTGCTGGCGCTGCAGGCCGGTGCCGACATGCCGCTGGCGCAGGGCTCGCGCGCCGAGCAATTGGCTGCGCTGCAGGCCGTGCAGGCCGCGGCCGACAGCGGGGCGCTCGATGAGGACACGCTGCATCGCGCCGCTGCGCGGCTGGACGCGCTGGCGGCTGCCTACCCTGCCCGGCAAGTTGAGCTGACCGACGCGCTGCGCCGGCAGGACGAAGCGTTGATGCGCCAGGGCTGGGCGCGCGCGCTCACCGCCGTCGGCTCACCCCTGCCGCCAAGGCGTGACCAGCCCTTGCGCGTGGTCACGCAAGGCCGTGTGGACAGCGACGGTGTCAGCGAGGCCGGCCTGCCCGCCGCGGCCGTGCGCGCGCTCTTCGACGGCTACACCGACGTGCAGTTCATCGAAGTGGCCAACCTGGCCGCCATCGCGCCCGAGGCCTTGCACGCACCCGGCCGCGACACCGTGCTGGTGGGCAACCAGCGCCCGCGTTACGCCCGCCCCAGCCAGCTCAGGCCGGCCCTGCACCTGGCGCTGTGGAACCCCTTCCAGGTGCTGGACGTGCCGGCGCCGGCCGTCATCACCTGGGGTTATGGCGAGGGTGCGCTGGCCGCGCTCAAGGCCTGGCTCGAAGGCCGCGCCGGCGCGCCCGGCGTCGCCCCCGTCGCCCTGGCCTGAACCCGAGAACAAGAAACACGCCGATGCCGCACAACCGTTCACCCGCCACCTGGGTGCTGAGCCTGTACTTCCTGCAGGGCCTGCCCTTCTTCATGGTCAACGTGGTGGCCGGGCTCATGCTGAAGAGCCTGGGTGTGGCCAACGAGGACATCGCGCGCTGGACCGGCCTGCTCGGCCTGGCCTGGGTCTTCAAGCCGCTGTGGAGCCCGCTGCTCGAAGCCGCGCCCAGCAAGAAGTGGCTCGTCATCGGCTTCCAGTTCGGCGGCGCACTGGCCCTGGCCGCGGTGGCCCTGGTGCTGCAGTTGCCGGCCTTCTTCGCCGCCTGCATCGTGGTGCTGGCGGTGGTGTCCATTGCCTCGGCCTCGCACGACATCGCCTGCGACGGCCTCTACATCGCATCGCTCAACGCCCGTTCGCGCGCCATCTACGCCGGCTGGCTGGGCGCCTGCTTCAACGGCGCCAAGCTGTTCGCGATGGGCGGGCTCGTGATCCTGGCCGGCACGCTGGAACAGAGCCTGGGTGCGGCGGCCGCCTGGTCGGCGGTGTTCATCATCGCTGCCGTGCTGATGGGCGTGCTGGCCGCGTACCACGTGTGGGCACTGCCCGATACGCGCGCGCCGGCCGCGCCCGCGGGCACGGGCCTCGGTGGCACGCTGGCCGACGTGCTGCGCAGCTTCTTCCAGCTGCCCGGCGTGTGGTGGGCCATCGTCTTCATCGTGCTGTTCCGCGCCGGCGAGGCGCAGGTGCAGACCATCGGCCCGCTGTTCCTGAAGGAAGCGCGCGCCGCCGGTGGCCTGGGCCTTTCCACCACCGACGTCGGCCTGAGCTACGGCACCGCCGGCACGCTGGCCTTCCTGGCCGGCAGCGTGGCCTCGGGCTACTTCACGGCCTGGCTGGGCCTGAAGCGCGCCTTGTTGGCGCTGGTGGTGGCGATGAACCTGCCCAATGCCGCGTTCTATTCGCTGGCGCTGTTCCAGCCGGAAAGCCTGGGCGTGATTGCCGCCGCCGTGAGCCTGGAGACCTTCGGCTACGGTTTCGGCTTCACCGCGGTGATCCTCTTCATGATGCAGTTCGTCGCCGGCAGCCGCTACCAGACGGCGCACTACGCGCTGGCCACCGGCTTCATGGCGCTGGGCTACGTGCTGTTCAAGACGGTCAGCGGCGACATCCAGCAGGCCCTGGGCTACCAGCACTTCTTCCTGTGGGTGCTGCTTTGCGCGGTGCCGGTGTTTGCCATCCTGCGCGCCTTGCCGCTGCGCGAAGAACCCGCGGCCAGCTGATGCGCCTGCGCGGCCTCGTCTTGCTGCTGGTCTGCGCCTCGGCGCAGGCCCAGCCCGAGCGCCTGTTCTTCGACGACTTCCAGCACCACGACACCGCCGCGCTGCGCGCCTTCGGCTGGTTGCTGCGCAGCGAGCCCGGCCACCCCGGCGTGCCCGGCGCCACCTGGTCGCCTGCGGCGCTGAGCCTGGTGGACGACGCCGAGCGCAAAGGCAACCGCATGCTGCGCCTGGCGGCCCGCACCGACGGCACGCCCGAGGGCACCGTGCAGGCCCAGGCCTGCCACCAGCGCAAGCTGCTCGATGGCACCTACGCCGCGCGCATCCGCTTCGTCGATGTGCCGGAGTCGGGCGCGGACGGCGACCCGGTCATCCAGACCTTCTACGCCGTCTCGCCGCTGCGCTTCGACTTCGACCCGACCTTCAGCGAAGTCGACTGGGAGTACCTGCCCAACGGCGGCTGGGGCAGTGAAACCACGCGCCTGTACAGCATCGCCTGGCAGACCGTGCGCGTGGAGCCCTGGCAGGCGCACAACGCGGTGCGCGAAACCTTCGGCGGCTTTGCCGGCTGGCGCACGCTGGTGATGCAGCTGCACGAGGGCCGCTCGCGCTGGTTCGTCGACGGCCGCGAGGTGGCGCTGCACGGCGGCCGCAACCACCCGGTGGTGCCGATGGCGATCAGCTTCAACCTGTGGTTCTCGCCCACGGGCTTGCTGCCGAAGAGCACGGTGGCGCGGACCTGGGTGCAGGACGTGGACTGGGTGCTGCACGCGGCCGACGTGGTGCTGAGCCCGGCGGCCGTCGAAACCACGGTGAACCAGCTGCGTGCCACCGGCCGCACGGCCATCGACACCGTGCCCGCCGCCAACCCACCGCTGGCCAGCGAATGCCGCTTCTGACTATCCGGCGCTGAGCTCGGCCACGAAGTCGTAGGTGTCGCCGCGGTAGTACGAGTGCGACAGCTCGATGGCGCGCCCGTCGCGCAGGTAGCCCACGCGTTCCACCAGCAGGCCCGCATCACCGGGCTTGGCTTCCAGCAGGCGCGCCTTCTCTTCGTCGAGCAGCAGGGCGCGCAGGCGCTGCAGCGCGCGCACCGGGCGGTTGCCGGCGCGTTCCAGCGCGTCGTAGAGCGACAGGTCCACGTCCTCCAGCGAAGGCAGGGCGTTGCCCGACACGGTGCAGTACTCCAGCGCCATCGGCTCGTCGTCGGCAAAACGCAGGCGGTGCAGGCGGTAGACCTTGGCGCCGGGGCTCAGCGCCAGGCGCATGGCTTCCTCGGGCGTGACCTGGCCGTCGCTCTTCTTCAGCCACTGGCTGCTCGGAACGCGACCACGCGCGCGCATGTCCTCGGAGAACGAGGTGAGCTTGGCGAAGTTCTTCTCGATGCGCGCGCCGACGAAATTGCCCGAGCCCTGGCGCCGCACCAGCAGGCCTTCGTCGGCCAGGCCATCGATGGCCTTGCGCACGGTGATGCGCGAGATGCCGAGCTCGGCCGCCAGCTGGCGCTCGGAAGGCAGCGCGTCGTCGGGGCTGAGCTTGCCGCTCTGGATGGCGTCGCGCAGCGCGCGCTGCAGTTGCTGGTACAGCGGCTGGGCGCTATCGGGGTCCAGCGTGGACAGGAGTTGGGCGATGTCGGTCATGCAACTGCGAATAGTACCAATTTCATACCAAGCTGCATACCACGTTGCCGAATACGGTCGTTCGCCCCGAGCCACCGCTACCCATTTCCCCCTCGCTTAGGGGAAAGTACCAGGGGGATGCGTGTTGTCACCAGCTTGAAACTGGTAGCAGACCAGTCGCAACTGGTAGTACAGTGGCACTCATTGACGCAAGGCCACTTCGGCCGGTGCGTGACACCCCACCCAACGAGGTCCTCCATGAAAGCCAGACCCACTCCCGTTGCATCGGCCGTCGCACTGGTGTTGAGCGGCAGCTTCGTCGCAGCCCAGGCGCAGAACGCGCCGGCCGCACCCGCGCAGGCCGCGTCGGCGCCCGCCGTGTCGACCATCGAGATCACCGGCATCCGGGCTTCGGTTCAGAAGTCGCTGGCGCAGAAGCGTGCCTCCGACGGGCTGGTGGAAGTCATCACGGCCGAGGACATCGGCAAGATGCCTGACAAGAACGTGGCCGACTCGCTGCAGCGCGTGCCCGGCGTCACCATCAGCTCGGCCGGTGCCACCGAGGGCGGCTTCGACGAAAACGACCGCGTCAGCATGCGGGGTACGAACCCGAGCCTGACGATGACGCAGATCAACGGCCACCCGGTGGCCTCGGGCGACTGGTTCATCCTGAACCAGAGCGACAACGCCGGCCGCAGCGTCAGCTACACGCTGCTGCCTTCTGAGCTGGTCGAGCGCGTGGTCGTGCGCAAGAGCAGCGAAGCCAGCCTGGTGGAAGGCGGCGTGGCCGGCACGGTGGACATCATCACGCGCAAGCCGCTGGCGTTCCGCAAGCAACTGACGCTGGAGGCCTCGTTCGGCGCCGTGCACGCCACCCTGCCCAACAAGACCGACCCGCAGTTCAACGCACTGTTCAACTACAAGAACGACGCCAGCACGATGGGCGTGCTGGTGCAGGTGTTCAGCGAGAAGCGCCACCTGCGGCGCGACGGCCTGGAGATCCTGGGCTACAACCAGATCAAGCCCGGCAGCGCCGTCGCGCTGTCGAACCCCGATCTCGCCAATGTCTACTACCCGCGCAGCATCGGCGCGGCGCTGTTCGAACAGGTGCGTGAACGCAATGGCGGGCTGGTGGAAGTGCAGGTCAAGCCGGTGAAGGACCTGTCGCTGGCTCTGTCGGCCTTCAGCAGCAAGCTCAAGGCGGCGAACTACAACCGCAACTACCTGCTGCACAACCCCTTCATCCTGAACGAGGGTGCGGGCCAGGCACCCGACCCCGGCTACACGGTGCGCAACGGCACGCTGGTGGCGGCCAGCTTCACCGGGCAGCCCGGCAGGAACTACGGCGTCTACGACCAGATCCGCCGCCCCGACGAAGGCGCCGACACCCAGTTCGTTGCACTGGAAGGCAACTGGCGCGCCAGCGACGCGCTGAGCCTCACCACCAAGCTCGGCAGTTCCACCGGCGTGGGCAAGACGCCGACGCAGAACGTGGCCGAGTGGGACGTCGGCAAGGGCACCGGCGCCAGCTGGCAGCTCAACGGCATCGACAGCGCCGCCGACTTCTCGCTCAACAGCCCGGCCAACGTGCCCGGCGGCCCGACGGTGCGCGGACTCGACTGGATCTTCGGTTTCCAGAACGTGAAGATCAAGGACAAGGACACCTGGGCCCAGATCGACGCCGAGTACGCGCTCGACATGGGCATGCTGTCGTCGCTGAAGTTCGGCCTGCGCGCCGCCGAACACAAGCGCGATTCGCGCGGCACCATCGCCCAGGGGCCGAGCTTCCCCAACGACGCCTTCAACCTGGACAAGTGGCCCAGCACCTACAGCAACTACCCCGGCAACTTCGGCTCCGGGCTGGGCGGCAACTTCCCGCGTGACGTCTGGTACTACACGGCCGAGCAACTGGACGCGGTGGCACCCGGCCTGTCCAACCGCGACCCCGTGACGCGCGCCTACCCGCTGGCCGACTTCGGCCTGAAGGAGCAGGCCAACGCGGCCTACCTGCAGGGCAACCTCGAAGGCCAGGGCTGGCGCGGCAACGTGGGCCTGCGCCTGGTGCAGACCAAGGAGGAGGTGCTGCGCTTCGTGGCCGCGCCGGCGGGCGCGCCGGGTGCCATCCTGGGCTCGGCCTTCGGCGCCTTCCTGCCCGAGAACACGCAGCACACCTACACAGACGTGCTGCCCAGCTTCAGCCTGCGCTACGAACTGAGCAAGGACCTGGTGGCCCGCGCGGCGGTGGCCAAGACGATGGCGCGGCCGGACTACTCGGCGCTGGCCGGTGCGGTGAGCCTGTCGGCGCCCACCACGCCGGCCGGCGTGGGCGGCGGCTCGGCCTCCAACCCCGACCTCAAGCCGATCCGCTCCACCAACTTCGACGTCGCGCTGGAGTGGTACCACGCGCCGCGCTCGCTGCTGTCGGCCGGCCTGTTCAGGATGAACCTGAACAACTACGTGAGCCTGGGCACCGCCACGCGCCAGTACCTCACCGAGTTCACCGCCACGCCGCCCACGCCTTCGACCATCGCGCCCGCCAACTACCTGCTGACCGTGCCGGTGAACGCCAAGGGCACCGCACAGGGCATCGAGCTGGCCGCGGAGCAGCCACTGTTCGGCAATTTCGGCGGCTCGGTGAACTACACCTACACCGACGCCAAGGAAAAGGGCGGCGGCGCCATCGTGGGTGCCTCGCGCCACACCTACAACGTCGTCGGCTACTACGAGGACGATCGCTTCAACGCCCGCCTGGCCTACAACTTCCGCTCGCACTTCTACAGCGGGCTGGACCGCTCCACCGCCTTCAACCAGGCCGACACGGCCTCGCTGGCGGCATCACTCGGCGTGAAGATCAGCGAGAACCTGAGCCTTTCCTTCGACGCGCACAACCTGAACAATCCCAAGCTCAAGTACTACGCGCTCAACGAGGACCAGCCACGCAGCATCTACCAGAACGGCCGCCAGTACTACCTGACGCTGCGCGCCAAGCTGTGATGCAGCGGCTGGCGGCCGTGTGCCTGGCGGCCGCGGCCGCCGGCTGCAGCACGCCGGGGCCGCTGCTTTCGGCACCGTACAAGGACGTCTCGCAGGCGCTCGACCCTGCCACGCTGCGCGTGCCGCTGGCCGGCGTGGGCCGCGCGCTGGTTTGGGCCTTCGCCACCGGCGATTGCGGGCAGGAGCGCTGGGGCGAGTTCGACACGGACCGGTTCGCCGCCGCCAACGTCAAGGCCTTCGTCGACGCCGGCATCGATTACGTCATCTCCACCGGCGGCGAGGCCGGCGCCTTCACCTGCGCCAGCGCCGAGGGCATGCAGCGCTTCCTGGCGCGCTACGACAGCCCGCGCCTGCTGGGCCTGGACTTCGACATCGAACGCCAGCAGACACCTGCGCAGATCGACGCGCTGGCACGCCGCGCGGCCGAGCTGCAGCGCAGCCGGCCGGCGCTGCGGCTGAGTTTCACGCTGGCCACCCACGCCAGCCCCGACGGCAGCCAGCGCAGCCTGAACGCCCTGGGCGAGCGTGTGCTGGCCAGCCTGCGTGAACACGGCGTCGAGCGCTACGTCGTCAACCTGATGGTGATGAACTACGGCCCCGCCGACCTTCGCTGGTGCGTGCTGCGCGCAGACGGCGCAGCCTGCGACATGGGCCGCTCGGCGCTGCAGGCGGCGCACAACGTGCACCGGAAATACGGTCTGCCTTACGAGCGAATCGCACTGACGCCGATGCTGGGCGAAAACGACGTGGCCGGCAACGTCTTCACGCCGGCCGATGCCGAGCTGCTGGCGCGCGGGGCACGCGAGCTGAAGCTGGCCGCGGTGCACTGGTGGTCGCTGGGCCGCGACCGGGCCTGCGAGGCCGGCAGCCCGCGCGTGTCGCCCAGCTGCCACGGCCTGGCCGACCTGCCGCCCGGCCGCTTCGGCACGCTGCTGGGTGCCGCGGCGCAATGACGGCGCCGATCGCCGAGTTCCACGGCGTCGACCGCGCCCGCTTCGAGGCGGAGATCGTTCCCGCCTACCGCCCCGCCGTGCTGCGCGGGCTGGTGGCCGATTGGCCCGTGGTGCAGCGCGCTGCCGAGGGCGACCTGGCGCTGTGCAAGCACCTTGCCGCGCTGGACAGCGGCGCCGAGGTCGACGCGCTGATGATCCCGCCCGGCCGCGGCCGGCGCCTCTTCTTCGCCGACGACTGGAACGGCTTCAACTACCTGCGCAACCGCCTGCCGCTGACGGCGGTGATGGAGCAACTGCTGCGCTACGCGGCCTTTCCGAACCCGCCCGCGCTGGCGGCGCAGAGTGCGCTGGCCGACACCACCACGCCCGGCTTCACAGCAGAACATCCGCTGCCGCTGCTCGACGCCACCGTGGCGCCGCGGCTGTGGATCGGCAATGCCATCCAGACGCCCACGCACTTCGACGAGTCGGCCAACATCGCCTGCGTGGCCGCCGGTGAGCGCTGCTTCACGCTGTTTCCACCGCAACAGATCAGCAACCTCTACGTCGGCCCCATCGGGCACGCACCCACCGGCACGCCCATCAGCCTGGTGGACGTGGAAGCGCCCGACCTCGAACGTTTCCCGCGCTACGCCCAGGCCGAGGCTGCGGCCCTGCAGGCCGTGCTGTTGCCGGGCGACGCGATCTACATCCCCCCGCTGTGGTGGCACCACGTGGCCTCGCGCAAGCCGCTCAACCTGCTCGTCAACTACTGGTGGACCTTGCCCGGCGTGGGCAGCGGCCTGGGTGCACTGCTGCAGGCCAGGTCGGCCTTCGGTGCCTTCCCGCCGGCGCAGCGCCAGGCCTGGGCCGCGCTGCTGGCGCACTGGGTCTTCGAGGCGGACGAGGCCACCGTGGCGCACATCCCGCCCGGCTTCCGCGGCCCGACTCCGCACGGGTGACATCGGCCGCGCGTAATATGCGCCGCCTTGTCGTGTAGGAGATCCCCATGCAACGCCTCACCGCGAACGACTTCCAGCCTGAAGTCCTGCAACTCTTCGACCGTTATGTGCACGGCGACCTCAGCCGCCGTGGCTTCCTGGACCAGGCCGCCCGCGTCGCCGGCAGCCCGGCCGCGGCGGCCGCCTTGCTGGCCGCCCTGAGCCCGCAGTTCGCAGCCGCGCAGATGGTGGCACCCACCGACCCACGCATCGCCACCCAGCGCCAGGCCTTCGATTCGCCGCAGGGCAACGGCCACGTCGTGGGCCTGCTGGCGGTGCCTTCCAAGGTGACGGCGCGCCTGCCCATGGTGCTGGTGGTGCACGAGAACCGCGGCCTCAACCCGCACATCGAGGACATCACGCGCCGCCTGGCCGTCGACGGCTTCCTGGCCTTCGCGCCCGACGCACTGGCCATGTCCGGCGGCTACCCCGGCGACGAGGACAAGGCGCGCGAAGCCTTCGGCAAGCTCGACCAGACCAAGGCCCGCGCCGACTTCGTGGCCGCCGCGCAGGCGCTGCTGAAGCTGCCCGAAGGCAACGGCAAGCTGGGCGTGGTGGGCTTCTGCTACGGCGGCGGCATGGCCAACTACCTGGCCACGCAGGTGCCGCAACTGGCTGCGGCCGTGCCCTTCTACGGCGGCCAGCCGCCCGAGGCCGACGTCCCCAAGATCAAGGCAGCGCTGCTGATCCACTACGCCGCCACCGACGAGCGCATCAACGCCGGCTGGCCGGCGTACGAAGCCGCGCTGAAGGCAGCCGGCAAGAAGTACGAAGCCCACATCTACCCCGGCACGCAGCACGGCTTCAACAACGACACCACGCCGCGCTTCGACGCCGCCGCGGCCAAGCTGGCCTGGCAGCGCACGATCGATTTCTTCAAGAAGAACCTGGCCTGAGGAGACTGGACCATGACCCATCGCAGAAGCTTCCTGGCCGCCACCGGCGGCGCCGTGGCCTGGCTTGCCGGCTGTTCCAGCCTGGGCAGCGGCGCCGGCTGGACCACGCTGGTCGACGGCACGAAGGTGCCCGGTGCCGCCGAGGGCTGGACGTCCGCCGGCGAAGGCAACTGGAGCGTGGCCGAAGGCACGCTGCAGGGCAAGGAAGGCAAGATGGGCTACCTGGTCACGAAGGACAGCTACACCGACTTCGAGATCCGCGCCGAGTTCTGGGCCGACGCCAGCTGCAACAGCGGCATCTTCATCCGCTGCCAGGACCGCACCAAGGTCGGCGCCAACAACTCGTACGAAGTGAACATCTTCGACAAGCGGCCCGACCCCAGCTACGGCACCGGCGCCATCGTCGACGTGGCCAAGGTGCGCCAGCCCGGGCCGATGGCCGTGGACCGCTGGAACACCTTCGAGATCACGGCCAAGGGCGAACGCCTGGTGGTGGTGCTCAACGGCGAGAAGACGGTGGACGTGATGGACGCCAAGTGGAAGAGCGGCCCGGTGGCGTTGCAGTCGGCCGGCGGCACGATCCGTTTCCGCAAGGTGCAGATCCGCACCCTTTGAGCTCAAGGACCCGCATGTTTCGATTCCCGTTTGCGCTGGCGCTGGCCGCCGCGCTGCTGTGTGCCGCAACGGCACAGGCCCAGACCAAGAAGGACACGGCCGTGCTGGCCATGACGCTGGAGCCGCCGGGCCTGGACCCGACGGCCGGCGCCGCCTCGGCCATCGCCGAGATCACGCTCTACAACATCTTCGAGACGCTCACCAAGATCGGCCCCGACGGCCGCGCCACGGCGCTGCTGGCCGACAGCTGGACGTCCACCTCCGACCTGCGCACCTGGACCTTCAAGCTGCGTCCCGGCGTGCGCTTCCAGAACGGCGAGCCGCTGAACGCCGCGGCGGTGAAGTTCAGCTTCGAGCGCGCCGCGGCCGCCGACAGCACGAACAAGGACAAGGCCACCTTCGCCAACATCGAGCGCATCGACACGCCCGACGCCGGCACCGTGGTGCTGGTGCTGAAGAACGGCAACCCCGACCTGCTGTTCCAGCTGGGCCAGGCCACGGCCGTGATCGTCGAGCCCAAGAGCGTGGCCACCAACACCACGCAGCCGGTGGGCAGCGGCCCCTACCGGCTCGAGAACTGGGCCAAGGGCTCGGCGGTGACGCTGGTGCGCTGGGACGGCTTTCGCAGCGTGAAGGACATCAAGCTGCGCCGGGTCACCATCCGCTTCATCAGCGACCCGGCAGCTCAGGTGGCGGCACTGCTGTCGGGCGACGTCGACGCCTTCGCGCGCGTGGCGGCGGCGCGCAGCCTGCCGCAGTTCCAGAACAACAAGAAGTTCCAGGTGCTGGTGGGCGGCTCGCGTGCCAAGACCATCGTGGCGCTGAACAACAAGCGCAAGCCGCTGGACGACGTGCGCGTGCGGCGCGCCATCAGTGCGGCCATCGACCGCAAGCAGGTCATCGAAGGCGCGGCCGACGGCTTTGGCGTGCCCATCGGCAGCTACTACGTGCCGGGTTCGCCGGGTTACATCGACACCACCGCCATCAACGCCTACGACCCCGCGAAGGCGCGCGCGCTGCTGCACCAGGCCGGCGTGGGCCTGCCGCTGGAGCTGGTGATGAAGCTGCCGCCCACGCCCTACGCGCGCCAGGGCGGCGAGGTGGTGGCGGCGATGCTGGCCAAGGTGGGCATCACGGCGAAGATCGAGAACGTCGAGTGGGCGCAGTGGTTGTCGGGCGTGTACGGCCAGAAGGCCTATGACCTGACGATCATCAGCCACGTCGAGCCGCTGGACTTCGGCAACTTCGCCCGCCCGGGCTACTACTGGGGCTACGAGTCGGCCGAGTTCAACGCGCTGTGGGCGAAGATCCAGGCCACCCCGCGCCAGGACGAACGCAACAAGCTGATGGCCGATGCGCAGAAGCTGGTGGCCAACGACGCGGTGTCGGTCTACCTGTACCAGCCGACCTGGATCACGGTGGCCAACGCCAGGCTCAAGGGCCTGTGGAAGGACATGCCCATCTTCGTCAACGACCTCTCGGCGCTGAGCTGGCAGTAGGCCGGCTCAGTCCACCAGGTGGGCCGCGTCGGCCCAGTCGAGCACCTGCAGCGTGCCACCTGCCCAGCGCAGCCGGTTGAGGCCGGTGTTCGGGATGTCGCACTCGCGGTGCCCGGCCAGCGGCAGGCCGTGCGCGGTGCGCCAGAGCATGTCGAGCACGCCGCCGTGCGTGACCACCACCAGGCGCTGCCCGGCGCCCGAAGCCGCGAGCTCGCGCACGGCGTCCAGCACACGGCCGTGGAAGCGGCGCTGGCTCTCGCCGCCGGGCGGCTCGAAGTCGGCATCGGCTTCCAGCCAACGCTGCCAGAGCGCCGGATGCTGCACGCCGATGGCCTCGGCGGTGAGGCCTTCGAGCACGCCGAAGTGCTGCTCGCGCAGGCCGGCCAGGGGCACCGCGTTCCGTTGCCACGCGGCAGCCAGCGGGGCGGCGGTTTCGCGCGCGCGCAGCAGGTCGCTGCAGAACAGCGCGTCGTGCGGCTCGGCGGCCAGGCGGGCCGCCAGGCGCGCGGCCTGGGCATGGCCGGTGGCGTTGAGCGGGATGTCGGTCTGGCCCTGGAAGCGCAGTTCGAGGTTCCAGTCGGTCAGGCCATGGCGGATGAAGAGCAGCTCGGTCACTTCGCAAACAGCTGGCCGCGGTCCTTGAAGGCCTTGAACTCCAGCGCGTTGCCCGAGGGGTCGCGGAAGAACATGGTGGCCTGTTCGCCCACCTGGCCGGCAAAACGCACGTAGGGCTCGATCACGAACTTCACGCCCTGGCTGCGCAGGCGCTCGGCGAAGTTGTGGAAGTGGTCCCAGTCGAGCACCACGCCGAAGTGCGGTACCGGCACGTCGTGGCCGTCGACCTCGTTGTGGTGGTCGGCCGCCTTGGGCGGCGCCAGGTGGGCCACCAGCTGGTGGCCGAAGAGGTCGAAATCGATCCACTCGCTGCTGCTGCGGCCTTCGGGGCAGCCCAGCAGTTCGCCGTAGAAGCGGCGTGTGCTGGCCAGGTCGGCGACGGGGAAGGCGAGGTGGAAAGGGGCGATGGAGGAGGCGGAGGCATTCATCCGCAAAGCATACGCCGCGCGGGGCCTCGGGCACACTGCGGCCATGCCTTCCATCCTGCTGATTCCCGGCCTTGCGTGCGATGCTGAACTGTTCGCGGCACAGCGCGCGGCGCTGCCCGGCGCGGCGGTGGCCACGGCGCATGCCGACGCGCAGACGCTCGCCGAAATGGCAGCCCTGCTGCTGGCGGCGCACCCCGGCGATCTGCTGCCGGTGGGCTGCTCGATGGGCGGCATGGTGGCGCTGGAGATGGCGCGCCAGGCGCCGCGCCGCGTGCGCGCGCTGGCGCTGCTGGGCAGCAGCGCGCGGCCCGACACGCCGCAGCTCATCGCCCTGCGCACCCAGGCCATCGCGGCCTTCGAGGCCGGGCGCCTGGACGAGGTGCTGCGCGCCAACGTGATGTTCGCCTTCCACCCGCTGCATGCGGCGCAGAAGCCGCTGGTGGAGGCCTACATGGCGATGGTGCGCCGTGCCGGCGTGCCGCGCCTGGTCAGCCAGAACCGCGCCGTGATGGCGCGTGCCGACCTGCGGCCTGCGCTTCACGCCATCACCTGCCCGGTGCTGGTGGCCTGCGGTGAAGCCGACGGGTTGACACCACCCGAGCAGGCGCGCGAGATGGCGGCGCTGCTGCCGCACGCGAAGCTGGAGATCGTGCCGGGTGCCGGGCACATGCTCACGCTGGAGCAGCCGGCGCGCGTGACGGCGCTGCTGCAGCACTGGCTGTCGACGCTCAGCGCTTGATGTCGGGCGTGTGCAGGCTGCTGTCGGCGAACACCGCGTCCAGCGGATGGCGCCGGCCCGCCAGGTGGTCTTCGATGCAGCGCAGCAGCAGCGGGCTGCGGTGCCGCGCCACGCTGGCGCGGATCTCATCGGGCGTCAGCCACAGCGTGCGCACGATGCCGTGGTCGAGCTTGCGGCCGGGCAGCTCGTCGCCCACCGTGCCGCAGTAGGCGAAGCGCAGGTAGGTCACGTCTTCACCCGTGGCCGGCCGCACGAAGCGCGACAGGTACACACCCAGCAGCGCCTGCGGCGTGAAGGCGCGTGCGGTCTCTTCCAGCGCCTCGCGCACCACGCCCTGCTCGGGCGATTCACCCGGCTCCAGGTGGCCGGCCGGGTTGTTGAGCTTCAGCCCTTCGGGCGTGTGCTCTTCCACCAGCAGGTAGCGGCCGCCGTCTTCGATGACGGCGGCCACCGTGGTGCTGGGGCTCCAGCGCGCTGAAGTCGCCATGGCGCGCAGGGTGCGTCAGCTGGCGGTGGGCAGCGGCGTGCGCGCGGCGTTCTTCACCACCTGCCGGTAGGCGTGCAGCAGCGGCTCGGTGTAGCCGCTGGGCTGCTCCTTGCCCTTGAAGACGAGGTCGAGCGCGGCGCGGTAGGCGTGGCTCGTGTCCCAGTTCCCCGCCATCGGCTGGTAGAGCGCGTCGCCGACGTTCTGCTGGTCCACCACCGCGGCCATGCGGCGGAAGGTGGCGTGCACCTCGTCGGCGGTGACGATGCCGTGCTGCATCCAGTTGGCGATGTGCTGGCTGCTGATGCGCAGCGTGGCGCGGTCTTCCATCAGGCCGACGTTGTGGATGTCGGGCACCTTGCTGCAGCCCACGCCCTGGTCGACCCAGCGCACCACGTAGCCCAGGATGCCCTGCGCGTTGTTGTCC
>CAYREA010000076.1:0-20391 GCA_964423075.1 uncultured Rubrivivax sp. | reverse complement strand
GCAAGTTCTTCTACCCCTTCGGCATCACCGTGGTGGTGGCGGTGCTGGTGAGCCTCTTCGTCAGCTTCACGCTCGACCCCATGCTCAGCGCGATCTGGCCCGACCCGCCGGGCACGCGCATGAAGAAGCTGCCCGTCATCGGCCATCTGATCCGCGCCACGGACCGCGGCATGGACGTGCTGCACAACGTGTACGAGCGCGCGATCCGATGGATCTTCAGCGAACGCCGCTGGCGCGTGTGGCTGCCGGTCTACGGCCGCCCCTTCGACGCCCGCGCCCGGCGCGACAAGACGCAGCCGCGGCGCTGGCGCGTGGCCACCATCACGCCGCGCGGCATCGTGGCCTGGACCGGCGTGTTCAGCTTCGTGGCGGCACTCGGCCTGGCCCCCTTCGTCGGCAGCGAGTTCGTGCCGCAGACCGACAACGGCTACACCCGCCTGGCGCTGCGCATGCCGGTGGGCAGCAGCCTGGAGCGCACCGACGCCAAGGTGCGCCAGATCGAGGAGATCGTGCGCACCCTGCCCGAGGTGGAGAACCTGTCCACCTGGGTGGGCGGCGCCGGGCAGCGCAACCAGGCCTGGCTCAACATCGCGCTCAAGCCCAAGAAGGAGCGCAGCCGCAGCCAGAAGGAAGTGGAAGAAGAGATCCGCAAGCTGATCGCCAAGATTCCCGGCACCGACGCCAGCGTGGGCTTCAACCGGCCCATCTACGTGGCCATCCTGGGCAGCGACCCCGAAGGCCTGGCCAAGGTGGCCAGCGAGTTTGCCGAGAAGGTGAAGAAGATCCCGGGCGTGGTGGACGTGGAGTCGTCGGTGAAGCCTGGCCTGCCCACCTACGCCGTGCGCCTGAAGCCGGGCGCGGTGCGTGAACTCGGCCTCACGGCGCCGCAGCTGGCCAGCAGCCTGCGCGCCTACGTCAACGGCGAGACCGCCACCTGGTGGACCACGCCCGACGGCGACCAGATCGACGTGGTGCTGCGCCTGAACGAAAGCCAGCGCGAACGTGTGGAGCAGCTGCGCGCACTGCCCGTGGCCTTCGCCAAGGACGGCACGCCGATCACGCTGGACAGCGTGGCCACCATCGAGACCGTGTTCAACCCCGACGTGATCCGGCGCCAGAACCTGCAGCGCCGCGAAGCCGTGTTCGCCGGCGTGCAGGGCCGCAGCCCGGGCGAGGTGGGCGGCGACGTGCAGAAGCTGATCAAGGAAACCCACCTGCCGCCGGGCTACAGCTTCGACGTGGGCGGCCAGATGCAGCAGCAGGCCGAGGCCTTCAGCGGCCTGCTGGCGGCCATGGCGTTGGCGGTGATCTTCATCTACATCGTGCTGGCCAGCCAGTTCGGCAGCTTCGTGCAGCCCATCGCCATCATGGCCAGCCTGCCGCTGGCGCTGATCGGCGTGATGCTGGCGCTGCTGCTGTGGAAGAGCACGCTCAACATCTTCAGCATGATCGGCCTGGTGATGCTGATGGGCCTGGTGACGAAGAACGCCATCCTGCTGGTGGACTTCGCCAACCACGCGCGCAAGGCCGGCGCCACGGTGGCCGAGGCGCTGCTGCAGGCGGGCCTGATCCGCATGCGGCCCATCATCATGACGACCGGCGCCATGGTCTTCGGCATGCTGCCGATGGCGCTGGCCTTCAACGACGGTGGCGAGGTGCAGGCGCCGATGGGGCGCGCCATCATCGGCGGCATCATCACCAGCACGCTGCTCACGCTGGTGGTGGTGCCGGTGCTCTACAGCTACCTGGCGCGGCAGAAGAAGCCGAAGGCGCAGGCCGAAACCGCCACGCCGCCGGTGCTGCCGGGCAACCCGGCCGGGCCGCTGCCGATGCCGGCCGACCGGGAGTGAGGTTCAGGCCGTGACGTGCTGCTGCACGCGCTCGGCCCCGCGTGACCAGGCCACCGTGCGCGGCTTGGCCGCGCCGGGGGCGCCGTCGCCGCGGTAGATGCCGCAGGCCAGCAGGGTGCCGTCGGGCAGCGGCAGCGCGTAGCTTTCCTTGTCCATGGCAACGCCGGTGTTCAGGTTGAGCATCGTGTAGGGCGCCCAGCCGCCGCCGGCATCGGCCGCGGCCCACAGCTTGTTGGCCAGCGTGGGGTCGGCGCCGGGCACGCTGGCGGCGTTCTGCCCCACCATTTCGGGTTTGGCGGCGTGCACCAGGTAGATGCCGTTGCGGTCCAGCCCGAACAGGTACAGGTCGCGGTCCACCCACTGGCCGTTGCCGCTGTGGAAGTCGGCCAGCGCCTGCTGGCGACCCTGTGACTCCACGTGCGCCACCGCGCGCTGCACCAGCGCCAGCGCCTCGTCGGCCGAGCCCTGGCGCAGGCGCATCGTGGCCACGGCCTCGCTCAGCCTTGCCGCGCGTTCCACCAGCGAACTGCTGGCGGTGCTGGACTCTTCCACCAGCGCCGCGTTCTCGCGCGTGATCTCGTCCAGGTTGCCCACCGTCTGCGTCACCGCCTGCAGGCCGGCAGACTGCTGGCTGCTGGACTCGGAGATGCCACGCAACTGCTGCGACACCTCGCGCACGCCGTCGACGATGGTGGTCAGCGCGCCGCTGACGTGGGCCAGCTTGGCCGACGAGACCTCCACCTGCACACCGGCATCGCCGATCAGGCGGCGTATCTCCTCGGCCGACTCGCTGCAGCGCTGCGCCAGCTGGCGCACTTCGCTGGCGACGACGGCAAAACCCTTGCCGGCCTCACCGGCACGCGCGGCCTCGATGGCGGCGTTGAGCGCCAGCATGCCGGTCTGGAAGGCGACGTCGTCGATCACGCTCACCACGTCGCCCACGCGCGCGCTGGCCTGCTGCATCTGCTGCATCGCCATCACGGTGTCCTGCATCGCGGCATGGCCTTCTTCGGCCTGGGCCGAAAGGCGGCCGGTCAGCGCGTCCAGCCTCTGCGCCGCGTCGGCGTTCTGCGACACCGCGCCCGACAGCTCGTTGATGGCGTCCACCGAACTGCGCAGGCTGCTGGCCTGCTCGTCGGTGCGCGTGGCCAGCCGGCTGCTGCCGTCACTGACCTGCTGCCCGGTCAGGTTGACCAGCGAGGCGCTGTTGCGGATCTCGGACACCAGCACCGACAGGCGCTGGCTCATCGTGTCCACCACGTGGCCGATCTCGGCCAGCTCGTCGCGGCCTTCGACGTGAACCGCATGGGCCAGGTTGCCCTGCGCGATGGCCTCGGTGCCCTGGCGCAGCGCGCGCACCGCGCCACGGAAGCTGGTGGTGAAGCAGACCAGCAGATAGCCCAGCAGCAGCAGGCCGCCGGCAAAGCCGAGGGCCTCGCTGGCGATCCGGGCGTCGATGCGGCTGCGACGCTGCGCCAGTTCGTTGGACAGGCGCTGTGCCGTGTCACGCCGCACCGCCTGCACCTGGTCGACCGCGACCGAGCCCAGATCGAAGAAGGCGCGCGGCGATCCCTGGGGCGACTGGGTTGCGAAGTTGTCGCGCGTCGCGGCCGCGAAGCGGGCGACGCTCTCGCGCGCCTGGGGCCAGGAACCCGGCGCTTCGCCGCCGGCTCGTTCGAGCGCGGCCAACTGGCTGCCGGTGTCGGCGGCCGTGCGTTCCATCTGTCCCACCAGGCCGAGCAGGTCCACGCGGGTCTGGGCCGTGATCTCACCACGCTGCAGGGCTCCGGAGCCGAGACCGCGTGCCACGGCCACGGCCTCGGACAGCGGAAGGGCGTGTTCGACCACGAGCGTCATCAGGAAGTGGCTGCGCGGATCCGAGTCGAGCAGGAGGCTCGAACGTTCACCGTTGAGCTGGCCGAACTGTCGCAAGGCCTCGACGGCCTGGCGGAACTCTTCGAAGGCCTCGGGCGCCGTGGCGGCGTGGCGCCCTTCGGCCAGCGCCAGCAGTCGGCTGCGCAGGGTCTGCCAATCGCCGTCCAGGCCCAGCTGCGCCGTCGCCGCAAGCGTCTCGTCCATCGCGCCAACGGCCTTCTTGAGCGCGAGCCGCGAGGCGTCGCGGCCGGCGGTGGCCTCGGCGTCGCCGTTGAGCAGGCGGTAGGTGTAGCCACGCAGGCGCTGGGTTTCGCCGTCCACAGGGGGCAGGGCGGAGGCGACGGCGACACCGTCGGCCTCGCGCAGCGCGAGCTGTCGATCGTGCAGCAGCCTGGAGACCGACAGCGCCATCAGCACCAGCAGCGGCAGCACCAGCGATGCCACCACCAGCGACAGCTTGGCGGGCATGCGCAGCCGCTGCATCAGGAACAGGCCGGGGCGCAGCAAGCGCAGGCTGCGCGGTGCATCGGTGTCGAGGGCGGTGTTCATGGCTGTTTCTCGTGGACCTGGGCGATGCTGCGCGAACCGTGGGCTGTCGTTGCCTGGATCAAGGGGTCAATGCGCGGCCTTGGCCGGCGCTCGGCCGGTGCCGGACGGTGCCTCCTGAGCGGTTCGGGACAACCAGCCCGAGACGCCGCCCAGCGGAAGCACCGTGTCGGCGGCGCCCATGCGGATGGCCTCTCGCGGCATGCCGAACACGACACAGCTGGCTTCGTCCTGCGCGGCCGTGGGTGCACCGGCGCGGCGCATCTCGAGCAGGCCCCGGGCGCCGTCGTCGCCCATGCCCGTGAGGATGACCCCCACCGCGTTGGCCCCGGCGTGCTGGGCCACCGACTTGAACAGGACGTCGACGCTGGGCTTGTGGCGGTTGACCAGGGGACCGTCGCGCACGCTCACGACGTACTGCGCGCCGCTGCGCAGCAACTGCATGTGGCGCCCGCCCGGCGCGATCAGCACGCGCCCCGGCATCACGCGGTCGCCGTCGCGCGCCTCGCGCACTTCCATCTCGCAAAGGCCGTTGAGACGGTTGGCGAACGCGTTGGTGAAGGTCTCGGGCATGTGCTGGACGATGACGATGCCGGGCGTGGTGCGGGGCAGGGCCCGCAGCACCGTCTCGATGGCCTGCACGCCGCCGGTGCTGCTGCCGATGGCGATGACACGGTCCGTGGTTTCGGCCAGCGCGCCGCTCACCGGCTGCGGGCGCAGTGGCGCCACGCTGCCCGGAACGGCCGGGGCCGACGCACGCGCGGCCGCGGCCGGCATGGCGCGCACGCGGGCCTGCGAGGCGGCGCGCACGGCCGCCACCAGGCCGTTGTCGGCGTCGACCAGGAAGTCGCGCAGCCCCAGCTTGGGCTTGGTGACGAAGGCCACGGCACCTTCGGCGAGGGCCTGCATCGTGGTGGTGGCGCCGGCGGCCGTCAGGGTGGAGCACATCACCACCGGCGTGGGGCGCTCGGCCATCAGCTGGCGCAGGAAGGTGATGCCGTCCATGCGCGGCATCTCCACGTCGAGCACGATGACGTCGGGCCAGCGTGCCTGCAGCTTGGGCCAGGCGAACACGGGGTCGCTGGCCGAGCCGATGACATCGACGCCGCCGGCGACCAGGGTGTCGGTCAGGTGCTTGCGGACGACAGCAGAGTCGTCGACGACAAAGGCGGTGATGCGCTTTTCCGTCATGGTGTGCCTCGGTTCTTCGGGGCCTGCGCAAGCGGCGCAGGCAGTGTGGGGTGGGGCGCCGTGCCGCGGCCGCGACGCACCTCGACCGCGCCGCTGGCCACCGAGAGGGTGACCGTGCGCGGCACGTTCTCGCCGACATCCACGCCCTGCACTTGCAGGCCCCAGCGGTCGACGAAGCGCCATGCGGCTTCGATGTTGCGCTCGCCCACGTTGAAGCGCAGGTTGCTGCCTTCGGGCAGCGTGTCCGCGCCGCCGTACAAGTGGGCCTGGTATTCGCGCGGTTCGGTGCCGGCGCGGTGCATGTGCTCCAGCAGGACCTGCATCGCTTCGTCGCCGTAGCGGCCGTCCGGGCGGTCGTTGGACGAGCGCGCGCGCATGGGCAGCAGGAAGTGGCACATGGCGCCCAGGCGTTGTGTGGGATGCCACAGGGTGACCGCGACGCAAGAGCCGAGCAGCGTGCGCAAGCTCGCGGCCTGGCCGCCGAAGTGCAGTTGCCCCGGCATCAGGAAGACGTCTTCGCCGGCGCGCGCGCTGAGTTGCCAGTGCGGCGCTTCCGCTGCGCGCGGACTCGGCGCCGGCATGGTGCGCAGGGGTCGCCCGTTATCGGCGTGCGCATGCGCCGCGGCCACGCGGTCCACCGCTTGCTGCATGCGCTCGGCCAGGGGGATGTGCTCAGGCATGGACGTGGATGGCGGTGGCCACCGCCCTGACAGGCAGGTTCAGCGTCGAGAGCGACTCGGCATGGCCGGTGTACAGCACGCCGGCGGGCTTGAGCTGGGTGAGCACCCGGCGCACGATCTGCGCCTTCGCCTCGTTGTCGAAGTAGATCAGCACGTTGCGCAGGAAGATGACGTCGAACATCGGCAGCTGCGGCAGCGGCTGCATCAGGTTGGCGGCCTGGAAACTGACGCGCTGGCGCAGCTCGCCGCGCACCAGCAGCTGGCCTTCGTGCTCGCCCTGGCCGCGCATGCAGAAGCGCTTGAGGTAGGCCTCGGGGATGAGCCGCCCGCGCTCCATGGAGTACAGGCCGTTGCGCGCGGCCTCGACCACCGAAGTCGACAGGTCGGTGCCGACCACGCGCCAGGGCGCAGAGCCCATCACCTCGGTCAGCACCATCGCCACGCCGTAGGCCTCTTCGCCGGTGGAACTGGCGGCGCTCCAGACCGTGAACTCCTGGCCCGGCCGGTGCGCGCGGGCGCGGTCAGCCAGGTCGTTGTAGTGCTGGGGTTCGCGGAAGAAGTAGGTCTCGTTGGTGGTGAGCCGATCGATGACGCGGGTCATCTCCGCGGCCGGCGCGTTGCCGCGCGCCAGGCGCTCGACGTACTCGTCCAGGTTGTCCTCGCCGGCCTCCTGCGCCAGGCGCTGCAGCCGGCCGCTCACGAGCGAGTGCTTGGTCTCCACCAGGTTGATGCCGGAGACCTCGCGGAACATCCGCGTCACCAGTTCGAAGGCCCGTTTGGACAGTTCGGCCATGTCAGTGCGTGGTGTGGCTGGCGATGAGGTCGGTCAGGGGCTGGAAGGCCAGGACCTGCGTCAGGGCCAGGATGCCGATGACATCGCCCCGAGCCCGCGTCATGCCGAGCAGGAAGGTCGGGTCGACGCTGGTGCCCAGCGGCGGCACGGCCTCGATGTCCCCGGCCGTGCAGTCGAAGACCTCGAACACCGCGTCGACGAGCAGGCCGGCGACCAGCGGGGTCACCGAGTCGCCGTCGGCGTCCGTGTCGAGCGCTGCCTCCACGACCACGATGCACGAGCGGCGCCCCACCTCGGTGGGTGGCCGCCCGAGCCGCGCCGCCAGATCGAAGACCGGCACCACGGAGCCGCGAACGTTCATCACGCCTCGCACCAGCGGCGGCGTGCGCGGCAGCGGCGTCAGGCGCGTGACCTGCAGGATTTCCCGCACGTCGTTGATCGGCACCGCGAGCACCTTGTCACCCACGGCCATGCGCAGCAGCGAGCGCACCAGGTCCTCGGCGCGCACCCCCTGCGCCGGGGTGGGCAGCGTTGAAGTGCTGTTCATGTGCGTGGCTCAGAAGGAGGCAAAAGCCGCTTCGTCGACGGCACCGGCCTGGCCGCTACGGCCCGCGCGCGGGGCCGTGGCGCCGGCCGACTTGCCGAAACGCAGCGCGGCGCCGCCTTCGGCAGCCTGCGCGCGCGGGGCCTGCGGCGCGCGCTGGCGACGCACCTCCTGCACGGCGTGGGCGCCGTCGTTCAGCGTGAAGAAGCCCATCAGCTCCTGCAGTTGCGCAGCCTGGGCCGACAGCTCCTCGGCCGTGGCCGACAGCTCCTCGGACGCCGACGCGTTCTGCTGGGTGGCCGTGTTGAGGTGGTTCATGGCCGAGGTGATCTGGCTCACGCCCGTGGCCTGTTCGCCCGAGGCCGCGGAGATCTCCTGCACCAGCTCGGACGTCTTGTTGATCGTCGGGACCATCTGCGTCAGCACGGTGCCCGCGCGTTCGGCGAGCTGGACGGACGAACCGGCCAGCGAGCCGATTTCCTGCGCGGCCACCTGGCTGCGTTCGGCCAGCTTGCGCACCTCGGCGGCCACCACCGCGAAGCCCTTGCCGTGCTCGCCGGCGCGTGCCGCCTCGATGGCGGCATTCAGGGCCAGCAGGTTCGTCTGGTAGGCGATGTCGTCGATGATCGAGATCTTGGTGGCGATGGACTTCATCGCCTCCACGGTGCGGCCCACGGTGTCGCCGCCCTCGAGCGCCTCCTTGGCGGCCTTGGAGGCCATGCCGTCGGTGACGTTCGCGTTGTCGGAATTCTGCTTCACCGAAGCGGCCATCTCCTGCAGCGACGCCGTCGTCTCCTCGACGCTGGCGGCCTGCTGCGACGCCGACTGCGACAGCGACTGCGAGGTCTGGGACACCTGGCCGGCCGCCGCGCTGAGCGCCGAGGCGGCCGAGGCCACGTCGCCCAGGGTGGTGGCCAGCTTCTGCAGCGTGTTGTTGACGGCCAGCTTCAGGTCTGCGAAAGCGCCCTGGTACTGCCCGGTGATGGGCTGGGTCAGGTCACCCGACTCCATGCGCTGCAGCACGGCCTGAACTTCGCTCAGCGGCGTCACGATGGCATCCAGGGTGGCGTTCACGCCCTGCACGATGCGACGGAAGTCACCGTGGTGCCGGGTCGGTTCCGCGCGCGCATCGAGCCGGCCTTCGACGGCGGCCTGCGACAGCATCGACGTGTCTTCGATCAGCGCCTTCAGGTTGCTGCGCACCTGCTCGATGGTGGCGTTGATGAAGGCCTTCTTGCCGGGCAGCTTCTGCATGGGCGCGTCGAAGTCACCTTCGCCGAAGGACTTGATGCAGCCCATGGCCATCTTCTTCACGTTGATGTGCGCAGCCACCATCTCGTTGACGCCCTGGGCCATCACGCGGAAGTCACCCTCGAAGCGCTTGGTGTCGACCACCACGTCGATGTCGCCGCGGTCGTGCTCGGTGGCCATGTGGTTCATCTCGGTGATCAGGCCCTTGAGGTTGGCCCGCACGCGCTCGATGGTGTCGTTGATGAAGGCCTTCTTGCCCGGCAGCTTGTCCAGCGGGGCGTCGAAGTTGCCGCGGCCGAACTCGGCGATGACGCCCATCGCGAGCTTCTTGACGGCGATGTGCGAGCCCACCATGTCGTTGATGCCCTGCGCCATCTTGCGGAAGTCGCCCTCGAAGCGGTGCGCGTCGATGGCGGCGTCGATCTCGCCCTGTTCATGCTGGCGCGACATCTGGTTCATCTCGGCGATCAGGCCCTTGAGGTTGCCCCGCACGCGCTCGATGGTGTCGTTGATGAAGGCCTTCTTGCCCGGCAGCTTGTCCAGCGGGGCGTCGAAGTTGCCGCGGCCGAACTCGGCGATGACGCCCATCGCGAGCTTCTTGACGGCGATGTGCGAGCCCACCATGTCGTTGATGCCCTGGGCCATGCTGCGCATGTCACCGCTGAAGGACGCGGTGTCGATGACGACGTCGATGTCGCCGCGCTCGTGCTCGGTGCTCATGCGCCGCATGCCGGTGTTCAGCGTGGCCAGGGTCTCCAGCAGCGCGTTGGCGGCCTGTGCGCTGGCACGCTGCGATTCCGGCACGGCCGCGGCGTCGATGCGTTGCGAGAAGTCGCCGCGCGTGGCGGCTTGCAGCACGTGCGCCAGGCGTTGGTCGGCCGAGACCACGGCAGAAGAAGACAGCAGGTTGAACATGGAAGTTCCTTTCTTGGAGCGAGGCGGTCTCGCGGTGCAGGGGAAGCTGGGGGTGAAGGGGGCTTGCGTGCCGGGGTCGGCACTACGTGGCTGAGGTGCTGGCCACGGTCCTGGGCTCGGGCCGGGTCGGCGGACGGGAACTGGCTGCGGCAATGGCCCGCTGGGCGGCACCCAGGCCGCGGGCGGCGGCCATCAGGCCGCGCACGTCGAGCACCAGGGCGACATCGCCCGAGCCGAGGATCGTCGAACCGGCCAGCGCCTCCAGCGGCTTGAAGATGCCCGACAGCGGCTTGATGACGGTCTGGTGCTCGCCCAGCAGCCGGTCGACCACCAGGCCCATGCGAACCGGGCCGTCGCGCACGACGATGAGGCTGCGGCGGCCAGCGTCGGTGGTGGGCACGTCGTAGAAGCGGGCCAGGTCCAGGTAGGGCAGCACTTCGCCGCGCAGGTCGAAGGTGCCGCAGGTGCTGGATGACAGCTGCCGGCATTCGGCCGGCAGGTCGATGCACTCGCTCACCACCGCCAGCGGCACCACGTAGTGCACGCCGCCCACCAGGGTGAGGAAGCCGTCGATCATGGCCAAGGTCAGCGGCAGCCGGATCTGCGTCGTCGTGCCCTGGCCGGCGACGCTGTGCAGCGAGATCTGGCCGCGCAGCGCCTCGATGTTGCGCTTGACCACGTCCATGCCCACACCGCGACCCGAGATGTCGGTCACCTGGTCGGCCGTGGAAAAGCCCGGCGCGAAGATCAGCTGCCAGACCTCGTTGTCGGTGGGTGCGGCGCCGTCGGCGATCAGGCCGGCCTCGATGGCCTTGGCCAGGATGCGCTCGCGCCGCAAGCCGCGCCCGTCGTCGGTCACCTCGATGACGATGGACCCGGCCTCGTGGTGGGCATTCAGCGTGACATGACCAAGAGCCGGCTTGCCGGCGGCCAGGCGTTCAGCCGGGGTCTCGATGCCGTGGTCGACGCTGTTGCGCACCAGGTGCATCAGGGGGTCGCCGATCAGCTCGACCATCGACTTGTCCAGCTCGGTGTCGCCGCCGGTGACGACGAGTTCGATCTCCTTGCCGAGCTGCTTGCTGGTGTCGCGCACCACCCGCTGGAAGCGCGAGAAGGTCTCGCCCACCGGCACCATGCGCAGGGCCAGCGCGCCGTCGCGTGTGGCCTGCACCAGGTCGGCCACGCGCTGTGTCGCTTCCAGGAAGGCGGCCGAGGCTTCCTGGGTGGCCACCATCTGGGCACCCGAGCCGGCAATGACGAGTTCGCCGATGAGATCGATCAGGTGGTCGAGCTTGTCGGCGCGTACCTTGACGAAGCGGGCCTCCTCGCCGGGGCGGCGGTCGCGGCCGCTGCGTCGCTCGGAGCCGCCCTGGCGGCGCTCGGATTCGGGCGTGGCGGTGGGCGCTGCGGTCGCCTCGGCGCTGGCGGACGTGCCCGGCGACTCGGGCGCCAACGCCACGCCCTGGCGGCGCCAGATGTCGAGCAGCACGGCACGGGCGGTGGCGTCGTCGCCGCAACGCTCGGCCAGCAGGGCCCTGTAGGCCTCGGGGCCGGCGTCGGGCGCCAGGATCCCCAGTGCGCAGTCGTCGACGGCGAAGTCGAAGACGCGTTCGATGTCCTCGCGCCCGTGCTCGGTGCAAAGACGCAGCTCGAAGCCGAGGTGGCAGGACTCGGGATCCAGCTGCTCCAGGGCTGGCACCGCGTCGAACAGCGTGTGGCCGTTCTCAAGCCGGCCCATCGAGCTGAGGTAGCGCACGAAGGCCAGCGGGTCCAGGCCGTTGCGCAGCGCGTCGCTGCCGAAGCGCAGCGACAGGTGCCAGGGCGCGCTGGGCCCGGCGGTTCCAAGCTCGTGCAGGCGGCGGCCCAGCTCCACGCTGCGGGCGGCCACGGTCTCGTCGCTGTGGCCGCTGCGCACTTCTTCGATCAGGGCCTCCATCTGGTCGCGGCCCTGGAGCAGGGCGGCGGTGATCTCGGCCGTGGCCCGCAGCTTCCCGGAGCGCAGGGCCTCCATCAGCGTCTCGACCTCGTGGGTGAAGGCCACCACCGCGTCGCAGCCGAACAGGCCTGCGGTGCCCTTGATCGTGTGGGCGGCACGGAATGCGGCATTCAGGTTCTCGGCGTCGCCCGGCGTCGTCTCCATGACCAGCAGCGCCTGTTCGAACTGCTGCAGCATGTCCGCGGCTTCGTCCAGGAAGCCGACGCGCGCGGCAGCAATGATCTCGGCATCGTCGTAGTTCGACATGTTTGTCCCTCAGGGCCGCGGTGCCGCGGCGCCCAGCAGTTCGGTCAGACCGAAGGTGGTCAGTGCCTGGTGAACCAGCGGGCTGGTGGCCGTGATGTGCAGTTCATGGCCGCGCGCCTGCAGGCTGCGGCGTGCGGCCAGCAGCAGCTGCACGCCGGCACTGTCGAACTCGGCCACCGCCGAGAGGTCCAGGGCCAGGTCGCCGCTGCCCTGGCTCAAGGCCTCGCACAGGCGCTGGTGCTCGGTGGCTGCGAAGGCGATGGTGAGCTCGCGGCCCGGACTGAACGCAATGGATTCCATGTTCTCGCTCAAACGGCCAGCCGCTGCACAGCGGCCACCAGCTGGCCGGGTGTGAAGGGCTTGTTGATGAAGGCTTGGGCGCCGCCGGCGCGTGCACGTTCGCGCATCTCCGGGCGCGTTTCGGTGCTCAGTACCATCAGCGGGGTGAAGCGGTAGCGCGGGTGCATGCGCAGGTAGCGCAGGAAGGACAGGCCGTCCAGGTTGGGCATGGCCAGGTCGCAGACCACGACGCCGAGCGGGCGGCCGTCGAGGAGTTCGATGGCCTGCTCGCCGTCCTCGGCCTCGAGCACGTCGTAGCCGGCGTGTTCGAGCGTGCCGCGCAGCAGCGTGCGCACGCTGGAGGAGTCGTCGACCACCATCACGGTGCGGCTCATGGCGGGCTTCCGGCGCTCACACGCACAGCTTGTTGACGGCGTCCACCAGCTGCGAGGGCTGGAAGGGCTTGGTGATCCAGGCCCGCGCGCCGGCGGCCTTGCCTTCGGCCTTCTTCGACTCCTGCGACTCGGTGGTCAGCATGATCACCGGCGTGAACTTGTAGGAGCCGGTGGTCTTCAGGTGCTTCAGGAACGACAGCCCGTCCATGTTGGGCATGTTCACGTCGCACACGATGAGGTTGAGCTTGCGCCCGTCGAGCTTGTCGACGGCGTCCTTGCCGTCGACCGCTTCCACGGTTTCGTAGCCGGCCTTCTGCAGCGCCAGCTTGACGACGACACGGAAGCTGCCCGAGTCGTCCACGATCATCACGGTCTTGGCCATGGCCTGGGTCTCCAGTCGCTATTCAGAAAAACTCGACGCCCGCGCTGCGTTCCACGTGCACGTTGCCGTGGTGGTGCGAGCGCTGCTCTTCCATCGTGTAGCTGGCTTCCAGCGTGGCCAGCCACTCGGCCGCGTCGCTTTGCGTGGCCTGCGGGTTGGCCGCCACCCAGCGCGCGAAGTTGCTCATGTCGTTGGCGACGATGGACATCATCTGGCTCACCCGGTCGCCGAACTGGAAGTTCATGAACACGCCATCGATCTGTTCGCGCAGCGACTGGCCGGCCTGGTGCACCAGCGTCGAGCCCTGCAGCGACGCGCCCATCGACGCCAGCAGCGCCACCAGGGCCTCACGCGCGCGCAGGTCGATCTCCAGGCGCAGTTCCTCGGGCGTGGTGTCCTTGATCTCGCCCTCGCGGCATGCGGTCTTGACCACGGCGGACAGCTTCAGCACACCCTTCTCCACCGCTTCGCCGATGGTGGCCATGCGACCGGCCAGGGTGCCCAGCTCGCCGGCCACGGCCTGCGAACCACCGGCGTTGCCGCCGCCGGCGCGCTTGGCTTCGATGCTGGCGTTGAAGGCCACCAGGCGCGTGTGGCGCGCGATCTCGCGCGCCTGCTTGGCCAGGTGCTGCAACTGCAGCAGGTCTTCGCGGCAGGCGGCCAGTGCGGCCACGGCGGCGTCACGCTGGTCGAAGGCGCGCTGGCTGGCGCGGGTGAGCGCCTGCAGCGCCGGTGTCTCGGTGCGCACCGCATCGTCCACCGCGCCGGGCTGGGCGGTGACGGAGAAGCTGGACAGGCTGTCGGTCAGCGAGGACAGCGTGCCGGACATGTCGGCGAAGGTCTGCAGCAGCTGCGCGATGCCTTCGTTGGCGGCGTCGCGCGTCACTTCCATCTGCCGGCTCCACACCGGCACCACCTGCGAGACCATCACGTCGGCACCGTGGCGGCCACCGGGGCCCGTGGCGGCGGCCGGGGCCGCCACCGGCGTGTGCTGGCTTGCACGCATGTAGAAGGCGCCGCCACCGGCCGCCAGCAGGGCCCCCACCAGCGCGGCGGCACCGCCCCACCAGGCCAGGGCCGCGCCGGCACAGACGGCCAGCGCCGCGGCCCAACGCAGTGCTGCGCCAGCTTGCGCTACGGGCTGGGGTGCGGGTACTGCGTAAGCGGTCGTCATCGTCTTCGAACCTTGCTTGCGTCGGGCAGCCGACTTCCCCCCGGGGTTGGATCCAGGAGCGGCCTTGCAAACGTTATCGGCTGTAAGCAAGAAGTTCTTGAGCCCGATATTTCGCTCAAGCTGCAAACCTTTGCGCCGAAAAAATGCGTATCGCGGGCTCATGTTCGGCCCAGCTGCTGCCCGGCCCGTGCCGGAGGAAAGAGTCCCCATGCTTCTGAAGCGCCCGTCCCTGCAGCTGCCTCAGGCTCTTGCCGGCCATGCCATCTGGCGTGGCCTGCATGAGTTCTTCGCCTACCACGGCGTGTGGGCGCCGGGCGTGCGCCTGCTGCGCATGCTGACGGTGCGGGCCAAGGTGGCGCTGGTGATGGGCATCGTGGCGGTGCCCCTGCTGCCGCTGTCCTGGTACGTGCTGTCCGACCTGCACCAGACCGTGGTGCAGAGCTCGCAACGCCTGGCCGGCCTGCGCATGGCCGGCTCGGCCCTTGAACTGGCGGTCAAGCTGGGCCAGCAGAGGCGGGCCCTGGAGAGCGGGCGTGACCTGGCCCCGCACCAGGCCGGCGATCAGCACCTGATCGTGGCCGGCGCGGTGCTGGTGGCCGGCCAGGCCGGCCTGCCGGTGCAGCAGATGTGGGAGCGCGAGCGTCCGGTGCTGGAGCGGGCCCTGGCGCTGGACAAGCTGCCGCCCGAGTCGCGCCTGGCGGCGCTGGACGCGGCGCTGGAGGCCGCGCGGGAACTGCATCGCGCGGCGGCCGACCTGTCCGATGCCGAGGTCACTTCCGACCGGCGGCTGGCCGCGCAGGCCGTGCTGGCGCTGCACGACCTGCCGGATCTGCTGATCGAACTGTCGCGCACGCGCGCTGCAGTCAGCACGGCAGCGACCCAGGATGATCGAGCCACCGCCGCCGAGCGTTTCGAACCCCTGATGAAGGTGGCCGCGCACGTCGTGAATGCCGAGCACATCGCACGCGACCTGAACAAACACTGGCACGAGTCCGGCGGGGCGGTCGGCAAGGCTGACCCCTTGCCCGAGGTGCAGGCCTACCTGGCGCTGGTGCGGCGCCTGCGGCTGGTGCCCGAGCCGGCCGCCGACGCGGCGGCACTGCAGGCCGGCTTCACGGCCGCACGCGATGCAGTGCACAAGTTGCGCCGCGGCCTGCTGGCCACGGTCGACGCGCGCCTGGTGCAGGAGAGCGAGCAGGCGCAGGCCGGCCGCACCCGGGTGATGGCCGCGCTGGCGTGCGCCGGCGCCTTGTCGATGTACCTGCTGTACACCTTCCTGCTGGTGATGCGCGGCGGCCTGGTGCAGTTGAACCACCAGATGAACCGCATGGCCGAAGGCGACCTCAGCGCGCGCCTGTCGCCGCTGGGCGTGGACGAGGTGGCGACCACCATGAAGGCGATGACGCAGTCGCTGGTGCGCCTGTCGGACCTGCTGGCCACGGTGCGTCATGGCGTGTCGGCCGTCACCCAGGCCTCGCAGCAGGTGGCGCACGGCAACGCCGACCTGTCCCAACGCCACCACGACACGGCACGCCACATCGCCGAGGTGGTGGACGGCGTGCAGCGTTATGCCGCGCAGCTCGAGGCCTGCGGCCGCCAGGTGGAGGCGGTGGTGGGCTCGGTGCAGGTGCTGCGTCTCGAATCGGCGCGCAGCCGCAAGCAGATGCAGCGCCTGCGCGAGCGCATGGGCGCGTTGCGCCTGAAGAGCCGCGAGATCGGCGAGATCGTGACCCTGATCGACCACATCGCCTTCCGCACCAACATCCTCGCGCTCAACGCATCGGTCGAAGCCAGCAAGGCCGGTGAGTCGGGCCGCGGCTTCGCGGTGGTGGCGCAGGAGGTGCGCAGCCTGGCGCAGCGCGGTGCCGAATCGGCGCGCCGCATCGGCGACATCGTCGCGCGCTCGGCCGAGGACATCGAGCAGAGCGGCCAGCTGGCCGAGGAGACCGGCGAGGCGCTGGCCAGCGCCGACCGGCAGGTGGACCAGATCGGCAGCGCGATGGACGACGTGGCCGGCCTCACGCGCAGCGGCGAGCAGGAGTCGGCCGCCATCCTGAGCCAGATCACCGCCATCAGGAACGGCAGCGACGAAGGCCTGCAGCGCGTGCAGCAGCTGGCCACGGCGTCGGATGCGCTGCGCGCGCAGGGCGAACGCCTGGCGCACAAGATCGGGCAGTTCAAGCTGTCGTGAAGCCGGGCCCTGCGGGGCCGGGATCTCAGGGCTTGCGCAGGTCGTCCAGGCGCGAGTCGGCCGGCAGTTCGGAGGGCGGCGCATCGCCGCGGCGCAGGCGGGCCATCAGGCGGCCGGTTTCTTCGGCCTGGGCCGGCAGGCTGGAGTTGTCGAACGTGGCGCTGGCGGCGGCATCGCCGGCACGGCTGCGGCGCGGCCACAGCGGCCACGCCAGCCACAGCGCGGCCACGGCCAGCACCAGCAGGCCGGCAAGCAGGTAACGGCGCTCGGCCTCGACACGCTCGCGGCGGCGATCGAGCGCAGCGCCCTCGGCCTGCAGCACGCCCGGGGTGGGCAGCGCACGCCGCCCGGCCCAGGCCGGTGCCGAGGCCTCGTCGGGGGCACGCCCGACGCTGGCCATGTCGAGCAGGTCGATGACCTGCAGCGACTGTTCCACCAGCAGGCGGTGGCCCTGGTCGCTGTCGGCGGCACTGAGGCTGCGCATCAGCAGGCGGCCCGCCAGCCGCGACCAGTCTTCGCGCAGCGCGTCGCTTTCCTGCACCGCGCGTTCCCAGGGGCCGGTGGCCAGGGCCACGGCCAGGGCCATCAGGCGGTCGTCCACCTCGGCCTGCTGCACGCGGCGTTCGGTCTCCAGCTCGGGCTGGCCACGCAGCACGCGCGCGGCGCTGTCGCGGTGCAGCAGCAGGCTGCGTTGGGAATCGACGGCGCGCTCGATGGGGTTGAGCACCGCGCGCCGCGCCATGATCCGGTCCAGCTCGGCCTGCTGGCGCTGCAGCAGCTGCGACAGCGGCAGCACCACCATCACCGCGCCGATGACGCCCAGGGCGGCCACGCGCCCGCGCAGGCGGCGCGCCAGGCGCGGCTGCAGGCGACGGCGGCGCGGTGGGGTGGGCGATGGAGACAAGGGCTGGCGGCCAGAGAGGGCAACACAGGGTTATCGGTACCCCGGCCCCGGCTCTTGAGCCGGCGTGCCGCTGCGTCAGCCGCTCAGGGCAGGCAGCGCTTGAGCACGTCCTGCGCCGTCGCACTCAGGCCCGCGAACTGCAGGCCGACACGAAAACCACCGTCGCCCGTGGCCAGCACGCAGCTGGCCACCGTCACCTGCGCTTCGAAGGCCGCATTGCCGGCCGGCCGCGTGGGCAGGCGGGCCTGCACCGCGTAGCGGGTGCCGACGGCGGGGTTGATGTCGATCACCACCGCCATGCCGCCCTTGCCGATGTCGAGCATGCGGCCCGGAAACTGGCGGCCGTCGGACGCCAGCAGGGCGATGTTCGTGTGCAAGGGGTAGCGGTCATGCGCCCGGCGGTCGGAGATGACGGTGGTGGTCGGCTTCATGGCTGTGCCCGCGCCCGCCGTTGCAGGCTGCCCGGGTAGAACACGTTCATCGGATGGATCTCGTAGCGGAAGACCTCGGCCTTGAACGAGGGGTCTTCGTCCAGCATCGCGCGCGCCGCCGCCTCGCTGGCGGCGGCCAGCACCACCAGGCCCTTGTCACCGTACCGCGCGCCCACTTGCAGCACACCGGCGTCGCGCAGGCGCTTGAGGTTGGCGCTGTGCTCGCGGAAGTGGGCCTGTTCCTGCGCCGGCCTGGCGGCGTCCCAGCGCGCGCCGGTGCGGATCTCGACGGCGAACAGCGGCAGTTCGGCCGCCGCGGCGCTGGCCGCGGCCTGCGGCTGGGCGCAGGCGGAGCCGGCCAGGGCCAGTGCACAGGCGGTGAACAGCGGGGCCCAGGCGGGCGACGGATGACGCATCAAAGTAGCCTCCACGTGCGGCCGGCGCGCTCAGCCGAGCCGCGCGCCCCGGGCCGCGAGCAGTTCGCGCAGGATGGATCGGTGGCAGTGTTCTTCGCTGGCGCAGTAGCAGCCGATGGAGAAGTTGGCGCCGTGCGACAGCGTGGCCAGCAGGTTCAGGGCGTGTTCGGCGTCAGGCGCCTTCATCTCGGCCCGGTACTTCCGGCTGAAGTTCTGCCACGCGGCTTCGGTGTCGGCCTGCTGGCCGGCCTTCATCGTCTCCGCGCTGGGCGCCAGCACCGGGAACCACACGTCATACCAGTCCTGGCTGGCGAAGTCGGCCTTGGCCACGCCGCGCGGCGGCCGCCGCACCGTGCCGATGCGGGTGCCTTCGTTGTCGGCACGCGCTGTACCCAGTCGAACCACACGCAACACCACGGGGCCTTCCGTTCACGCCAATCCGGTGTGGGGCGAATGTAGCCGTTGGCTGTGTCCGGGCCAAGCGGGCCTTGGCATCCGCAGTCGTGTCGATGCCTGGCCCGGGACAACGCGGCATCGTGTCGCGTGTCGACCTTGGAGGTCATCGTCGTTGGAGATTCGAATGGTCAGACAGATCCTTGCAGGCCTGGTGGGCTTGCTCGCAGTGGGCGCGGCGGCGTCGGCGGAGAAGCCGCAGACCGCCAGCATCAGTGACTTTCTCGCCGACACATCCGGAGGCTATGTGGGCGCGTCGGGCATCATCGGGCTGGACGGCAAGCTCGTGCGCGACGTGTCCACGCCCAAGGAGTTGGTGGCATCGGTAAGCCAGGCCTTCGACAAGGACTCGAAGGACGGTTTCGGCATCGCGTTTGCGCCCGGACGTTCGCGGTTCGAGCGCGCGGCGATCGACATGACCAAGGTGAAGCCCGGTTCCGACACTTTCGGTGTACCGCCTCTCCGTCGGCTGTGGGGGTCCACGACCTTCAGCTACGCCCAGAACCGCACCACCGTCGGCCCGGCTGACTACAAGCAGCGGGCACTCGCGGTCAATGTGGAGTACTACCTGCACATCAAGGACGATCCCACGTTCGCTGCCTTCACGACCTTCTTCGACAGCGACGACAAGGACTGCAAGACTGCCACGGCTGCCAGTGGCAACGACTCGTCGAAGTTGGCGGACGTGCAGCGACAGATACGAGCCCAGACCGCGGCAAGCCGTGTCGCGAGCCTGCGCGCGGCGTCGGTTGCGGCCGCGGCGTCGGCCGCGGCCGCAAGCGCATCGTCGGCAGCCAAGGCCGCCCCGCAGATGGCCAAAGCCGATGCGACGGCCAAGGCGGTTGCAGCAGAGTCCGCAGCGTCCGCCGCGGGTGCTGAGGCTCTCGTCAAGCAGGTGGCGGTGGATGTGGATGACGCTATCGACACGGCCATCAGCCGTTGTGCCAAGAAGGCTGGTGAAGCGGCCAAGGCCAAGTGGAACGCGCCCAAGGCTACCCTGCTCATCGGCCGCGGGCAGCTCCAGGGCACAGGCCCCTCCGACCCCAGGCTGTCGCTGGGCCACCACGTGCAGTTCAGTCTCTCTGCCTCGCCCGAGAACATCCACAAGGTCCTCGAGCCCGGCAGCTCAGGCCAGTCGCTGAACCAGCTGACGCTGGCCTACAACCGGGCGACGAACGTGCTGGACCCGGCATCGCTCGCCGGAACGCCGACGTACAAGAGCCACACGAAAGCCGCGGTGCGCTACACACGCGCCTGGGACGGCGACTTGACCAGCTACCTGCTGATCGAGGCCAGCACCGCGAAAACCAGTGACGGCCTCGCGGCTGCGGGCACCTACAAGCACGCCGTGGGCTGGGACTACAAGCTCGGTGCCAACATGTGGATCGAGCTGCGCTACGGCCGCAGTGTGGCCCGCACAGGTGACAAGGAGGAGACGAAGGCGCTGATGACGTTCAAGTTCTCGCCCGAGGGCACGCTCTCGTCGCTGCTTGCCCCCAAGTGACCCGGGTCAGCACTCCACGATGTTCACCGCCAAGCCCCCGCGCGCCGTCTCCTTGTACTTGCTCATCATGTCCGCGCCGGTGTCGCGCATGGTCTTGATGACCTGGTCCAGGCTCACGAAGTGGGTGCCGTCGCCGCGCAGCGCCATGCGCGCGGCGTTGATGGCCTTCACCGAGGCGATGGCGTTGCGTTCGATGCAGGGGATCTGCACCAGCCCGCCCACCGGGTCGCAGGTCAGGCCCAGGTGGTGTTCCATGCCGATCTCGGCGGCGTTCTCGGCCTGCTCGGGCGTGCCGCCCATCACCGCGCACAGCGCGCCGGCGGCCATGCTGCAGGCCACGCCCACCTCGCCCTGGCAGCCGACCTCGGCGCCGCT
>CAYREA010000075.1:0-20525 GCA_964423075.1 uncultured Rubrivivax sp. | reverse complement strand
CCATGCTGCCCGACATCAGCCGCGAGTTCCTGACGCGGATGATGGAAGGCAAGCCCATCACCGGTGTCAAGGTCGGCACCCACGAAGGGGCCTTCAGCTACAACTTCGCCTGAGCCTCGCCACCCAGGAGTACTGCCATGCCCCTGCTGTCACCCGGCAACACGGAGTTTAGAGAGTCCGTCACGCGCGGCATGTTCCATTTCAAGAGCCGGCGCCTGCGCAAGCTGCTGGCTGCGCTGGCGGCGTTCCAGAACGATTCCAGCGGCGCCAAGCTGGCCGCGCTGGCCAAGCGCCTGCGACGCTGGAAGGAAGAGAACCCCAACGAGTTGCGTGCCCGTGGCACCCGGGTGGCGGCGCTGGAGCAGGAAATCAAGGCAATGGCCGATCGCATGGGCGGCGAGGTGGCCCGCGAGGCCGAGCGCGACGAGCCCGTGGGGCTGCACGAGGCCGACGATTCCGAGGCCGACGTCGGCCCTTTTGCCAACGGCCTGCGGCGCAAGTTCGCGGTATGGACGGAGATCGAGATCACCGACAAGCCGACCGGCGTGCCGGGCAAGTACAACTTCACCGAAGGCAACTCGTTCTCGGAAGGCGACCGCAACAGCGCGCTGGCGATGCTGGGCGTCGAGCACAACCCCGAGCAGAACCCGAAGTACTGGCTGGCCCTGGGCAAGCTGGTGCAGACCGAGAAGCTCGGCAAGTACTACGGCCGCTGCTTCAGCTGCGCCGCCGCGGTGATCTACTCGCTGGTGATGGACGAGGAATACGACGGCCTGATGATCGAGCACATCGGTGCCGTGCGCTACGACCACCACCTGGTGCTGGTGGGGCGCGCCAACGCCAACGGCACCGACGGCACCGGGCTCAACGGCAAGCAGGCCGCATGGGGCGACGCAGTGGTGATCGATGTCTGGCAGGGCAACCTGGCCGGGGATTTCGAGTACGTCTTCCTGCCCAAGGACAGCGAGTACGTGCACGGCGAGGAGCAGCGCTGGTTCTGCGCCTTCCCGCCCGAGAAGCGCGGCGAGCATCGCGCCTACGCGCAGAGCGTCAAGCAGCTGCGCACGGCGCCGCTCCTGGCGCGCGTGCTGGCCCAGCGCGGCGACCCGAGCACCGGTGCCGAGGGCAAGTCGATCAAGAACCCGGCGTACCAGCGATGGCTCGACGGCGGCAAGAAGGGGCTGAAGCCGCCGCAATGGATACCGGCCTGAGATGCGCTCCTTCATCGTGAGCAGGCGCTTCACCTTGTCCATCCACAACCTGAGGTGACCTGAGATGCCTGCAGTCGAGTACTACCCGCTGGGTCAGAACAAGAAGGTCAACGAAGTCGTCTTTGCCGGCAGCCACGATGCGGCCATCACCTCCGGCGGCGCGCGCGCGCAGACGCAGAAGTACGGCATCTACATGCAGGCCTGGTGCGGCGTGCGCATCTTCGACATCCGCATCTCGGGCCAGCGAAAGGGCCTGACCGGGGCCAAGCTGTCGGCCTTCCACGGCGACAACACGCCGTCGACCGAGCGCAAGAAGGTGGGCGGCGTCAAGCGCGACATCGAGGTCACCCGCATGGTCGGCGGTGCCTGGGGCATGGACCTGAAGGACATCCTCAGCGAAGCGCTGAGCTACGTGACCGAGTACGACAACGAGTTCCTGATCCTCAAATTCGACAAGTCGTCGAACTACGAGATGATCCTCGAGGCCTGCGACGCCAAGCTCGGCAACGCGCTGTACAGGAAGCCCGGCAACATCGCCGAGCAGACGCTGAGCTACATGGCCGGCAAGGTCGTCTGCGCGTTCATGCCCGACGGCTTCAAGCAGCTGCAGAAGGCCGGCAAGGACATCAGCGACGGCGTGGCGCAGATCGTCAACCTGTACGGCGGCGGGAACAAGCCCAACAACATCGACGGCCTGATCTACTACGGCAAGGGCGGCACGTCGGTCGCCCAGCCCAAGAAGTACGCCCTCAGTGCACCTGTGGAGGGCAAGTTCAGGCAGAACATCGACAAGCAGTCAGCCATCCTGCAGGACGCCAACCAGAAGAACCTGGGCAGCGACGTGATGCGGATGATGTACTGGACGCAGACCGGCGTGGTGCGCAGCATCAAGGAACGCGACAAGAAGGCCTGGACACTGAAGTCGAAAGACAAGCTCGAGCAGCTGTGGGCCGATGGCGGGTACAAGGAACTGCAGACCAACGCACCGCAAGGCACCAACCTGAACTCGCAGGCGACGAACTTCAATCTCTACCTGCCCAACTTCATCATGATCGACTTCGCCGACCTGCACAAAGGCCAGACGATCCGCGATCTGAACGACCTGTCGCGCGCGCAGCTGATTGCGCTCAACATGAGCCTGTCCTGAGTGCGGCGACGAGCGGGAAATCAACGATGAACAAGCGGGTGTGGGCGCTGTGCGGCATGCTCGCGCTCTTTGTGGCAGCACAGGAATCGGCAATGGCCAAGATGGTGATCTTCTCTGCGGTGAGCGGCAAGGTGCTGCAGGACGGCAAACCCGTGCCCGGCGCCACGGTCGAACGCGAGTTCCGCTGGTCGTGGAAGGACGAGATCGGCAAGGACAGCACCACCACCGGCGCCGGCGGCGAGTTCAGCTTCTCGAAGATCGAACGCAGCTCCTTCCTCGGTTCGCTGCTGCCGCATGAACCGGTGGTGCGGCAGAGCCTCACCATCCAGCACGGCGGCAAGGCCTACGAGGCCTGGCTGCTGAACAAGCACAACTACAACGACAACGGTGAGGTCGGAGGGAAGCCGCTGCGCCTGGTGTGCCGGCTGGAAGCCACGCCGGGCAAACACGCCGGCGGCTACTACGGCATCTGCGAACTCGAATAGACCCCAGGACCCACCCATGCCCATCCTCACCCCCGTTCAGGCCGCCGAGATCGCGCGCGGCGTCTATGACCTGCGCATGCAGTCGGTGGCCGACGCGCTGAAGATAGGCATCGGCACCGACGGCCTCTTCGCCGTTGACGACGGCTCGGCCTTCAAGGGCACCAGCGGCGCGCTGGTGTTCCGCAAGCTGTCCACCTTCGGCTACATCGCGCGTGGTGTCGGCCAATTCAGCAACGAAGTGCTGATCGCCACCCGCGGCACCGCCACGCTGGCCGACTGGATCACCGACGGCAACATCGCGGTGCAGATCGGCCCTGGCGGCCTGCCCGTGCATGCCGGCTTCCACGAGACCTGGAAGTCCTTCGCCGAGGACATCAAGGCCTTCTTCCGCGAGCACAACCCGACGCGGGTGCACTGCGTGGGCCACAGCCTGGGCGGCGCGCTGGCCGCGCTGGGCGCCGACTACGTGAGCGCGCGCGGCATCGCGCAGGTCGAGCTCTACACCTTCGGCTCCCCGCGCGTGGGCGACGGCCTCTTCGCGCGATCGGTGACGCGGCGCCTGGGTGCCGGCAGCATCCACCGCGTGTCGCACCCGTCCGACCCGGTGCCGATGATTCCGCTGTTCCCCTTCTGGCACCTGCCCTTCGGCGCTGCGGGCATGAGCATCTCCAAGGGCACGCACGGGCTCGTCAGCCCCGGTGCGCACAGCATGGACAGCTCCTACCTGGCGGCGGTGCGCGAGCACAGCTGGTCCTCGCTGGCCGCCGGCGACGCCTCGCCCGACGAAGGCCAGCAGGTGCAGAACTGGCTCGAACGCGCGGCCGATGGCCATGGCAGCTTCCTGATGGGCTCGGCCACGCTGCTGTCGATGATCGGCCGCGCGCTGGCCTGGCTGATGGCCAAGTCCGGCAAGCTGGTGATGGGCGGCGTGGGGCTCACGCTCACCGTCGGCGCCACCGTGCTCGACCAGATCGCCTGGCTGCTGTCGCGCGCCGCACAGCTGTCCAAGGAAATGGCCGGCCATGTGAAGACGCTGATCGGTGCCATCTTCCGTTTCCTCGGACGCAAGATCGGCGAGGCCGTGGACGTGACCGTGGCCTTCCTGCGCTGGCTGCTGCAGACACTGTTCAGCAGCCTGCGTGCGGTGGGCCAGCGCGCACTGTCGCTGCTGGGCCGCTGAAACGGCTCGGATGGCACTGGACGACGCCCACACCGCCGCGCTGCGCCGCCGCGCGCACGAGGCCGGCCTGGGCGTGGACTGGTCGCAGGCCGATGACCATGCCGTGAGCGAATTCGTCGCCTGGGCGGCGCCGCTGGCCGCCGAATCCGGGCCCAGGCTGCAGAACCTGGCGCCCAAACTGACGGTGGCCGGCGCGGCGCCGGCCGCCGCGGCGTCTTCGTCCCGGCCACGCCAGGCGGCAGCAGCCAGCCCGCCCCCTGCCGAGCAGGCCACGCTGGCCTCCGACGTGGACGCCGCCGCCACCGCGCAGAACCTGCGTGCCGCGGCCAATGACGGCGTGCCCTTCTGCGAAGAGTGCGCACGCGCTGCCGTCGCATGAACGACACCACCAACGCCGAACGCCAGCCGTTGCTCGACCTGATCTGGCCGCGCGGCGCCGCCTCGCCGCCCGTCTGGGCCGTGCTCGACTGCGCGCGCGACCCCGCCATCTACCGCGCGCTGATGGCTTCGCGCCTGGAGTTCCGCTGTCTCTACAGCGGCCCGGTGCCGCGCGAGCTGGAACTGGTGGCGCCGCACCTGGTGGAGCTGCCCTACGGGCACCGCCTGGCCACGCAGTGCTTCGACGAAGGTTTCGGCCGCAGCTGGGGCGTGCTGCTGCAGACCGGCGACCCGGCCAACCTGCGCCACCAACTGCGCAAGCTGCTGAAGGTGCGCGGGCCCGACGGCCGCAACCTGCTGTTCCGCTGGTACGACCCGCGCGTGCTGCGGGTCTTCCTGCCCACCGCCGACGCGCCACAGCTGGCCGCCTTCTTCGGCGACGTCACGGCCTGGATCGCGGAAGACGGCGCCGGCGGCCTGCTGCACTTCAGCCGCGACGGGCGCGGCGCACTGCAGCGGCGCCGCGTTCAGCCGGCCGCGCTGCCAGCCTGAAGCGCGGCCCAGTCGAAGCCCACCGCGTCGGTGGGCGGGCCCCAGGGATTCAGCTCGATCAGGCGCGCCTGGCCGGGGCCTTGCAGCCAGGCGTCGAAGACCACGGGCCCGGGGCCGAAGGCGCCACTCACTTGCGCGCCCAGGCACCTCAAGGTGGCGTCCACCTGCGGCGGCAGCGGCTGGCCTGGCCCCGTCCGCGCACCGGGCCAGGCCGGCGCCAGGCCGACCACCTGCCCCTCGTGCAGGAAGCCGCGCCACTCGTCTTCGGGCGCCATGTCCTGCCACTGCCGCAGGAACACCGAGGCCGGCCAGCCTGCACGCAGGCACAGGCGCAGGTCGAAGGCGATGCGCTGCGAGCCGGCGCTGAGCTGCGCCAGCACCTCGGCCCCGCTGCGCGCGCCGCCACCGGTCTGCACGAACAGCGCCGTGTCCTTGGGGCTGCGCGAGCCCAGGCGCACGAAGGCCGGGCTGCCCAGGCGGGCCAGCGCCGCGTCGAGCCGTGCGCGCAGGCCTTCCAGCACGCCCGCGGGCGTGGGCCTGAACACGCCGGCGCCGATGCCATTGGCGCGCCCCAGCGCATGCAGTTCGGCCTCGTCCAGCAGCACGCCCACCTGCGGGAACGACAAGGCCGCCAGCGCGGGCGGCCAGTGTTCCAGCCAGGTGGCGCGCGGGTCAGCGCAGTTTGGCGTGCAGGAACTCATCGAAGCTGGCGGCAACCGGGCCCACGTTGTCGCCGCCGCTTTCCATCTCCATCAGCCAGTACAGCACCTCGCCGCGCTGCGGGCTGCTGTCGCAGCGCAGCAGCAGCAGGTTGCTGCCGGGGTCGCGGCCGATGGCCAGCGTGCCCTTGGGCAGGCGGCCTTTGAAGGTGATCTGGTTCATGCGCATCAGGTTCTCGTGCTTGCCTTCGTGCACGTAGAACAGGCGCGCCACCTGGGCCCAGGTGCCGGCCGCGGCCGCGGGCTGGCCGGGGCGCCAGTGGATGTCGAAGGTGTCCGGTTTCACGCGCCCGCCGTTGTGGGCCAGCATGTAGGCGCGGTAGTCGTCGGGCCAGGGCAGGCCCAGGGCCTGCTCGGCCGTGGCCTGGGCCTCGGGTGTCAGGGCCACCGGGCCGTTGGTGAATTCGAGAGCCATGCGGGCGCCTCTCCAGTCAGTGTCAGTAGTCGGGGTTGCGCGCCAGCGAGGCGCCACCGCTGTGCGGCACGTTGTTGTGCAGCTCGGAAGGAATCAGCTCCATCGTCACGCCGTCCTGGTTGTGGTGCCAGGTGAAACCGTCGGGCGCGTCGTAGTCCTTCACGCCCAGCTTCTTGGCCATGGCCTCGTTGGCGGCCTTGAAGTCGGGGCCGTTGACGCCCTGCATCTCGATCTCCACGCGCGCCGGCACCAGCTTGCCGTCGACCTCGACCTTGTGCGCGTAGGGCGTGAAGTCAGGGTAGCCGTCCTTGAACTGCAGCTTCTTGTCGCCCAGCACCGACTTGATTTCGTCCAGCCGTTCGGGGTCGGTGACGCCCTTGGCCGGGTCCCAGGCGCTGTCGCCGGGGTTGCCATCCCAGCCCTTGGCCGGCGCGTGGGTGCCGAACTCGTTGCCCTTGATGGGGCAGCCCTTGACCAGGGCCTCGTCGATCTTCTCGGCCTTGGCCGCGGCCTTCTTGGCGCGCAGCGCGGCGGCGTCGGACTTGAGCGCGTTGCTGATGATCTGCTTGGCCTTGGCCGCGTTGTCGGCGATGCGCTTCTCGATGGCCGCCAGCTTGGCGATCAGCTTGGCGCCCTTGCCGGTCTTGGCGATGGCGTCGCCGGCATAGGGGATGGCCGATACCAGCGACAGGCCGGCGCCGATCCAGTCGCCGCGCGCGGCGCTGATCAGGCCGCTGGCCAGGTCGCTGATGGGCGTGGGGTCGGCGATGCCGGCGATGTCCAGCACGGCCTGCGCTTCGTCCAGCGCCTTCTCTCTGGCGGCCGCTTTGGTGTCGGCTTCCAGGGCATCGAGTTGCTTGCGCGCTGCGCCGTCCTTCAGGCTCTTTCCCATGCGGCGGCCCTAGAACCAGTGCTGCTCGTGCAGCTTCGATTCGATCTCGCGCCACACCGCCTCGGGCGTCTCGTCGACGACACGCTGCAGGCGCACATGGGCGGGCAGGGCGCGGTCGGTGAGCTTGTCCAGCACCGCGGGGTGGCGGTGGAAGCCAGGGCCGAACTCGAACATCAGCAGCACGAAGGTGGCCACGTCGGAAGGTTCAACCAGGCCGTAGCGGTGCGCGGCTTCGACGCCGTTGCGCAGCATCTGCTGCACCAGGTGCGCGGGCATGCCGCTCAACACGCTGGCGTGGTCTTCGCGCACCAGGCGTTCCAGCGCGCCCAGCAGCATGGCTTCGTCGCCACCCACCATCTGGCGCATCTGCGCCCGACGTATCTGCAAGGCCATGGGCTCAGCCCCCGCCCGGCAGGCCGGCCAGCGCGCGCGGCGGGTGCGCGATGGACTGGAAGCGCATCAAGGTGGCGGCATTGCGGTGCTTGTGGCTCAGGAGCGGCATCAGCCCGGCTTCCAGCAGCGCCTGGCCGCCGCGTTCACCCAGCAGGTGTTCGGCGCAGGGCAGCAGCACGGTCTCGCCGCCTTCGCTGTAGGTGTAGGCCGGCAGGTCGGCGAGTTCGTTCTCGTCGCCCGGCTGCATCGACCAGCCGTTGGCCGTGAAGGCGCGGCCGATCAGCAGCGCCGCAGCCAGCGAGCCCGGGCCCCACAGCACCTGTTCGTGCACCGGGGCGCCGCCCGGGAATTCCTCGAAGGCGAAGGTGCTGAGCGGGTCGCTGCGTTTGCCGTAGGGCAGGCGCAGTAGCACGCGCGGCGTGACGAAGCCGAGCCAGGGCGCGGCCTCGCTGCCGCGCAGCGCCATCCAGCCGGCCAGCGCGGCGGGTTCGGCGGTGGCCAGGGCCGGGTCGCCGGCCGCCAGCAGCGGGCCGCCGGCCTGCGAGGCCAGCAGGCCCAGGGCGGCAGCCAGGCCGATGTCGGCATCGGACGGGCCGAAGCTGTACAGGCCCACCAGCAGGTGCCAGGGTTCGCCGCCCGGCACGTTGCGCCAGCGGTCGGCGATGACGCGGTGCAATTCGGTCTCGGCCAGCTTGCCGCCCGCGGCCACCACGTCGGCCAGCAGTTCGTCGCGCGACACGTCCAGCAGGTGCAGTTCGAGGTCTTCGTCCAGTTCCAGGCTGGCCACCAGCCACATCGCGCCGCGCCAGGCGGCTTCCAGGGCCTGCAGCGCCGGGTGGTGCAGCAGCGTGCGCATCTCGGCGGCGATGGCGGCTTCCACCGAGGCCACCAGCTGGGCTTGCTGCGGCTGGATGTTGGGCAGCACGTGGGGCGCGACGATGCTGCGGATGAAGGCGTCGATGCCGGCGGCGGGCGCGGCCACCGGCGCCGGCGCTGCCGCCGCGGCCGGGCGGCCACCCAGCAGGCCGGCGAGCAGGTCACCACCCGCCGCAGGGGCCGGCGCGGCAGCCGGCGCCGCCGCGCTCACGCCCAGCTCGGCCGCGGCCTGCGCGAACTGCGCCGGGTCGAGCAGGCGCTGGCGCATCTGCCGCAGCGCGGTGAACAGCGGCAGCCGGGTGTAGAGGCTGTCGGGGTGGAAGTGCTCGATCTCGGCGAACTCGACCTCGCTGTCGCCGATGCGCACCGCGGGGCCGATGCGTTCGAGCACGGTGTCGAAGCTGTCGGCGTCGAGCTTGTGCGTGGCACGGCCTGCCAGCGGTGGGCGCTCGGAAGCGGGCCGGCCGCTGAAATCTCCCAGCAGCAGCAGCCGCATGGGGCCACGGCCGCTGCGCGGCCGCGGGGCCTGGGGGTTGAACTGGAACTGCAAACGTCCTGGCATCAAGGGCTCCGCGCCAAGTGCACATACGGGGCCGGCGCGCTATCCGCTCTATGCATCAGATCGAACAAATTCTGCTACCGGGTCTAGGGGGCGTTGCGTCTTGTCGCCCCTGGTACTTTGCTTCAGAGTCCGGGTCGGACGCAATCGATATTCACATGTCAGCCACCCCCAACATGGCCCGTGCCAAACCCGCCCAGGTGTTGCAGCAGGCCATGCAGCTGCACCAGGCCGGCCGGCTGGACGATGCCGAAGCCCTCTACCGGCGCCTGCTGGCCGCCAATCCGCGCCACGCCGACGCGCTGCACCTGATGGGCCTGGCCCAGGCGCAGCGGCGCCGCTTCGACGAGGCGGCACGCTGCATCGGCAAGGCCATCACGCTGCTGCCGAACGAGGCGCTGTTCCACAACAACATGGGCAATGTGCACGTCGAACTCGGCCATGCCGACGAGGCGCTGGCCAGCTACCGCCGTGCCCACGCGCTGGCGCCGGGCCGGGCCGACGTCTGCAACAACCTGGGTGTGCTGCTGTCGCGCCGCGGCGACGCCGCCGAAGCCGAACAGCGGCTGCGGCAGGCCCTGGAGATCGACAGCGGCTACACCGACGCGCGCAACAACCTGGCCAACCACTACCTGCGCAACGAACGCGTGCACGACGCGCTGCAGGTGTGCCTGGACGCGCTGATGATCGCGCCGCGCAACCCGACGCTGCGCCGCATCCTGGGCGTCATCTACGCCGCCCAGAACATGAACCACGAGGCCGAGCGCCTGTACCGCGCCTGGCTGGCCGACGAGCCGGACAACGCCGAGGCGAAGTTCAGGCTCACCGCCTGCACGCAGCAGGGTGTGCCCGAGCGCGCACCCGACGACTACGTGGCACAGATCTTCGACACCTTCGCCGAGAGTTTCGACGCCAAGCTGGCCTCGCTGGCCTACCGTGCGCCCGAGCTCGCGGCCGAGGCCGTGGCCCGCCACGCGCCGCCGCCGGCGGGCCAGCTCGACGTCATCGACGCCGGCTGCGGCACCGGCCTGTGCGGCCCGCTGCTCAAGCCCTGGGCGCGCCGGCTGGTGGGTGTGGACCTGTCCGAAGGCATGCTGGCCAAGGCCGCGCCGCGTGGCGTGTACGACGAACTGGTGGCGGCTGAACTGGCGGCCTTCCTGCAGTCGCGGCCGGCCTCTTGCGAACTGCTGGTGTCCACCGACACGCTGATCTACTTCGGCGCGCTGCAGGGTGCCATGGCGGCGGCGGCGGCGGCGCTGCGCCCGGGCGGCCTGCTGGTCTTCACGCTGGAGCAGCATGCCGACGAAGCCGGCGCACCCGACTTCAAGCTCTGCGCCCACGGCCGCTATAGTCACCGCCACGGTTATGTCGACGCGGTGCTGCGCGCCGCCGGCTTCACGCCGCTGGACATGCAGACCGTGGTCTTGCGCATGGAAGCCAGCCAGCCGGTGCAGGGATGGCTGGTCAGCGCCCGTGCCGGCCTCGTCAACTGACGCATCGAACCCCTTACGAGGACCCATGCCCGAAGCGACGCCCCTGCAGATGGTGTTGACCACCAGCCCCGCCAGCGATCTGAACTTCCGCTCGCTGTCGGGCCGCGAGGAAGTGTCACGGCTGTTCGAGTACCAGGTGCTCGCGATCTCCGAAAAACACGACATCGCCGCCGACGACCTGCTGGGCCACAACGCTGCGGTGTCGATGGCACTGAGCGACGACCAGAAGCGCTGGTTCCACGGCCTGATCGCTGCCTTCGGCATCGAAGGCGTGGACGGCCGATACTTCAAGTACCGGTTGACGCTGCGCCCCTGGATGTGGCTGCTCACGCGCTCGTCCAACATCCGCATCTTCCAGGAGAAGACAGCCGCCGACATCATCAAGGAAGTGCTCGGCGCCTACACCGGCACCGTGGTCGACGAGCTGTCGGCCACCTACGGCACCCGCACCTACTGCGTGCAGTACCGCGAGACCGACTTCAACTTCGTCAGCCGGCTGATGGAAGAAGAGGGCATCTTCTACTTCTTCCGCCACAGCGCCGACAAGCACGAGCTGGTGCTGGCCGATGCGTCCACCTCGCACCAGGCCTTCGAGAACTACGCCACCATCCCCTACGACGAGGATGAGGAACACACCTTGGGCGAACCCGCCATCTCGCAGTGGCGCATGCGGCACGAGATCCAGAGCGGCAAGTTCACGCTCAACGACTACAACTTCGAGACCCCGTCCACCAGCCTGAAGAGCACCACGGCGGCCACGGCCCACAGCCACACCGAGAGCACGCACGAGGTTTACGACTACCCGGGCCTGTACGGCGTGAAGGGCGATGGCGACACGCGCGCCACCGTGCGCCTGGGTGAAGCCGACAGCCGGCACGCCCGTTTCACCGGCCAGGGCAACACGCCGGGCCTGCAGGCGGGCTGCAAGTTCACGCTGGCGCAGCACCCGCGCGCCGACCAGAACGCCGACTACACCGTGCTGGCCACGCTGATCGAGATGCGCCAGGCCGGCTACGAAGCCGGTGACCAGATGCGGTCGCAGTTCGGTTGCAGTTTCGAGGTGCAGAAGTACGCCGAGCCGCTGCGCCCGCAGCGCATCACGCGCAAGCCCTCGGTGGCCGGCCCGCAGACGGCCGTGGTGGTGGGCGACGGCGACGACGGCGACATCATTGCCGACAAGTACGGCCGCGTGAAGGTGCAGTTCCACTGGGACCGCCTCGGCGCCAAGGACGCCACCAGCTCCTGCTGGATCCGTGTCGCCAGCCCGATGGCCGGCAACGGCTATGGCTTCATCTCGCTGCCGCGCCTGGGGCAGGAGGTGGTGGTCGACTTCCTCGAAGGCGACCCCGACCAGCCGCTGATCACCGGCCGCGTGCACAACGCCGAGCAGCTGCCGCCCTACGTGCTGCCCGACAACGTCACCGTCAGCACCTGGAAGAGCCGCAGCAAGCAGGGCGAGACCGACGCCTTCAACGAGATCCGCTTCGAGGACAAGGCCGGCAGCGAGTACGTGCTGTACCAGGCCCAGAAGGACCAGCTCGAGTTCGTCGAGAAGACGCTCAAGAGCAGCATCGGCGAGCACGAGCACCGCTCGGTGAAGAAGAACCGCAAGGAGAAGATCGAGGGCGAGTACCACCTGAAGGTGGTCAAGGACGTCAAGCAGAAGATCGACGGCAAGATGAGCCTGGGTGTCGTGAAGGACATCCTGATCAAGGGCGACGGCATCTACAGTCTGAAGACCGCCAAGGACATCACCGCGCAGTCGGGCGCCGCGATCTCGATGAAGTCGTCCACCGACATGCACCTGAAGATCGGCACCAACCTGGGCGCCGACGCGGGGCAGAACGTGCACATCAAGGGCGGCATGAACGTCGTCATCGAAGGTGGCATCCAGGTCAGCATCAAGGCCGGCGGCTCGTCGGTGGTGCTGGGGCCCGACGGGGTGTCCATCACCGGCGCGATGGTGAAGATCAACTCCGGCGGCTCGCCCGGCTCCGGCGGCGGCGCCAGCCCCGTGGCGCCCACCGACCCCGACGCGCCGGAAGATCCGGAAATGCCCGAAGACCCGCTGTCGCACCGCTGAGCCAGGGCTGCTGACCGCGCATGCACCCGCCCGACACCGAGGCCCAGGAAGCGGCCGCCTGGGCCTCCTTCCTGCAGCGCCTGGGTGCGCACCTGGGCGCGCAATGGCCGCTGATGCAGGAACGCCTGGGCGAGCGGCTGCCGGCCTTCATCGAACTCTGCGCCCAGCAGGCGTTGCAGCGCGGCTTCGTGCGCGCCGCCAGCGTGGCGCGCATCGCCAACCTGTGGTTCGTGTGGGGCCCGGCCTTCAATGAGCGGCCCGGTTTCGAGTGGGCCGCCGCGCTGCTGGCGCAGCCGCCCGAGCAGGAATGGCTGGTGGTGCACCAGCTGGTGCAGCGCTCGCTGCTGGAGCTGAAGCAGCTGCAGAACCTGGGCCAGGCGCGCATCGAGCCCGCCGCCCTGGCGCTGGCCGACCAACGCCTGGTCGACACCTTCGGCCTCCTGGGCCGCCAGGGCGAGATGACGCCGCGCGAGCCGCTGCCGCTGCCGCTGAAGGCCTGCGACCTGGAAGCCGCCGAGCTGCGCCTGCTGGAGCCGGCCGTCACCGAGCACTATGTCTACGCCGCCGGCAACTGGACCCGCGCGCCCATCAGCCTGCCGGCGCCGGTGCGGGTGGACATCGGCAACCCCGTGCCGCGCCTGGTGGCGGTGCTGGCGCATGCACCGGGCGCCAAGCCGCTCGCCAAGGTGCAGCTGCGTTCACGCAGCCACACCGTGTGCGACGGCGACGTGCATCCGTCCTTCAGCTTCGGCGGCACACACGGCCGCTGGCGCTGGCTGGGCCACGAGACACGCGCCGTGAACTGGCCGGTGCACACGCTGGCGCAGCCCGCCGCGCCGGCCGGGCCAGGCTCGGCCATTGCCGAAGAGACCTCGCCCGACATCTTCAAGCTCGATCTCGAAGTGTGCGGCCTGCGCGACGATGGCGCCGCGCTGGGCAGCCTGGCCACCCAGCTCTGGGCCTGGCCGGCCGCGCAGTGGCTGCTGACGCTGGAACGCCAGGCGGCCGAGGCGCAGGAGGTGGCCGCCGGGCGCGAAGCGGCGCAGCGCCACGCCACGCGGGTGAGCGTCGAATGCGACGGCCAGCCGCGTGAGGCGGCCCTGCTGCGCCAGCGCTTCGAGCAAGGCCTCGACGCCGCCACCGCGCAGGCGCTGCAGACCCTGCTGGCCACCCTGGGCGCCGTGCCCGGCCTGGCGCCGCCGCGCCTGGAAGGTGTGCTGGCGCTGCTGACAGGCCGCGCCGCCTTCACCTGGGGCTGGGCGCTAGGCCCCGCGGGCATGAACGCGCGCGCCTTCATGCGCATGCTGGGCGCGCTGGAGATGAAGGCCGCCAGCGCCGACCTGCACGCTGAAAGCGAATTGAGCGTCGGCGGTGGCCGCGCCCGCTTGCGCCTGCACTGCATGGGCAGCACGCCGCTGGCGCTGCAGTTGCGGCGCGAGGCCGCCGAGCCGCCATTGGCCCCCACGCTGCTGCCGGCCAAGGCGGCCTTCAAGCTGCCTTTCACCGCAGAAGTCACGCCGCTGGCCACCGACACCGGCAGCCTGCTGCAGCTGGCCGGCCCCTGCAGTGGCGCGCTGGCGGGTGAAGCGGGCATCCGGCCGCGCTTGTCGGGCGGCAGCGGCTGGGAGTGGTACGCCACGCTGCGCCTGGAGCCGGCCGTGCTGCCGCTGCGGCTGGTCGACCCGGTGCTCGGCGTGCAGTGGTTCGAGCATCCGCTGTGGGACGCCAAACCCCTGTTCGACTGGAGCGTGGGCTGATGGAGCGCCTACTGGTGCTGCGGCTGGAGACCATCGGCGTGGCCGCCGAAGCCTCGCTCAACGGCGTGCCGCTGGCGCGCACGCCGGCGCGCGGCGGTGCAGTCACCGTGCCCATCCACGAATACACCTGCTCGGGCGCCAACCAGCTGGAACTGGTGGTCGAACCGCCGCCGCCGGGTGGCGTGGCCGCGCCGCAACCGCTCTTGAGCAACGGCCAGCGCGGCGCCAGCCTGCGCCTGCTGCTGCCGCGCATCGGCCAGGCCGCACACCCCGAGAACGCGCGCACGCTGGCGCAGATCGACTGGGCGCCGCTGGACGGCGAAGTCACGCAGATCCCGCACAGCATGGTGCAGGCCGTGGACCTGCCCATCGCCTTCCCGCGCTGGCGCTGGCTCGACGCGCCCGCCGTGCCCGATGCGCAGGCGCTGCTGGGCCCGGCGGCCGCCTACCTGCAGGGCCTGGCCCTGGCCCTGCTGAAGGGCGACGTCGAGCCGCTGGTGCTGGCCGCCCGCGTGCGCTTCGAGGAGCTGGCCCTGGCCTACCAGCGCAACATTGCCGACGACGTGATACGGTTCAAGCAGCAGCTGCAGGCGCTGCATGCCGCGCAACCGCTGCAGCCCGTCATGCCCAAGGCCGACGCGCTGCTGCTGCGGCCGCTGGCCGGCGGCCGCCTGCTCGACTGCCTCCGCCCCGATGGCGAGCCGGTGCTGCAAAGTCCGGTGGCTGGCGGCGGGCGTGCAGTCTGGCCGCTGCGGCTGGCCGTCATCGAAGGCCGTTTCTATGTCGTGCGCTGACCCGTTCCGCGCGGCCTGCCGGCCGGCTATGCTGCATGTCCTGGCCATCGACGGAGCCACTGCATGATCGTGCTGAGGGTGCTCAGCTACAACGGTGCCCCTGCTGAAGGGCAGCAAGCCCAGTTCGACGAGATCGGCGGCACCATCGGGCGCGCCGACAACAACCAGCTGGTACTGCCCGACCCCGAGCGCACCATCTCGCGCGTGCACGCCCGTGTGGTGTTCCGCGGCGGCGGTTACGCCGTGGTGGACAACGGCAGCAACCCGATCAGCGTCAACGGCCAGGTCGTGGGCGCGGGGCGCGAACACCAGCTGCGTCCGGGCGACCAGCTGCAGATCGGCGGCTACGTCATCGGCGCCAGTGCCGCTGCGGCGCCGGCCAGTGCCGACCCCTTCGCCGACCTGTTCGGCGACGCGCCCATGGGCATGGCCGCGCCGCCGCCCCCGCCGGCACTGGCGCCCGCCGCCCGCACCGGCAGCGGCTCCACCGCGATGTGGCCAGCGCCCTCGGCGATGCCGGCTTCGCGGCCTGCGGCCCCACCGCCACCGCCGTCTGCGCCGGCTGCGGCCCTGACGCCGGGGCACATTCCCGACGACTGGGATCCGTTCGCGCCCGATCCCGCGACCACGCCGCACGCGCCCGCCGGCGGTACGGCGCGCGACGCCTTTGCCGACGTGCCTGCCGGCGGCGCCGACAGCCTGGACGACCTGTTCGGCCTGGCCGGCGCGCCGCCCAGTGGCGACCCGCTGGGCGCGCCGCCGGCCGTGGCCCAGCTGTCCAAGCCCAACATGGCCCAGCATGGCGACCCGCTGCAGTCGCTGCAGCGCACGGCCTCGATGGCCCCGCCCTCGGCCAGCGACCATGGCTCGGAGCTGAACACGCCGATGCTCCTGCAGCCCTCGCGGCCGGCCGCACCCGGGCCCGCGCCCTTGCCCAGCGGCGCCGTGTTCTCTTGGAACGACCCGCCGCGTGATGGCCGTGTCGTCACGCTTCCCGGTGCACAGCGGGGTGCACCGCCGCCGGCGCGGCCGGTGCAGATCGACGTGCTGCCGCCCATCGGCGGGCCCATGCCGGCAGCCGCCGCGCCCGCACCGCCGCGCGCCGCCGCCGCCGCATCGGCGGGTGAGGCCGAACTGCTCGCCGCCCTGCTGGCGGGCCTGGACAGCCCGGGCCTGCGCATGGACTCGCTCACGCCGCACCTGATGAAGCTGATCGGCCAGCTGCTGCGCGAGTCCACCCGCGGCGCGGTGGAACTGCTGGTGGCACGCGCTGCGCTCAAGCGCGAGATGCGCGCCGAGCTGACCATGATCGTCTCGCGCGAGAACAACCCGCTGAAGTTCTCGCCCAATGCCGACGTCGCGCTGCAGCACCTGCTGGGCCCACCCGCGCCGGGTTTCATGGCCGCGGCGCCGGCCGTGCGCGACGCCTTCGACGACCTGCGCGCCCACCAGCTGGGTGTGATGGCCGGCATGCGCGCCGCGCTGGAAGGCGTGCTGCAGCGCTTCGACCCGGCGCAGCTGGAAGGCAAGCTGACCAAGAAGTCGGCCATCAACAGCCTGATCCCGGCCACCCGCAAGGCGCGGCTGTGGGAGCTGTTCCAGGAACTGTTCGGCCAGCTGCAGAGCGAGGCGCAGGACGACTTCGACGAGCTCTTCGGCAAGGCCTTCCTGAAGGCCTACGAAGACCAGCTCGACCGCCTTCACAACGAGAGCAGCCGGCGCTGACACGGCCACGACGAGGAGGCCCACCATGCTCGCCCTGGAAGTCGCCCTGATGTCCGACCGCGGCGGCCGCAAGTACAACGAAGACGCCTGCGGCCACTGGCATTCGCGCCAGCACCTGTGCTGCGTGCTGGCCGACGGTGCCGGCGGCCACGGCGGCGGCGACATCGCGTCCAAGCTGGCGGTGCAGGAGCTGATCAGCCGCTTCTCGCTCCAGCCGTCCGAGAAGGCGGCCGAACTCGACCGCCTGCTGCGTGTCACCAATGACGTGCTGATCGGCCAGCGCGTGCCCGGCACACCGCGCCAGGACATGCACAGCACCGTGGTGTGCCTGGTGCTGGACTTCGTCAACCACCGCGCGCACTGGGCGCACTCGGGCGACTCGCGCATGTACTGGTTCCGCGACGGCCGCGTGCTCGACCGCACGCGCGACCACAGCCTGGTGCAGGGCCTGGTCGACTCCGGCGTGCTCACACCCGACCAGATCCGCACCCACCCCAAGCGCAGCGAACTGCGCTCGGCCCTGGGCATCTCACCCGAGGTGCTGGAAGTCAGCGCCGGCGAAGGCCGCGAAGGCGTGCTGCCCGGCGACGTGTTCATGCTGTGCACCGACGGGCTGTGGGAATACCTGGACGATGCCGTGCTCGAAAGCACACTCTCGGCCGCCGCCAACCCCGGCGCCTGGCTGGGTGAACTGGCCGCCGAGGTGAAGAAGGCCGCCGCCCACAAGACCAGCCACGACAACTTCAGCGTGCTGACGGTGTGGACCCGCGCCGCCGACGCGCCCTGACGCAGGAGAACCCGCCATGGCCAACCAATGCTGCATGAACGCGGTGATGCAATGCACGATGGGCCTTGCGCCCAGCACCCTGATACCGACGCCGAAGATGGTGATGACGAGCAACATGGTGGCTGCCAACATCATGGACAACGTGCCGATGATGAACATCCCGCCCTTCGGCATGTGCAAGAGCCCGGCCAACCCGATGGTGGCCGCAGCCACCGCCGCCGCGCTGGGCGTGCTGACGCCCATGCCCTGCATCCCGGTCACACCCGCGCCCTGGGCGCCGGGCGCACCCACGGTGCTGCTGTGTGGCATGCCGGCGCTCAACGACAGCTCCAAGCTGATGTGCATCTGGGCCGGCACCATCAGCATCAACTTCGCCGGGCAGGCGACGCACCAGATCCCCTGAAAGACAAACGGCCCGCACGCGGCGGGCCGTCATCGGGGGGCTGATCGGTTCAGGACGGCGGCGTGGCGCGACCGATCTCGACGCGGCGGTTCTCAGGCGCGAACGGATCCTTCGGATTCTTCGGCGCGTTGGAGCCCACGCCCACCGGGGCGATCATCGCCGGCTCGGCACCCAGTTCCACGAGGAAGTCGCGCACCGCTTCGGCACGGCGTTGCGACAGGTTCAGGTTCAGTGCGGCGGCACCGGACGCATCGGCGTGGCCTTCGACGCGCACCACCTTGCCGGTGCCCTTCTTGGTCTTCAGCACCTCGGCGAAGACCTCGAGCTGCTTCTTCAGCGTGTCGGGCAACTCGGCCGAACCCACCTTGAAGGAATTCGCCGGCAGCGAATAGCGCACGGCGGGCTTGAAGCCCATGCACTTGAAGCCGGCAGCCTTGAGCTGCTCGCAGGCGTCTTCGGGGAACAGGCCTTCGGCCACGGCCTTGGCGTCGGGCACGGTCTGGCCCATGTCGACGGCCTCTTGCGCGGTGGCCGGCAGCGCGGCGGTGATGGCCAGGGCCAGCGCGCTGCGCAGAAGGACGGATGAAAGCTTCATGGGGAACTCCCGGGTTTGAAGGGCGGTGGACGCCTCCGCATGGGTGCGGAACCAAGGCGCTGTGACTGGGGAAAATGATACGCCTGGTCACCATGTCCAACCATCCCCAAGGGGGAGGGCCCGTGCGGCAGAGTGCCTCGCTTCTTGGTGAAAAAACACAGCGCAAGCGCCCGTGACGGGCCGCGCCCGGCCGTGTATCGTTAGGCGAGGGCCCGCGCACGCGGCGTGCGGCCACGTAGGGCGCCGCCAACAAGACGCAGGACTGCATCCCCCAATGACTTGGCACAACAAGGTGATGTGGACGGAGGGCATGTTCCTCCAGCCGCAACACTTCCAGCAGCAGGATCGTTTCGCCGGCCGACAGCTCGAGGGCCGCATCGCCACCGCGGTGCCTTGGCCCTGGGGCTTCTTCGCGCTGCAGATGGACGACGCGGCGCTGCTGCAAGGCCGCATCCAGCTCACCGCCGCACGCGGCGTGCTGCCCGATGGCCTGGCCTTCAACGTGCCCACCGACGACGCCGCACCGGCCGCCTTCGAAGTGCCGATGGACACGCGCGACCAGATCGTTGTGCTGGCCGTGCCGCAGTCGATACCGGGCGTGGCCGAGAGTGACGTCGAAGCCACCGAAACCGCGATGCCGCCGCGCTGGCGCGTGGCCGATCTGGGCGTGGCCGACGTGCACGCCGCCAGCCTGCGCGAAGCGCCGCTGCAGATCGGCCGCCTGAACCTGCGCCTGATGCTGGCGCGCGACGTCAACGACGGCTACACCGCACTCGGTGTCGTGCGCGTGGTCGAACGCCGTGCCGACGGCCGCGTGGTGCTCGACACGCAATTCGTGCCGCCCATGCTGCACACACCGGCGCACCTGGTGCTGGACGGCTGGCTGCGCGAAGTGCAGGGCATGCTGCACCAGCGCGGAGAAGCACTCGGCGCGCGCCTGGCGCAGCCGGGCCGCGCCGGCACCGGCGAGATCGTCGACTTCCTGCTGCTGCAGGTGATCAACCGTTTCCAGCCGCAGTTCACGCATCTGCAGCGCCTGCCGGTGCTGCACCCCGAACGTTTCTACGACCTGTGCCTGGGCCTGGCCGGCGAGCTCACCACCTTCCGCGAGACGCGCCGCCCACCGCCTTACCCCGAGTACCGCCACGACGACCTGCAGAACTGCTTTCGCATGCTGATGGCCGACCTGCGGCAGTCGCTGTCGATGGTGCTGGAGCAGACCGCCATCCCCATCGACCTGCAGGAACGCAAACACGGCATCCGCGTGGCCGTCATCGCCGACGTCGAACTGCAGCGCACGGCGATGTTCGTGATGGCCGTCAACGCGCAGATGCCGGGCGAGGCGTTGCGCATGCGTTTTCCCACGCAGGTCAAGATCGGCCCGGCCGAACGCATCCGCGACCTCGTCAACCTGCAGCTGCCGGGCGTGACGCTGCGTGCGCTGCCGGTGGCGCCGCGGCAGATTCCCTTCCACGCCGGCTTCACCTACTTCGAGCTGGAAACGCGCGGCAACGAGATGTGGAAGCAGCTGGAAACCTCCGGCGGCCTGGCGATGCACATCGCCGGCGACTTCCCCGGCCTGGCCATCGAGTTCTGGGCCATCAGGGGTTGATTCCCGCGTGCACTTCATAAGGCTGTAGCCATGAGCCCCGACGATCCGCCGCCCGATCCTTTTGCAGCCTTCGAAGGCGACCGCACGGTCATCAAGCCCAGCGCCGGCCGCGGTGCCAAGCCCGGTGCGCCTGCAGTGCCGGCGATGGCACCGGCTCCGGCGATGCGCGCCGAAGCGCCGCTGCCCGAACTGCCGCCGCATGCCAGCCTGAACCCGCTGGTGCAGGCTGCAGCGCCCTTGCTGTCGGCCGCGCCGCGCCTGCGCGCCACCGTGCGGCACCCGAACCCGGCGGCGCTGCGCGTGCAGCTGGTCGAGTCGATCAAACGCTTCGAATCCGTGGCCCGCTCGCAGGGCCTGCCCAACGAGCAGGTGGTGGCCGCGCGCTACATCCTGTGCACCCTGCTCGATGAATCCGCGTCCAGCACGCCCTGGGGCGGCTCGGGGGCCTGGAGTTCGCAGAGCCTGCTGG
>CAYREA010000074.1:0-20617 GCA_964423075.1 uncultured Rubrivivax sp. | reverse complement strand
GGCCGATGACGTTCTTGGCCACGGCGTCGGGCTTGATGATGGACAGGGTGCGTTCGAGTGCCATGATGAAAAGTTCTCCTGAATCAACGACTTGGCAAAGCTTTTGATTGTAGCCTGCGACTTGTGACGGCTTTTACCGCGGCGGGCCGCCGCGGCCGCGCGGGCCACCACGGCCCGGCCCCCCGCCACCGCCGCCGCCGCCCCGCTTGGGGCCGCCCTTGCCACCGCCCTTGCCCTTGCCACCCTTGCGCAGGAAAGCGTCGGCACCGATGTAGCCCACGGCGGTCTGCATCGGGTCAGGGATGCGGTTGGGGTCACCCGCGCCGGCGCCGCCGGGCTTGCGCGCCCCGCCACGCCGGCCCTTGGCGTTGCCGCCCAGGCCGGGAATGCCGTGGCCACCGCCACCGCCGCCGCCGGCGAAGCGGCGGTCGTAGGTCTGCTGCAGCGGGTTGGGGATGGGGCCGTCCTCGGGAATGTCGCGCTGCGGCTGTCGGTCGCGCTGCAGGGCGCGCTTGTCGTAGGTCTGCTGCAGCGGGTTGGGAATGGGGCCATCTTCCGGCATGTCGCGCCGCAGCGCACGTTCCTGCTGGATGGCGCGCTTGTCGAAGGTCTGCTGCAGCGGGTTGGGGATGGCACCGCCCTCGCCCAGTTCGGGCCGCGGGCCGCGCGCCGGGCGCGGCTCCTTGGGCATGCGTGGGTCACGTGGCTGGCGCGGCTCGCGCGGTTCACGCACCTCGCGGGGCTCGCGTGCCTCCTGCGGCGGGCGCGCCTCCTGGGGCGGGCGCGGGGCACGGTCGGCCTCGTCGGGGCGGCGCTTGCCGCGCCGGTTGTTGCGGCCGCGGCGGCCGCCGTCGGCTTCGCCTTCGCGCAGCTCGGGGCGGCCTTCCACGCGGCCGTCGGGGCGGCCTTCGGGGCGCGGCCCGCTGGCCAGGCGGCGCAGGTTGCGCACATCGTCCTGGCCCAGGTCCACGAAGACACCGCGCTTCAGGCCGCGCGGAAGCACCACGCAGCCATAGCGGATGCGGATGAGCCGGCTCACCGCATGGCCCACCGCCTCGAACAGGCGCCGCACCTCGCGGTTGCGCCCTTCGGTGATGACGCAGCGGTACCAGTGGTTGGCACCCTCGCCGCCGCCGTCGTCGATGCTCTTGAAGGCGCAGCGCTGGCCCTCGATGTCCACGCCCTCGAGCAGCTTGGCCTTGGCCTCTTCGCCCAGCATGCCCAGCGAGCGCACCGCGTACTCGCGCTCGATGCCGAAGCGCGGGTGCATCAGCTGGTTGGCCAGTTCACCCGAGGTGGTGAAGAGCAGCAGCCCTTCGGTGTTGATGTCGAGCCGGCCCACCGACTGCCACTTGCCCTGGTACAGGCGCGGCAGGCGGCGGAACACCGTGGGGCGCTGCTGCGGGTCGTCGTGCGAGACCACTTCGCCGGCCGGCTTGTGATAGGCCAGCACACGCGCCGGCGGCGGCGCGATGCGGTAGCGCACCGGCTTGCCGTCGATCTGGATGCGGTCGCCGAAGCTGATGCGCTGGCCGGTGTGCGCGATCTCGCCATTCACGGTGACGCGTTGGTCGATGATCATCTGCTCCAGGTCGCGGCGCGAACCCACGCCGGCCTGCGCCAGCACCTTGTGCAGCTTGGGCGCGTCGGGGTCCGGGGCCAGCACGCGCTTGGCGGCGTCGGCGTCGGGGGCTTCACCGGCCGGCGCTTCGGCGGCCTCGATGGGCTCGATGGGCTCGGCTTGATCAACCACCGGCTCGGCTTCGGCCGGAATCTCGGCGTCGAACTCGCCCGAAACCACCTTGGCAAACAGCTCTTCCGGTGCCGGGGCCTCGGGTCGCGGCGCCTGGGCGGCTGCCTCGGCGCCTTCGGGCACACCGTCGCGCGTGCGTTCGCCGCCACGGCGGCCGCGGCGACGGTTGCGGTTGCGCTTGGGGCGCTCGCCGGTGCCTTCACCAGCTTCGCCCGCGTCACTCGCCACGCCCGCATCCGCAACCTCGCCTGCATGGCCTTCGCTCGCGCTGGCGTTGGCCGGCTCGGCCACGCTGGCCTCGACGGGGGCAGCCCGCTGCGGCGCTGCTGCGGCCGGCTCGCTGTCGGCCGACTTGGGCCTGGCGAACACCTCGTCGATTGACGGTGCCGCAAAGTCGGATGCAGACACGGGCGCTGCCTCCGCGGGCTCGGCGGTCTTGCGCGGCGCGCGGCGCCGCTTGGGCTTCGCGTCGGCAGGGGCCTCGCCAGCCGCGTCGGCGGGGGCCGCGGGCAGGTCGGTGTCGGGTTCGTTCATGCGGGGGTGTCGGTGGGAGGAAGGGGCCCGGCTGCGTCGGCCGGAGGCGCCGCTTCCGTCCCTTCGGACGTGGCGGCGTGGGGCGGCTCGTCGTCGGTGGCGACGGCCTGCGGGGAAACGGAAGCGGTGTCGTCGGCCGGAGCGGCCTCGGCCTCGAGCGGCAGCGAGCCCTGGCCGTCGTCCAGCAGTTGCGGCGCCTGTTCCAGCGCGGCCATGGCCTCGGCGCCGCGGCTGCCGTCGCCGTCGCCGGATATCGGCGGCAGCTGGTCCAGGCTGGCCAGGCCCAGGTCGTCGAGGAACTGCTTGGTGGTGGCGTACAGCGCCGGGCGGCCGGGCGCTTCGCGGTAGCCGATGGCTTCGATCCAGCCGCGGTCTTCCAGCTGCTTGACGATCTGGCTGCTGACGGTGACGCCGCGGATGTCCTCGATGTCGCCGCGTGTCACCGGCTGGCGGTAGGCCACGATGGCCAGCGTTTCGAGCGCAGCGCGCGAGTATTTGGGCGGCTTCTCGGGGTGCAGCCGGTCGAGGTAGGGCCGCAGTTCGGGCCGGCTCTGGAAACGCCAGCCGCTGGCCAGCGCCACCAGCTCGACGCCGCGCTCGCTCCAGTCGTTCACCAGCTCGTCGAGCAGACGGCGCAGCGTGTCCGGGCCCAGCTCGCCGTCGAACAGGGCCTTCATCTCGGGCAGTTGCATCGGCGTGTTGGCGCAGATCAATGCGGTTTCGAGGACACGTTTGGCCTCAGCTGTGTTCATCGCCTGCGCTAGGGGGGTATGCCACCGCCGGAGCGGGGACTGGAGGTTCATCCGTGGTGTCGGGGGCCGCGTGGCGGCTGGCGCCGGGCGCGGGGTTGGCCCGGGGCGGCAGCGCCGCATGGCCGGGACAGGGACTTGTGCCGAACAGGCGCGGCACGCGGGCGTGCCGTCTGCGCTGTCTGTGATCCGGGGCGTAGTGTAACGCGCTGCCGGGTCGGCGGGCCTTGTCAGTTGTTGGCGAGTTGTTGCCAGGCCGCCGCAAGGTCGGCCGGTGGCGGGCAGTCGAAGGCCAGCGGCGCGCGGCTGATGGGGTGTTCCAGCCGCAGCTCGGTGGCATGCAGGGCCTGGCGCTGCAGGCCCAGCAGCGGCTTGCCGCCGTACAGCGCGTCGGCCACCAGCGGATGGCCTTTCCACGCCAGGTGCACGCGGATCTGGTGCGTGCGGCCGGTGTGCAGCGTGCAGCTGAGCCCGCTGATGCCCTCGCCTTCGGCCAGACGTTCGACATCGGTGCGCGCCGCCCGCCCGCCCTTCACCACCGCCATGCGCACGCGCGAGACCGGGTCGCGGCCTATCGGCGCTTCCACCGTGAACAGGCGCTCGCGCGGCACGCCGTGGGCGATAGCCAGGTAGCGCCGGTGCACGCTGCGCGCGGCGATGTCACGCACCAGCGCCGTCACCGCGGGCAAGGTCTTGCCGACCATCATCACGCCCGAGGTGTCCTTGTCGAGCCGGTGCACGATGCCGGCACGCGGCAGCTGCGCAGCGCCCGCGTGGTGGGCCAGCAGGCCGTTGAGCAGCGTGCCCGACCAGTTGCCCGGGGCCGGGTGCACCACCAGGCCGGCGGGTTTGTCGATGACGAGCAGGTGTTCGTCCTCGTACAGCACACACAGCGCCATGGGCTGCGGGCGGAAAGCGCGGCTCTCGTCGGTGGGCACCAGTTCCAGCCGCACGGCCTGCCCGCCGCGCACGCGACGAGAGGCGGTGGTGGCGGGCTGGCCGTCGAGCCGCACGTGGCCCTGCTCCAGCAGTTGCTGCAGGTGGCTGCGCGAGAACTCGGGGGCGATGGCGACGAGCACCTTGTCCAGGCGCTGGCCATGCTGGCCGGCGGCGACGACCGACTCGCGCACCTCGGGCGCGGGCTCCGCGTCGATCACACCGGGTTCGTCGTCCTCGGCCGGCGGGGGTGGCTCCCTATAATCTGCGGCTTCGATTCCTGCCGGCACCATCCTCGATGTCCGTTTCCCTGATGCGGCGCACTGCGCTGAACTGCGTGGCCGCTCTCGCCACGGCCCTGTTCGCGATGCTGATGGTGGGCTGCAGCACGCCACCCGTCGACGAGTCGGCCAATGCTACCGCGGAGCGCCTGTACAAGGACGCCCGCGAGGACATGGAGTCGGGCAGCTACGACCGTGCCATCAAGACGCTGGAACGCGTGGAGGGCCTGGCCTCGGGCTCGCTGCTGGGCCAGCAGGCGCTGCTGGACATCGCCTACCTGAACTGGCGCATCGGCGAACGCCAGGCGGGGCTCACGGCCATCGAGCGCTTCATCAAGCTCAACCCGTCGAGCCCCGGCCTGGACTACGCGCTGTACCTGCGCGGCGTGCTGAACTTCAGCGACAACCTGGGCCTGTTGGGTTCGTGGTTCGGGCAGGACCTGTCCGAGCGAGACCAGAAGGCCGCGCGCGAGTCCTACCAGGCCTTCAAGCAGCTGGTGGACCAGTTCCCGGCCTCGCGCTACACGCCCGATGCGCGGCAGCGCATGAACTTCATCGTCAACTCGCTGGCCAGCTACGAGGTGCACGTGGCGCGCTACTACCTGCGCCGCGGGGCCTACGTGGCCGCCGCCAACCGGGCCCAGCAGGCGGTGGCCGAGTACCAGCAGACGCCGGCGGTGGAAGAGGCCCTCTTCATCCTGGTGCAGAGCTACGACAAGCTGGAACTGCCCAAGTTGCGCGACGACGCCGAGCGCGTGCTGCGACAGAACTTCCCCACCAGCAACTTCCTCGGCGGCGCCGGCCCGGGCCCGCGCGAGAAGTCCTGGTGGCGCTTCTGGGAATGAGCCGCGGCCAGGCCTCAGTGCGCTGAGGCCAGCTCGCCCAGCCAGCTCAGCGCCTCCGGCTCGCCACCGATCACGCCCATCGGCGGCAGCGCCGCCAGCAGTCGGCGGCCGTAACCCATCTGGCGCATGCGGGGGTCGCAGATGACCAGCAGGCCACGGTCGGTCTCGGTGCGTATCAGGCGCCCGGCGCCCTGCTTCAGCGACACCGCGGCTTCGGCCACGAAGTAGTCCTCGAAGGGGTTGCGCCCCTGCTCGCGCAGCTGGCGCACCCGCGCTTCCACCAGCGGGTCGCCCGGCGGCGGGAAGGGCAGCTTGTCGATCAGCACACATTGCAGCGCGTCGCCGGGCATGTCGATGCCCTCCCAGAAGCTGGCCGAGCCCACCAGCACGCAGCCGCGGCCGTCGCCATAGCGCTGCAGCAGTGCGCGGCGTGGCTCGCTGCCTTGCACCAGCACCGTCAGCTCGCGGCCGGCCTCGGCGGCGGCGGCCTTGAGCGCGTCGGCCACCAGCGGCAACACCCGCAGCGTGGTCGTCAGCACGAAGGTGCGGCCGCCCAGGGCGGCGGCGCAGCGGCCGGCCAGGGCGCCCACCGCGACCGGGTGGCCGGCGGCATTCGGCAAGGGCATCTTCGCCGGCACCCAGACCCGCGCATGCGCCGCGTAGTCGAAAGGGCTGCCGACACGCAGCTTGTGCGCGTCTTCCAGCCCGGTGGTCGACGTGAACCAGGACAGCGCCTCGTCGTCGCCCAGCGTCGCCGAGGTGAAGACCCAGGCCTTGGGTGAGGCCTCGCGCTGCTGGGTGAGCATGTCGCGGATGTCCAGCGGGGACTCCACCAGCCGCGCCTGCTGCGGCGACAGGTCGACCCAGCGCACCTGGTCGGCCTCGGGTGGATGCTCGAATCGCGCGGCCAGCACGGCCAGCTGGCGCGCGCGCTGCTCCAGCTTCGGGAACTCGGGCGCCGTCTCGGCCACCTGCGCCACCGCCTCGGCCAGGGCCTGCGCCGCGTCACGCAAGGCCTGCAAGGGGCCCGGCAGCGCTTCGGCACGTTCGTCCCAGCGCAGCTTGAGCATGCTGCGCACTTCTCGCAGGGCACCGGCCGAGACCAGGCGCAGTTCACGCGCCGCCAGCTCCAGGCCGGCCTGCAGTTCGGCCCAGGGCTGCAGCCCGCGCGCATGCTGCAGGCCGGCGGCCAGTGCATCGCGCGCCAGTTCCAGGGCCTGGCCGGTGGACAGCGTGGTGCCGAGGAACTGCACGCCGGCTTCCAGCAGCTGGTGCGCCTCGTCGAAGACGGCCGCGTCCACCGTGGGCAGCAGTTCGGCCACGCCGCTGTCGCGCAGCGCCAGGTCGGCGAAGAAGAGGTGGTGGTTGACCACCACCAGGTCGGCCGCCATGGCGTCGCGCCGCGCGTGCATGACGTGGCAGTTGCGGTACTCCGGGCACTCGGTGCCCAGGCAGTTGTCGCGCGTGCTGGTGACGAGCGGGATCACCGGAGAACGATCATCCAGGCCTTCGATCTCGGCCAGGTCGCCGCTGCGGGTGCCCTGGGCCCAGATCGCCACCCGGTTGAGCGCGCGCACGGCGAGGCGGTCGGGCAGCTGGCCGCTGTTCTGGGCCTCTTGCAGGCGCCAGCGGCACAGGTAGCTGGCGCGGCCCTTCAGCAGCGCCAGCGTGGCGGGCACGCGCAAGGCGGCGGCCAGGCGCGGCAGGTCGCGCAGGAAGAGCTGGTCCTGCAGGCTCTTGGTGGCCGTGCTGACCAGCGCACGCTTGCCCGACAGCAGCAGCGGCACCAGGTACGCGAAGGTCTTGCCGACCCCGGTGCCGGCCTCGGCCACCAGGGCTTCGCGGCCTTCGACGGCCCGCGCGATGTGTTCAGCCAGCAGGTCCTGCTGCGGGCGTGGGCTGAAGCCGGGGTCGGCTTGCGACAGGGGCCCGTCGGCGGCGAAGGCCCGGGCCACGGCGGCAACCAGCGGCAGCGTCAAGACGGGCTGCTCAAGCCGGCTCCGGCGGATCGAGTTGGATTTCCAGGCGCGCGATCTGGTCGCGCAGCGCCAAGCGCCGCTTCTTCAGGCGGCGCAGGATCAGCTCGTCGGCGGGGCGGTCCAAGGCGTTGCGGTCGATCAGGTCGTCCAGGTCGGCATGCTCCATGCGCAACTCGATGAGGCGGCGCTGCGGGGAATGCAGGTTCTCGTCCATTGCTGCACGGGTCGGGGCTGTAACGGAGTTTATATTCAGCGCCATGTCGGCCCCCGTCTCCTTTCGCTTCAGCGCCGCTACCGGCCTGCACCGCGGTGATCGCGCCTACCAGCAGGACCAGGTGGAGGTCATCGTCCACCCCCGCGTGGTCGGCTCCGTGGTGGCCATCGTGGCCGACGGCATGGGCGGCAAGAGTGGTGGTCGCAAGGCTGCCGACCAGGTGTTGCTGACCGGGCGCCAGATCTTCGAGCGCTACATGCCGAGCCAGGACGACAGCGCCGAGATGCTGCGCCAGATCGTGCTGGAGTCGCACCTGATGATCAAGCTGACGGCCATCACGTCCGAGGAGGAGCCGCACAGCACCGTGGCCGCCTTCTGCGTCACGCCCACGCTGGAATGCGACATCGTGCATGCGGGCGACTCTCGTGTGTACCACTTCCGCGGCGCCGAGATGATGCGGCGCACCATCGACCATTCCTTCGTGCAGCGCCTCATCGACGAAGGCAAGATCAGCGAAGAAGCCGCCAACACGCACCCGCAGAGCAACCTGCTCACCGGCTGCCTGGGCACCCACGCCGACCCCCCGGTGACGCTGTGGCACATCGACCGGCTCGACTACGGCGACACCATGCTGGCCTGCAGCGACGGCCTGTGGCACTACTTCACCCCGAAGGAGATCGGCGCCATCCTGCACGCGCTGCCGCCGCGCGAAGCCAGCGAGATGCTGATCAGCAAGGCGCGCCAGCGCGCCCGCGGCTCCGGCGACAACCTGTCGCTGGCCCTGGCCCGCATCGACCCTCTGCGTTAACGGCCGCGCCTGGGCGCGCTTGCGGCAGGCGGCACCGGCAGGGGCGGCGACACCTTCTTGTTGCGCGACACGCGCTCGATCTGGCGCGTGGCGATGCGCTCGCGCGACGCCGCGATCTGCTCGCGCCTTTCACGCGAGGCCGCGGCGCGGCGCGCGGCTTCGTCGGTCGAAGGCGCCGCGGGCACCCGCGGTTCGGCCACTGGCCTGGGCGGCGGGGCCAGGCGCAACTCGGGTTCGGGCACGGGCGGCAGCACTGGGCGTTCGGCCGCCTCTTTCTGCTTCTGCGCCACCGCGGCACGGCGTACCTGCGCGCGCTGCAGCCGTTCGGCATCGTCCAGCGCCAGTTCCTGCGCGCGCGGGCCGGCCAGCGCGGCACGGCGGCGCTGGCGCACGGCGTCGACGCAGGCGGTGACGGCAAAACGTTCGCGGCATTGCGCTTCCTCGGCGGCGAACTGCGACTGCAGGCGCTGCCGTTCGGCGGCGATGGTGGCGCGGTCCGCGGCCGGCTGCGCCGCCACCAGGGCGCAGCAAGCACCCAGCCCGCCGAGCAGCAGGGCGCGGCGAGCCAGGGTCGGAAGCAGGCGGGTTGTGGACAAGAGCGGGCCGGAACTCAGCAGGCCCGCTACTTTACGGCCTCACTGCTGCGGCACCGTCTCCGAGGTGATCAGCTCGGCATAACTCAGCATCGGCAGCGGCGGCGGCAGGTTCAGCCGCTTGGCCGCGGGCATGCGGATCTGGTAGGAGAAGCGCTTGAGCGTCTCCACGGGGATCGTCGCCGGCGCGAGCTTCTCCACCAGGATCTGCTCGGCCTTGTGCGCGGTGAACTGGCCCACGTTGTAGTAGCGGCTGACCAGGCCCGACAGCGCGCCGGCCTGCATCAGCTGCTCGGTGGAGGCGAAGGTGGGCAGGCCCAGCTGCATGGCCGCCGGCACGATCACGCTCTCGGCCAGCGTGCCCAGATAACTGTCCGGCGGCAGGTACAGCCATTGCGCACCGGCGTCCTTCAGTTCGCGCACCAGGTCGGCGGCACCGTCGGCGATGGGCTTGCGGTTGGCGTCCAGGCGGAAGGTGCGCTCCACGGTGTGGAAGCCCTGCTCGCGGCCGAGGCGGCGGATCTCATCCAGCAGCACCACCGAGTTCTTCTCGGTGGGCGTGTACAGCACGCCCAGGGTCTGGAACGGCCGGTACTGGGCCATGGCCTTGATCTGCCCTTCGGTCGAACCGACGTGCACCACGCCGGTGACGTTGCCGCCCGGCTTCTTCAGGTCGGCCACGATGCGCGCCAGCGTCGGCGCGGCCACCAGCGTGAACACGACCGGGATGTCGCGGATGAAGTCGCCGGCCGGCGCGTCATGGGCGCCCACCACTCCCAGGGTCACCGAGGTGCCCCAGGTGTAGATCAGGTCGGGCTTGGTCGCGCGGATCTCTTCCAGGAACCCGGCCATGCGCGCCGGCTCGCGGTTCAGGTCGCGGTAGGTGATCTGCACCGGGATCTTGCGCGACGCGAAGTAGTCGCTGAAGCCCTTTTCCACGTCGGTCATGCCGCGGAAGGTGATGGCGTAGATGCGGAAGGGCCGTGCCGGCTTGCCCGGTGAGGCCGCCAGGGCCGTGCCCGGCAGCGCGGCACACAGAGCGGCGGCCAGCCACTGGCGGCGGGTGGTGTCGTTGTGATTCATGGTTGGTACTCCTCGTCTTCAGGCGGCTGCGAGCGCAGGTTGCGGGTCGCGCCGCATGGCCAGCATGAAGGCCACGCCGCACAGGGCCACGGCAGCGCCGATGGCCACGAAACTCGTCCGATAGCCGAACTGCAGCACCAGCACGGCGGCGACCATCGGGCCCATGGCGTTGCCCAGGCGCTCCAGCAGCCGGTAGACGCCGTAGACCACGCCGTCGCCGAGCTGTGCGATCTCGGGTCCGCAGTGTTCGCTGACCAGGGCGCTCTGGGCCGAGATCGACAGCGACTGCCCCAGTCCCACCAGCACCACGGCCAGGAAAACCCAGCCCACGGCGCCGCCGGCCAGCATCAGCACGCCGCCCAGGCCCGACACCACGAGGCCGCCGCCCACCAGCCAGTGCATGCGTTCGCGCGTGGTGGCCAGCGCGGCCGTCAGCGGCGCCATCACCACCATCATCACGGCGTAAGTCATCAGGATGCGGCCGGCCATCGCCTGCGTGCTGCCTTCGTTCACCACGTAGAGCGGGATCAGGTAGAAGCACACGCCGGTGAGCAGCATCTTGGCCGGCATGGCAGCCAGGCCCGTCACCGTCATGAAGCGGCGGTTGAGCATCAGCGCGCCGACCTCGGACAACCTGGGCAGGCGCGTCGCCGGGCGATGGCTCAGCGCCTCGGACTTGCCGGGCAGGCCCCGGATCACGAGCATCGAGCCCGCCGCCAGCACCGCCGCAATGGCGAAGGTGGGCCGCACGCCGATGTTGTCGGCCAGGATGCCGCCGATGGACGGGCCGCACACCGTGGCCGCCATGATGGCGCCGACGAAGAGCGCGAAGCTGCGTGCGCGGTTGCCGGGGTTGGCGAAGTCCAGCACGTAGGCCTGGCCGGCGACGAACACCATCGCGTAGCCCAGGGCGCAGAGTGAACGCCACAGCAGCAGGTCCAGCACGCTGTGCGCCAGCGCGCTGGCGACGAAGCCCACGGTGGCCACGGCGGCGCCCACGAGCATGGTGCGGCGGTGGCCCACGCGTTCGCAGTAGACGCCGAAGAAGGGCTGGCCGATGGCCACGATCAGCATGAAGAGCGCGATCGGCAGGCCCACCAGCAGCTGCGGCGAGAGCCCGGGCACCGGCACCAGCAGCTCATTCACGTAGCCGGGCAGGAAGGACCGTGTCAGCTCCTCGGCCAGGATGAACATGAACAGCGGCGCGCGCACCTTGGCCAGCTGGCTGTCGTCACCCTGCGTGGCTGCCGGTGCGCTGGTGCCGAACTTGAACCGCGCGGCCAGCGCCTGCAGGCCACTCTGCGTGGCCGCCAGGCCCGGGTGCCGCTCGTGCGCCGGCACGCGCCGGCCGTCGTCGACGTCGCGCGCCAGGGCGGCATAGGCGGCGTTGATGCGCGCCAGCGTGCCGTCCATCAGCTTGACCAGCGCGCCGAAGGCCTGGTCGCTGCGGCTCTCGCGCGGCGTGGCGAAGTGGCCCGAGGCACCGCGCTCGAAAGTCTCGCCCAGGCCGCGCAGCGAGGCTTCCAGCTTGGCGCCGGCCAGGAAATGCAGCAGCTCCAGCGTGAAGAAGAGGGCCACCAGCAGCACCACCACCACGTCGTAGAGCATGTCCAGCACGATGTTGTCGACGAAGCCCACGTCCACGCCCAGGTGCAGCACGCCCAGCGGCTGCTCGCCGGCCACGATGGGCATCGAGACGATGTAGTCGCCGCCCACGCGCGCCAGCGGCGCCATGGCCTGCGGCGACTTCAGCAGGGCCAGCACCCCGGGGCTCCTGAAGTGCGCAGCGGCGCCTTCGGGGTCCTTGGCGCTGCGGTGCATCACGGTGCCGGAGGCATCGGTGAGCGCGATGTACGAGATCTCGGGCACCTCGTCCTTCAGCTCGGCGAAGCGGTCGGTCACGCCGTAGAGCCCTTCGAAGGGGATGCCGTTGTCCACCGCGCGCAGCACCAGGGCCCGGATCGACGAACCCGCGCTCGTCACCTTGGCCGCCATCTGCGGCGCCAACGCCTTCTCGAAGATGCGGTGCGACAGCAGTGCGTTGGCGGCCAGCGCCAGCATCACCACCAGGGTGACGGCACCGGCCAGGCGCAGGTAGATGCCGCGCAGGTAACTCTGGTTCATGGCTGCACCCCCCGCTGCAGGCGGCCGCGCAGCTCGGCGATCTCGGTCTCGGCGGCGCGTGTGGTTTCGACGAAGCGGCGCAGCGCCGGGCCGAACGGGCCGCGTGCGGCCAGGGCGGCGGCGCGAGCGCTGTCGCCGGCCCGCAGCGCCTGCTCGGCGGCGGCCACGTCGCCGTTGAGCCTGCGCATCACGCCCAGCAGGGCCAACGAGGACAGCGTGGCCGACAGCACGAACATCGCCGCGCAGCCCAGCGCCAGCTCACGCCCCACGTGCAGGGCCTCGGCGCGCACGGACTCGGCCGAGAAGCGCAGCGCCAGGTAGCCGATGGGCAGGCCGAAATTGTTCTTCAGCGAGATGCCGGCGGCGGCGTCGGTGTCGTCGTCGACGAACCAGTTGTCGTTGCCGGCCTTGCGTGCCGCGGCCAGCCAGGCGGCAGGCACCGGGCGCGACGCGCGCAGGCGGTCGGTGCTGTAGAGCAGGCTGCCTTCGGCGTCGAAGACGTCGATGCCCTGGATCAGGGAGTCGGTGGCGCGCTCGCGGTCCAGCGTGGTGGGCAGCGTGGCCATGTCGCTGAACTCCACGCCCAGCGCCAGCGCGTTCTGGATGCTGTTCTCCACCGACTTGCCGGTGACCACCAGGCGCTCGGTGACGAGCCGGTTGGCGGTGCTGCGGTATTTGAAGTAGTTGAGCAGCCCGGCCATGCCGACGGCAAAACCGCTGACCACCACGGCCACGGCCACCAGATTGCGTTTTGTCGACTCCATGTCGCTGACTCCAGGTACAGACCCAGCCCCCGAAACCGGTGCTGACACTCGGTTTTCGGCCGCAGCCCCACTGACTTGATGCCTGGGCGTGCCGCGTTCCCCGGAAATGGCCTGCCTTCACCCCTCAAGTCGTAGGAAATACAGGCCGATACAAGCCTCGTTGCCCACGGCGAGCGGCCGCGGGCAGGACATGCCGATCAAGGGTTTCAATGAAATACGACAGTCCGACCGCAACGAAGGGATGGGTTCAGGCCGCTTCCGGGGAGACCTGCGCATGAAGCCGGCGCTGAACGTCGTTCCGCGCGACGCACTGTCGGGCGACACCGTGCCGGCACCACTGGTCGACGTGGCCTGGGAACCGGCCGTGCCCGGCCGCCGCCGCGTGCTGACCAACTGGAACGAGTACATGGCCATGGCCAGCCGCGTGGTCGGCCGCTTCTTCGGCCAGTTCCACCAGGAGCAGTTCGACTACGAACACCCCACCCGGCTGCAGCCGGGCACGCCGCGCCGCCTGCGCAAGCCCTACAAGGCCGTGGTCGCATACACCGAATGGGGCCCGCCCGATGCACCGGTGCTGCTGTGCTGCGGCGGCGTGGCCAACGTGGCCATGCGCTTCCACTACCTGGCTTCCGACCTCAGCGACCAGTACCGCGTGGTCTGCATGGACTGGCTGGGGCGCGGCCGCTCGGGCTGGCTGGCGGCCGAAGACGACTACTCGCTGCACACCTATTCCGAGCAGCTGCGCCAAATGATCCACCACCTGGGCGGCCAGCCGGTGACCATCCTCGGTTCGTCGATGGGCGGCACCGCCGCCATCGAGCTGATGGCGCGCCATCCGAAGCTGGTGTCGCGGCTGATCCTCAACGACATCGGCCCGCACGTTCCGGCACGGCGCCGGCGCCGGCGCGCCGACACCATCGCGCGCCACTACGTCTTCCGCAACCCGAGCGACCTGCTGCGCAAGGTGGGCGCCTCGCAGAAGAACGACGGCCCGGTGAGCGACGACATCCGGTTCAACCTGAGCTTCCACCAGACACGCTGGTCGGAAGAGGAAGGCGGCCGCATCTACCGCCACGACGTGCGCGCCATGCAGGCCTACCGCAAGAGCGCGCAGCGCAGCGTGATGCAGTGGCAGGAATGGCAGGCCGTGAAATGCCCGGTGCTGCTGGTGCACGGCCTGCAGTCCGACGCGCTGCTGCCGCCCACCATCATGCGCATGTGCCGCGGCAAGGACATCACCGTGATGCACATCCCCGAGACGGGCCACACGCCGCTGCTGGCCGACCGCAACCACATCGGCTACATCCGCGAATGGCTGCAGGGCCAGGGGCCCGAGGGTCGCAGCTGGAGCGCGCTGTACGCACCGGTGCGCGAGGCCTTCCCCGGCAACCCGATCCCTTTCGCACCGCTGTCGGCGCTGCGCTGAAACCGCGCCGCTGCTGTACCCCATGCAAAACGACCACGCCCAGATGGACCGCGCACCGCTGCGCTTCGTGCGCCACGGCGCCACCTCGGCCAATCTGGCCGGCCTGCGCTGCGGCGGCGACCTCGACCTGCCGCTCACCGACCTGGGCCGCGCCCAGGCGGTCGACTGCGCACAGCGCCTGGCGCGGCTGCACCCGCCCATCGGCCTCATCGTCACCAGCGACCTGAAGCGCACCCGCGAGACCGCGGCCTACATCAGCGCCGCGCTGCCGGGCGTGCCGGTGATCGTGGAGCCCGAGTTCGCCGAGCGTCTGCTCGGTGAATGGAACCTGAAGCCCATCGCCGCCACGCAGGCCTGGCTGGAAGCGCGTTGCACGCCGCCCGGCGGCGAGAGCGACGACGAGTTTGCCGACCGCATCGCGCGTGCGCTGCGCCGCGTCAAGCGCCACCTGCACCAGCGCCCGCTGCTGGTCGGCAGCAAGGGCGTGGCGCGCATGCTGGGTGAACTGGTGGGCCTGCCCGAACGCCTGGAGCTGGGCAACGCCGTCGTCGCCGAGTTCGACCTCACCGACCGGCCCTGCCTGGCCACCACCTGGAGTGCGTTGTGAACACGCCCGAAGTTCCGAAGGCCGAGACCGCCGTGGCCGTGCCGAGCCGCTGGCGCGGTGTGCTGATAGGCGCCGCTGCCCTGGTGGTGGCGGCGCTCGACGTCGCCTTCCATGTCGGCATGCTGCCGGTCCCGGTGCCGGGCCTGGCGGTGCTGGCGGCACTGGCGCTGCTGCTGCTGGGTGCGGCCTGGTTGCGTCCGCGCGCTGCGGCCGCCTCTCAGACCGCCACGAGCTTTGCCGACACCCTGGCGCTGTCGGAACCCGAGCCCGCCCTGCCCGCCACCGCCCTGGCTGCCACCATCGACCGCGAGCGGCGCTGCGTGGCCGTGAGCGAGGCACTGGCTGCCTGGCTGGGCCTGGAACGCGAGCGCCTGCTCGGCGCCGGCGTCGGCGAGGTGCTGGGTGCCACTTGTGCCACGGGCCTGGGCAAGGCCGTCGCCACTGTGCTGGCCGGCAAGCCGCAACAGCTGCGCTGCAGCCACATGGCCACCGACGGCCACGAGCGCTGGCTGCACATCGAACTGGCCCCGGGTCGGAACCCTGCGGGCGAGATCGTCGCCTGCGACCTGCTGGCGCTGGACGTCACGGCCGAGCAATTGGCGCTGGACAACGCGCGCCGCGGCGAACGTCGCCTGCGCATCATCATGGACCAGATCCCGGTGACGGTGTCCTACATCGACGCCGACATGCACTACCGCTACGTCAACCGCGCGCAGGAACAGTGGCTCGGCAAGACCGAGAGCGAGATCTCCGGCCACGAGGTGCTGGAGGTGGTGGGCGAGAAGGTGTATGCCGACATCGAGCCGCGCCTGCGCCAGGCGCTGCGCGGCGAGCAGATCCCGCTGGAACGCCAGCGCGTGGACCGCCACGGCAACACCGTCTGGCACTCGGGACGCCACGTGCCCGACATCGCCGAGGACGGCACCGTGGTCGGCGTCTACACCGTGTTCTTCGACATCACGCAGCGCGCGATGGCCGAGCAGAAGCTGCTGCAGCGCGAACACGAGCTGCTGGCCGCCAAGGAAGCGGCCGAGAACGCCAGCAAGGCCAAGAGCGAGTTCCTGGCCAACATGAGCCACGAGATCCGCACGCCGATGAACGGCGTGCTGGGCCTGGCCGAGCTGCTGCTGGAAACGCCGCTCGACTCGCAGCAGCGTCCCTTCGTCGAGACCGTGCGCAGCTCGGGCGAGACGCTGCTGTCCATCCTCAACGACATCCTCGACTTCAGCAAGATCGAAGCCGGCAAGCTGGAAACCGAGCAGCTCGACTTCGACCTCTACCAGGCCGTGGAAGACGTGGTGCAGCTGCTGGCCCCGCGCGCCCACGCCAAGAACCTGGAGATCGCCTGCAGGATCGACGAGCGGCTGCCGGCCGCCGTGCGGGGTGACCCCTTCCGGCTGCGGCAGGTGCTGACCAACCTGATCGGCAACTCGGTCAAGTTCACCGACCAGGGCGAGGTGCTGGTCGACGTGCAGCTGAAGGACGCGAACACGCTGCGCTTTGCCGTGCACGACACCGGCATCGGCATCAACGAAGAGACGCGCGAGCGCCTGTTCCAGGCCTTCGAGCAGGCCGACGGCTCCACCACGCGCCGCTTCGGCGGCACCGGCCTGGGCCTTGCCATCTGCCGCAGCCTGGTGGAGCTGATGGGCGGCACCATCGGCGTCGAGAGCACGCAGGGCGAAGGCTCCACCTTCTGGTTCAACCTGCCGCTGCTGGCCGCGGCCAGCCTGCCGGCCGTGCCCAACCCGGGCGCGCTGGCCCAGCGCCACGTGCTGGTGGTGGACGACAACGCCACCAACCGCGAGATCATCGAACACCATGTCGCCGCCGGCGGCATGCGCAGCGCCAGCGCCTGCGACGGCATCGAGGCCCTGGAACTGCTGCGCCGCGCCCATGCCGACGGCGACCCCTTCGAGATCGCCGTCATCGACATGAAGATGCCGCGCATGGATGGCATCCAGCTCGCCGCTGCGGTGCGCGCCGACCCGGAGCTGTGCACGCTGAAGCTGGTGCTCGTCACCTCGCTGCATTCACCCGACGAACTGGCGCGCGCCCGCGCCGCCGGCATCGAGGCCTACATGTCCAAGCCCGTCAAGCGCATGGAGCTGTTCCGTGCGCTGGCGCAGACCGTCGGCGACGACAGCGCCGAGTTGCTGCCGCTGCCCGGCAAGTCCAAGGCCCCGCGTTTCAGCGCCCGCGTGCTGCTGGCCGAGGACAACGGCGTCAACCAGGTGGTGGCGCGCAACATGCTCAAGGCCCTGGGCTGCAGCTACGACATCGTGCCCAACGGCGAAGAGGCGCTGCGCGCCATCGAGCGCGAGCGTTATCACATCGTGCTGATGGACTGCCAGATGCCGGTGATGGACGGCTACGCCGCCACCCGCGCCATCCGCGAACTGGAGCAGCGCGAGGCACGCACCCGCACCCCGGTGGTGGCGCTGACGGCCAATGCCCTGGTGGGCGACGCCGAACAGTGCCTGGCCAGCGGCATGGACGACCACCTGGCCAAGCCCTACACGCGCAAGCAGCTGGGCAGCATGCTGGCGCGCTGGCTGCCGGCCGACTGCGTGGAAACGCAGGAGGCCGACGACAGCGGCCTGCACGACGCGCCCGAGGCGCTGGCGCGCGACACCATGCTCGACCAGGCCGCGCTGGACAACATCCGTGCCGTCGACGACGAAGACGGCAGCGTGCTGGCCGAGGTGATCCAGATGTACCTGGACGAGGTGCCCGGGCACGTGGCCGGCCTGCAGGGCGCGGCCGCGGCCAAGGACGGCCCGGCGCTGGCGCGCAACGCACACGCGCTGAAGTCGGCCAGCTTCAACGTCGGCGCCAAGGGCATCGGCGAGCTCTGCCGCAAGATCGAGAAGCAGGGCAAGGCCGGTGAGCTCGGCGACGCCGTGGACATGGTGGCGGCCGTGGTGGCGATGCTGGAACGCGTGCAACCCGCGCTGAGGGCGGAGATGAGGCCCCCGAGCCCACCGCGTTCAACGCCCCCCGAAACGGCCCCTGTGGCTTCTGAACGGCCGCGCGCCACTGAAGTGAGGCAACCGGCATGAACACCACACAGGCACGAATCCTGGTCGTCGACGACGACGCCGGCGGCCGCCGCCTGACGCGCGCCACGCTCACGAAAGCCGGCTTCGGCGTGGTGGAGGCCGGCAACGGCCAGGCCGCACTGGACGCCATCGGCGAACAGATGCCCGACCTGGTGCTGCTGGACGTGAGCATGCCGGTGATGGACGGCTTCACCGCCTGCGCCGCATTGCGCGGCCTGCCCGGCGGCGACCGTGTGCCGGTGGTGATGATGACCGGCCTGGACGACACCGGCAGCATCGAGCGCGCCTTCGAGGTGGGCGCCACCGACTTCATCACCAAGCCCATCAACTGGGCCGTTCTGCCGCACCGCGTGCGCTACATGCTGCGCGCCAGCACCGCCATCCACGAGTTGCAGCAGAACCAGCGCCGCCTGTCCAACGCCCAGCGCATCGGCGACATGGGCGACTGGGAGTGGGACGTGCGCAGCGACCACCTGCAGCCCAGCGAGCAGGCCTGGCGCATCTTCGGCCACACCCGCAGCGCCGGGCGTGCGGACATGGCCACCTTCTTCGCCACGGTGATGGCCGACGACGCCGAGCGCCTGCTGGCGGCCTGCGAGCGCGCCGTGAGCAATGGCGAGGGCTTCTCCATCGACCACCGCATCGCGCTCGAAGGCGGCGAGCTGCGCCACGTGCACCAGCAGGTGGAAGTGATCGAACGCAGCACCGACGGCACGGCGCTGCGCCTGGCCGGCGCGGTGCACGACATCACGCGCCGCAAGGACGCCGAGGAACAGATCCGCCGCCTGGCCTACTACGACCCGCTCACCGGGCTGCCGAACCGGCTGCTGTTCGTGGAGCAGCTGGGCAAGGCCATCGCCCAGGCGGCGCGCCACGAGCGCCACGTGGCCATCATGTTCGTCGACCTCGACAACTTCAAGCGCGTCAACGACACGCTGGGCCACAAGGCCGGCGACGAGTTGCTGCGCCTGGCCAGCGCGCGCCTGGCCGGCACCCTGCGCGCGCAGGACAGCGTGGCGCGCGGCCGCAACGACATCGAGCCGCACAGCATCGCGCGCCTGGGCGGCGACGAGTTCATCGTGCTGCTCACCGACGTGCAGCGCACCGACGACGCCGCCGTGGTGGCACAGCGCCTGGTCGACACGCTCAACGAGCCCGTCACCGTGCAGGGCACCGAGGTCTTCGTCGGCGGCAGCGTGGGCGTGGCGATGTACCCCGAGGACGGCAACGACATCGACACCCTGTTGATGAACGCCGACACCGCGATGTACCGCGCCAAGGCCTGCGGCCGCGGCGCCTTCCAGATGTACGACCGCTCGATGAACGAGCGCGCGCTGGAACGCCTGCGCATGGAGACGCGCCTGCGCCGGGCGCTGGAGCGCGACGAGTTCGTGCTGCACTACCAGCCGCGCGTGGACGTGGTGACGGGCCGCATCGTCGGCGCCGAGGCACTGATCCGCTGGCAGCATCCGGAACGCGGCCTGCTGCCGCCGGCCGAGTTCATCCCCCTGGTGGAAGACGCGGGCCTGGTCATTCCCATCGGCGAATGGGCCATCTGCACCGTCTGCGCGCAGACCGCGGCCTGGGCCGCCGAAGGGCTGGAGACCGTGCCGGTGGCCGTCAACCTGGCGTCGACGCACCTGAAGGAACGTGGGCTGCCCGCGCTGGTGGCACAGGCGCTGAAGGACCATGGCGTCAGCGCCAGCTGCCTGGAGATCGAGGTCACCGAGTCGATCCTGCTGGCCGATCCCGAACTGAGCGTGAGCATCGCGCAGGAACTGGCCGAGATGGGTGTCGCGATCTCCATCGACGACTTCGGCACCGGCTATTCGTCGCTGGGCTACCTGAAGAAGCTGCCCATCGCGGCGCTGAAGATCGACCGCAGCTTCGTGCGCGACCTGGTCAGCGACCCCGACGACGAGGCCATCGTCACCGCCATCATCGCGCTGGCGCACAGCCTGAAGCTGAAGGTGGTGGCCGAGGGCGTGGAGACGCCGGCCCAGCTGGCCTTCCTGCAGGCCATGAAGTGCGACGAGTACCAGGGTTTCCTGACCAGCCGCGCGGTCGACCCGGCCGAGTTCCGCCGCCTGCTGCAGCGCAAGGTGTGCGACGAGTACCGCATCGAGCCGGCCCAGGCCCAGGTCACCGAGCTCGCCGGCACCGAGCCCGTGCCGGCTACGTGAGCGAGGTATCCACCTCGCGCCGTGCCAGCGCCAGGAACTCGGCCGACTGCATCTCGTGCAGGCGCGAGACCGTGCGCGGGAACTCGTGCGCCAGCGGGCCTTCGGTGTAGAGCTCCTCGGGCGCCACCGCGGTGGACATCATCAGCTTCACGCGCCGGTCGTACAGCACGTCCACCAGCCAGGTGAAGCGGCGCGCCTCGCTGGCCAGGCGCGGCGGCATCTGCGGCACGTTGCTCAGCAGCAGGGTGTGGAAGCGCGAGGCCAGCTCCAGGTAGTCGTTCTGCGAACGCGGGCCGCCGCACAGGCTCTTGAAGTCGAACCACACCACGCCGCCGGCGCGCCGCTTGGCACGCAGCTCGCGGTGTTCGATGTGCAGCAGCGGGTCTTCGTCGCGTGCCTCGCGCAGCTGTTCGAAGGCGCGCTCCAGCGCGGCCTCGGCGGCTTCACCCAGCGGCGTGTGGACCATGTCGATCTGCGCCAGCGTCTGCTGCCGGTAGTCGGTGCCGGCGTCGACGTTGATCACTTCCAGCTTGTTCTTCAGCAGCTCGATGGCCGGCAGGATGCGGTCGCGGTGCAGGCCGTTCGGGTACAGGCCGTCGGGGTGGAAGTTTGAGGTGGTGACGATGGACACGCGGTGTTCGAACAGCGATTCGAGCAGGCGGTGCAGGATCATCGC
>CAYREA010000073.1:0-20630 GCA_964423075.1 uncultured Rubrivivax sp. | reverse complement strand
AGTGCGGCGCCGACGGCTACCTGCTGAAGGAAGACCGCTTCGAGGTGCTGGTGGAAGAGCTGCAGAAGATTGTGCGCGGCCAGCCGCCGCTGTCGCCGGCCATCGCGCGGCGCCTGCTCACGCACTTCCGCTCAGGCCCGGTGAGCGACAGCCAGCCTGGCGACTCGGGCTTCATGCCGGCCACCACCTTCACCACCAGCAAGCCGGTGCCGATCGAGAAGCAGCCCGACCACGAGCGCCTGACCCCGCGCGAGAGCGAGGTGCTCACCTACCTGAGCAAGGGCTTCACGATCAAGGAGATCGCGAGCCTCATGGGCATCAAGTGGTTCACGGTGAACGACCACATCAAGTCGATCTACAAGAAGCTCAATGTGTCCAGCCGCGCCGAAGCGGCCGTGCTGGCCAGCAAGCAGGGCCTGGTGTGACGCCGGCCTGCCGCGTGCAGGGCTGCTGAACACCTGCTGGGCATGAGTGCTCCGGCCCCGGCCGGCCCCGAGCGCGGCAACAGTTCCAGCGACTCGCTGTTCGAAGCCAGCGCCTTCGAACGCAGCCTGAGCAGCCGCGCACCGCGGCGCTGGATGACCTGGCACCGCCGCGCGCTGGCCCTGGCCGCGCTGCTGGGCTGCCTGGGCCTGTTCGGCCTGGCGCGCTGGCTGGCCACCACACCCCACGTCGACGCCGAATGGCAGGCCGGCCCCGCCGGTGAACTGGTGCTGCAGGCCAGCCGCCTGCCGGCGCTGGCGGCGCACCGCGGACGTGTGCTGCAAGGCCTGGCGCTCGATGCCGGCCCGGTGTTGCAGGTCGACGCCCTGCTGCTGCACCGCTGGCCACGCTGGCAGGCCGACGACACCGTGCGCGCGCGCCAGGTGGCCCAACTCGAAGGCGTCGCCAGGATGCTGGCAGCCGCGCCAGGCGCCGTGACGCTGCGTTTCGCCGATGGCAGCCAGGTCGAGGTGCCGGTGCGCCCGCGCGGCTACGCCGACCTGGGTGTGGCCTTCTGGCCGCTGGCCGGCCTGGCACTGCTGCTGTACCTGTTCGCCGTGGTGCTGGTGCTGGCCCGGCCCAAGCCGCGCACCGCTCTGTTCGTGCTGATGGCCTTGTGCCAGGCCGGCAATTCCGTGCTGATGGCTGCGGCCGCCGGCGGTGGCCTGGGCTTGCCCGTGGGCATGATGGCCGGCGACCTGCCCTGGCGCATGGCGCTGGATCTGTGCACCGGCGCCGCCGGCCTGCAGCTCTACGCGCTGCACCCGCGCCGCCTGCCGCACGCCGCGCTGCTGGCCACGGCGGGCTGGGTGCTGCCGCTGCTGTGGGTGGCGCTGGCCTTCGGCGCCTACGCGGGTGAGGCCCTGCCGCTGTGGTGGCCCGCGCAGGGCGCCTGCCTCACGCTGGCCGTCGTGGCACTGGCCGTGGCCGGCCATTCACACCGCGTCGAGCCCAACCCCTATGCCCTGGTGATGCGGCGCCTGGCCGGTGGCGCTCTCGGCGGCTTCGGGCTCATGACCCTGGTGGCCGTCGCGGCCGGCCGGCTGCCCACCGGCGGTGCCGCGCTCACCGGCGTGGCCGCCGGCCTGTGGTACCTGGTGGCCGCCTTCCTGCTGCTGCTGACGCCCTTCCTGGCGCGCAGCCGCCAGGTGCTGCGCGAGTTCGCGCTGCTGGCCGGCGTCAGCACGGTGGCCACCTCACTCGACCTGCTCTTCGTCGCCGTCTTCTCGCTCGGCACCTTCACCTCGCTGGCCATCGCGGTCTTCATCGGCCTCACGCTCTACGCCGGCGCGCGGCAGTGGATGCTGAACCACCTCATCGGCGCCAGCGTGCTCACCACCGAGCGCACCTTCGACCAGCTCTACCGCGCCGCGCGCGAAGTGCAGGCGCGCCCGGCGCGTTACCCGCAGCTGCTGACGCAGCTGCTGCGCGACCTGTTCGAGCCGCTGGAGCTGCTGCGCGTGGACCGCGTGCCGGTGCGCTCGCGCGTCATCGGCGGCGGCTCTTCGCTGGTGGTACCGATGCGCGCTGCCGACGACGACGGCAGCGCCAGCGTGCCCAGCACCGCGCTGGTGCTGCGTTTTGCGCAGCGCGGCCAGCGCCTCTTCACGCTGGACGATGCGCGCCTGGCCGACCGCGTGGTCGACCAGTTGCGCCGTGCCGTGGCCTACGACATGGCGGTCGAACGCGGCCGCGCCGAAGAGCGCCAGCGCATCGCGCAGGACCTGCACGACGACATCGGCGCACGCCTGCTGACGCTGATGTACCAGGCCCAGAGCCCCGAGATGGAGGACTACATCCGCCACACGCTGCTCGACCTGAAGACGCTGACACGCGGCCTGGCGGCGTCCGAGCACAGGCTGTCGCACGCCGCGGCCGAGTGGAAGGCCGACCTCACGCAGCGGCTGACGGCGGCGCACGTGGCCCTGGGCTGGTCCTTCGCCAGCGACCGCGACGTGCCGCTGTCGGTGGTGCAGTGGTCGGCGCTGACGCGCGTGCTGCGCGAGCTGGTGAGCAATGCCCTGTACCACGGCAATGCCACGCGCATCGACGTGGCCTTCAACCTCGAGGGCAGGTTGCTGACGCTGCAGATCTCCGACGACGGCAACGGCCGCAATCCCCAGGCCTGGGCCCACGGCCTGGGCCTGGGCGGGGTGCGCAAGCGAGTGAAGGTGCTGGGCGGCGAGGTGAGCTGGGCCGAGAACGGTGAACGCGGCATCCTGTGCGCGGTGCGCGTGCCCGACTTCCAGGGCCGCACATGATGGCCCCCAGCGCCCCCGGGCCCGGGGGCCTGATGCGACCCCGGAGTGCAAAGAGCCTCGTTTTCAGGGGACAATACGCACTTCGCGTCGATCCGGGCAGCCTCCCCGGCACACATCTGCTATGACCACTCGCCGCACGCCTCCCGTGGCCGAAACCACGACGAACCCGTCGACCCCCGGCCCCAAGCTCCGCCAGACCCAGGCCGAGTACACGGCCGCGCGGCCCAACGCCGAACCCGGCGTGCGGCCGATGATGTCCAGCTCCAAGATGTACGTGTGCATCCGCTGCCACGCCAACTTCAAGACCGGCGACGGCAAGCCCGACCCGCGCCTGCGCGGCCTGGGCCGCTGCAACAACTGCCTGGGCGTGACGGCCGTGTCGGCGAGTTGAGCGCCTCAAGCGTTATCCCCCCACCCCCTACACCCACGGAGACCCTGTCCATGTCGCAAAGCAACCGTCGTACGTTCCTGCTGCAAGTGGCCGCTGCCGGCTCGGCCCTGGCCGCGTCGCAGGCGCAAGCCCAGGCGGCCAAGGTCGATGAGAAGGATCCGCAGGCTGCCGGCCTGGGCTACGTGCAAGACACCGCCAAGGCCGATGCCAAGAAGTTCCCCAAGCACGCCAAGGACCAGAAGTGCAGCAACTGCGCGCTGTTCCAGGGCAAGGCGGCCGATGCCTGGGGCGGCTGCCCGCTCTTCGGCACCAAGCAGGTGGCCGGCGGCGGCTGGTGCAGCGCCTGGGCCAAGAAGGCCTGATCCGAAGCCCGCGCTTCGTATCCCACCCCGATCAACGGCCCCTCGCGGGGCCGTTTTTCATGGCAGCAGCGTGGCGACCAACTCGCCGATGGCCAGTGCCGAGGTGAGCCCGGGCGACTCCACGCCGAACAGGTTCACGAGCCCGGCCACGCCGTGCACGGCCGGGCCATCGATGCGAAAGTCGGGCGCGGGCTCGCCCGGGCCGTGGATCTTAGGCCTCACACCGCTGTAGCCCGGCACCAGAGCCGCATCGGGCAGGCCGGGCCAGTAGCGGCGTATGGCGGCCTCGAAAGGCCGCGCACGCTCCGCTTCAACACGGTAGTCGATGTCCTCGGGCCGCCACACGTCCAGCCATTCCAGGTCGGGCCCGAAGCGGGCCTGGCCCGCCAGATCCAGCGTGACGTGCACACCCAGCCAGGCGTCCACCGGCGCCGGGTAGACCAGATGCCTGAATGGCGTGCGGCCGGCCAGCGTGAAGTAGCTGCCCTTGGCAAAACGCGGCTGCGGCACGTGGCGCGCGTGCAGGCCCCCGAAGGCCTGGGCCAGCGCACAGGCATGCAGGCCGGCGGCGTTGACCACGCGGGCCGCTTCGATCTCGAAGGTGTCTTCGCCGGCACCCACACGCACCAGCGCCGGCCGGCCGGCGCGGAACACCGCCGCACGCACCGGCGACTGCAGCGCGAGCTGCCCCCCGGCATGCTCCAGGTCGCCTTGTAGCGCCAGCATCAGCGCATGGCTGTCGACGATACCGGTGCTGGGCGACCACAGCGCCTGGGTGCAGGCCAGTTCAGGCTCGAGCGCTCGGGCCTCTGCGGCCGAAAGCAGTTCCACCGGCACGCCGTTGGCGGAGGCGCGCTGCTGCAGGCTGGCCAGGGCGGCGTGCTGGGCCTCTTCGGTGGCCACCACCAGCTTGCCGCAGGCGGTGTGCGGTACGCCGTGGCTGGCGCACAGGGTGTACAGCAGTTCCTTGCCGCGCACACACAGTCGCGCCTTGTGCGAACCGGGCGTGTAGTACAGGCCTGCGTGGATGACCTCGCTGTTGCGCGAACTGACACCGGTGCCTATGCCGTCGGCAGCCTCGGCCACGATGGTCTGCAGGCCGGCACGCGCCAGCGCACGGCCAACGGCCAGGCCGACCACGCCGGCGCCGATCACGAGTGCATCGATATGGTCCAAGGTCCAGGCCCCTTCATGCTTTTGGGTCGTTCGACGAGGTTTGCCCTCGTGCATGCGCCACCATCAGAATGTAGCCATGCGCCATCTCTTCCTCCTCGTCTCAACCGCCATGGCAATCCCCATGGGGGCCGGCAGCGCCGTGGCCGCCGAGCCCAGGCCCGCAGTCGTCGTGCAGGGCCTGACCGAACCCTGGAGCCTGGCCTTCCTGCCCGATGGCCGCATGCTCGTCACCGAGCGCTCCGGCGGCCTCCGCATCGCGAGCTCCAGCGGCAAGCTGTCGCCGCCGCTGACCGGCTTGCCACGGGTGGATGCCGGCGGCCAGTGCGGCCTGCTCGACGTCGCGGTAGACCCTGACTTCGCGCGCAATGCGTTCATCTTCTGGACCTTCGCCGAGGCCGGGCAGCGCGGCAACAGCACCGCGGTGGCGCGCGCGCGGCTGGTGGGCGACCGGCTGGAGGACGTGAAGACCATCTTCAGCCAGCAGCCCAAGGTCGCCAGCCGCTCGCACTGCGGCTCGCGCATCGTGTTCGACCGCAGCGGCCACCTGCTGGTGGGCCTGGGTGACCGCTACTCGGAACGCGACCAGGCCCAGAACCCGGCCAACCACCTGGGCAAGGTGATCCGCATCGACCGCGATGGCAAGGTGCCCGCTGACAACCCGTTCGCAAAACGCGAAGGCACGGCCCCCGAGATCTGGAGCCTGGGCCATCGCAACATCCAGGGCGCAGCCCTGCACCCGGCAACGGGTGAGCTGTGGCAGTCGGAGCACGGGCCGCAGGGCGGTGACGAGATCAACATCGCCCAGGCCGGCCGCAACTACGGCTGGCCGCTCGTCACCTACGGCCGCAACTACGGCAGCGGCACCGCCATCGGCGAAGAGGGCCCCAGGCCCGGGTTCGACCAGCCGCTGCGCCACTGGGTGCCGTCGGTGGCGCCCAGCGGGCTGGCCTTCGTCACCAGCGATCGTTACCCCGGCTGGAAAGGCAGCCTGCTGATGGGCACGCTGCGCGAGCAGAAGCTGATCCGCCTGACGCTCGACGGCCGGCGCATCACGGGCGAAGAGCGCCTGCTGGGTGACCTGAAGTTGCGCATCCGCGACGTGCGCCAGGGGCCGGACGGCCTGATCTACTTCATCACCGAAGAATCGCCCGGGCGCGTCTGGCGCCTGATGCCCTGAGAGCGGCGCATCCCTTCGGGATGCGGTGAGCCCAGCAGGTGTGCGCAGCGGCCACCTGCGCACCAGGACCGTGTGCGGTCGCCCAGGAATTCGTGCCGGCGCGGGCGCCAGGTGCATGGCACGGTTTCTGCGGAACGCGCGCTGGAGTGGCCGGGGTCCGACGAGATCCCTCACACCGCCCGGCGCTCTTGTTCCTCGACCTCATCACCCTGGAGTCCGCATGAAGCGTCGCCTCGTTCTAGCCGCCGGTGCCGCGGCCCTGTCCTCGCCTGCCTGGGTTGGCGCACAGAGCGCCTGGCCCGGCCGTGGCCCGGTGCGCCTGATCGCGCAGTTCCCGCCCGGTGGCCTGGTGGACACCGTAGCCCGCCTGATGGCGCCCCATCTGTCCCAGGCCATCGGGCAGACGGTGGTGGTGGAGAACCGCCCAGGGGCCGGTGGCCTGATCGGCACCGACTACGTGGCCAAGCAGGCACCCGACGGCTATACCCTGCTGGTGAGCCACGCCTCGGTGCACATCTACGCTGCGGCCACACGCAACGTCATGCCCTTCAACGCCGTGGGCGACTTCACCCACATGGCCATGCTGGTCGAGGCGCCGATGGTGCTGCTGGTGCGCAGCCAGTCGCCCTTCCAGAGCCTGGGCCAGTACGTGACGACGGCCAAGACCAAGGCGGTGCGCTACGGCACTTCCGGCGTCGGCTCGGCCAACCACCTGTTCGGCGAACTGCTCAAGATCGAAGGCCAGGCGCCGGAGCACGACCACGTGCCCTACCAGGGCAGCGCGCCGGCCATGCAAGACCTGCTCGGCGGCCAGATCGACGGCCTGTTCGACCCCATCACCACCAACGTGGCGCAATTGAAGGCCGGCTCGCTGCGCGCGCTGGCCGTCTCCACCCCGGCCCGGCTGCCGGCATTGCCCAACATCCCCACGTTCGCCGAGCTCGGTTATGCCTCGATGACCGGCTCGCAGTGGCTCGGCCTGTCGGCGCCGAAGAACCTGCCCGCGCCGATCACGCAGCGCCTGATGACGCTCATGCCCGAGGTGCTGGCGAAACCCGACGTGATGGCCCGGCTCGAGGAACTGCAGACGCTGCCGCGCAAGACCCCGGTGCTGGGCGATGCCTTTGCAACGCTGATCCGCTCGCAGATCGACACCTGGACACAGGTGGCCAAGCGTGCCAAGGTCGAGGTCATCGTCTGAGCTGGCGACGCCCGTGACCGAGGTCGACTTCGAGAGCATCACCGCCTACCAGCGCTACAAGCTGATGGCCAGCCTGATCGTGCCCAGGCCGATCGCGCTGGTCACCACACTGGGGCCGACGGGCGTGGTCAACGCCGCGCCGTTCTCGATGTTCAACATGGTCGGCGAAGACCCGCCGATCCTGATGCTCAGCATCAACCGCCTGAAGGACGGGCGCCTGAAGGACACCGCCGCCAACATCCTGCGCAGCGGCGAGTTCGTCGTGCACATGTCCGATGAGCCGATGGCGCAGAAGATGCACGACTGCGGCGAGGCCTTCCCTTCCGACGTGAGCGAACTCGCCGCGGTCGGCCTGACGCCGGTACCCTCGCAAAGCGTCGCGCCGCCACGCATCCTCGAAGCGCCGGTGGCCTTCGAGTGCGTGCTGCACGAGAAGCTCGAGACCGAGAGCCGCTATGTCTTCATCGGCCGCATCGTCCGGCTGGCCGCCCGCGCCGGCCTGATCGACACCGTGGCCTGGCGCGTGAACCTGCGCGACTACCACCCCGTGGCCCGTTTCGGAGCGAGCTTCTACACCCGCACCAACGACCGCTTCTCGCTGTCCGATACGGCTGGCCAGCACGCGCCGACGTCCACGGGCATCGACGAGATCTGAGCCACGCGGACCGTGGGTGGCCCGCAACGCGTCAGGCGCGGCGCACTTCCATCACCGCGTGCTCGGTGGCCTGCTCATAGACCACGGGCAGGCGCGCGGCCAGGTGCAGGAGGATGCGCGGCGCCTGGGTCTTGACCAGCCGCCGCAGCAACACGCCCATCGCCACCAGCAGCCCGCCGGCCCAAAGATGGCCCGCAAGCGCCGCGGCCACGCCTGGGCCTATGAGGGCCAGCGCCAGCGGCGTGGCGCGCGTGTGATGGGCGACGAAGCCTTGTGCCAGCGCCGGGTTGACGATGACGCGGAAGCGCCCGTGGGGAAGGCCGTTGCGGAACTCCTCGAACGGGACGTATTCGGCGCTGTCCTGTGTGTTCTCGGTGGTGGTCACGACCGGTGCCTGGCCGTAGCGCGGGAAGAACCCGGTGCGCAAGAGCGATTCACACTCGCCTGACGGGCCCTTCCAGGCCGGGTCGACCGATGGGCGCTGCGCGATGGTGCGGTGGGGTGGCTGATGGGACTCGAACCCACGACGACCAGAATCACAATCTGGGACTCTACCAACTGAGCTACAGCCACCGCAGAGCCTGAAAGTATAGCCGCGCCCGGCGCTGGCCTAGCGGGCAGGGGCCGAAGCGGACTCCGCCACCACGTCGGCCGCGGGCTCCACCTTGGCCTTGAAGCGCTTCTTCAGCGCGCCGAGGTAGGCCTCGGTCTCGGCCGCGGCCCAGGCCTGCGCATACTGGGCGCGCAGCGGTTCGTCGCCACCGGGTGGCGTCTCGCGCGGCAACACCTGCATCACACGCAGCACCACGTAGCCCTGCGCGCCCAGGTCCACGCCGCTCGTGGCCGGCAGCTTGGTGGGGTCGGCGCGCAGCACGGCGTCCATCAGCGGCTTGGGCATGCCCTGCGATTGCGCGCGCGAGATGGTCACTACCACCGGCAGGGCCTCTGCAGAGCTGCCCGCGCGCAGCGCGGCCAGCCTGGCCTCGCCTTCCTTGCGCGCCAGTGCAGCGGCCTGCTGCTCCACCAGCTTCTCGCGCACCTGGGCGTTCACCTCGGCCAGGGCAGGCAGGCGTGCGGGTTCGTGCTTGACGACACGCGCCGACACCATCTGGTTGGGCGCCACCTCGATGCCGTCGGTGTTGCGCTTGTCGCGCAGCACCTCGCTGCTGAACACCGCGTCCAGCAGCTTGCTCGAAGCCAGCGGGCCGGTGGCGCCGGGCGCGGGCTTGCGCAGCACGGTGGCGGTCTTCTTCTCGAGCTTGAGCTTGTCGATCAGCGGCTGCAGGCTGCTGCTCTGCGTGAAGGCCAGGTCGGTGAAGCTCTCGGCCGCGGCGGGCCACTCCTTCAGCGCGGCCGCCTTGCGGGCCTCGGCCTCGACCTCAGGACGCGCTTCTTCGAAGGGTTTGACCACGCCGCCGCGGATGCCGGTGACCGTGATGATGTGGTAGCCGAAGTCGGTCTCGACGACGTCGCTGATCTCGCCCTGCTTGAGCCTGAACATCGTGTTGTCGAAGGCCGGCACCATGTCGCCGCGCGGGTGGAAATCGAGGTCACCGCCTTGTGCGGCCGAGCCGGGATCAGCGGAGTTCTTGCGCGCCACCTCGGCGAACGAGGCCGGGTTCTTGCGCACCTCGGCCAGCAGCGCTTCGGCACGGGCCTTGGCGGCGGCGCGCTCGGCGGCCGGCTTGTCCTTGTCGGCGCTGATCAGGATGTGGCTGGCGCGGCGCTCTTCGGGCACCGTGTATTTCTTGGCGGCCACCGCAGCATCGTAGGCAGCGCGCAGATCGGTTTCGCTGATCTTGGCGTTGCGGCCCAGCGCCTCCGCGTCCAGCACCACGTACTCGATGCTGGCCTGCTCGGGCAGCCGGAAAGCAGCCTCGTTGGCCTTGAAGTAGGCCTCGATGTCGGCGTCGCTCGGGTTCACCTTGTCACGGTAGGTCAGCGGGTCGAAGCGCTGCATCTGAACGGCACGGCGCTCCAGGAAGGCATCGAGCGCGGCCGAGGCCGGCAGGGCCGACGCGGGCACCGTCTGCGAGATGCCGGCCAGCACCTGCTTGGCGCCCATCTCCTTGCGCAGTTCCTCGGCGAACTGCGCTGAAGTCAGGCCCATGCCCACCAGGGCCTCGGGCATCACGGTGCCTTGCGGCGTGCGCACGTTGGCGTACTGCGGGTCGGTGGCGAAGTGGCGCTGCAGCCGCGCATCACCGGGAAACAGGTGCAACTGGTTGGCCGCAGCCAACAGAAGGCGCTCGCGCACCATGCCGTCGAGCGTGTCGCGGCGCAGTTGCGGCGAATCGAACTGGGCTGGGTCGACGTTGGGCGCCTGGCGGCGCAGTTGCTCGAGGTAGCGCTTGTGGTTGTTGTCCCACTCGACCCGCTTGACGGGCAGGTTGTCGACCTTGGCCACCGTGTCGTTGGTGGCGTCGTTGAAGCTCGAGTAGCCCTGCACACCGAAGAAGACGAAGGACGGGATGATCAGCAGCAGCATGAAGCCGAGCGCCAATCGCGTGTGGTTGCGGACGAAATCGAACATGGGGTATGACCTCGGAGGCGGCCTTGCCGGAAGTACGGGCCGCCGGGCCTTGCGCGTTGATGGGGGATGGGGCCAGGGCCCCGCTGCGGCGCCCGGCATCGGGGCCGCAGATGTTATCCGAGGTGGTGGGTGCTGACGGGCTCGAACCGCCGACCTACGCCTTGTAAGGGCGCCGCTCTACCAACTGAGCTAAGCACCCGCGGGATGCTGCGCGCCGGGCGCCCTAGAGCGCGTCGCGCAGGCCCTTGCCGGGGCGGAACTTGGGGACCTTGGCGGCCTTGATCTTGATGGCAGCGCCGGTGCGTGGATTGCGGCCGGTGCGGGCCGCGCGCTTGGGGGCGGTGAACGTGCCGAAGCCGGTGATCGTGACGCTGCCACCCTTCTTCAGCGTGGTCTTCACCGCGCCGATCAGCGCTTCGAGAGAGCGGGACGCGGCCGCCTTGGAGATGTCGGCCTGATTGGCGATGTGCTCGATCAGTTCACTCTTGTTCACGTCGCGATTCCCCTCAATAGGTTCTCGAATTGGTTTCGGGCGATGGCTGCGAACCATTACATCCCGCTCGATTCGGCAGTGTCAAGCGGGAGCGGGATTCTAGGCTCAACTATCGAGTGCACGAGGCACTGGCAGGTGGCAACGCCGCGAGGTTTCACGCTTGACAAGGCCGCCGTGCAAAGCCTACGGGCCGCGATCGCGCATCACCAGCGCGACGCCGGCCACGGTGAGCAGCAGCCCCGCCAGACCGAAAGTCGTGAAGCTCTCTCCGAACAGCCACCAGGCCATCAGCGCGGTGCAGGGCGGCACCAGGTACATGAAGCTCGTCACCGCGGTGGCCGCACCGCGCTGGATCAGCATGTACAGCAAGGAGCTGCCACCGAGCGTGAGGCCGAGCACCGACCAGGCCATCGCGCCGATGAAGTGCGGATGCAGATCGAAGTGCTGCGGCTCCAGCAGCGCAAGGGGCAGCGTGGCTGCGAAGGCAGCAAGCAGCTGCACGGTGCTGGCCGTGCGCACGTCACAGGGCTGGACCCAGCGCTTCTGGTACAGCGTGCCGGCGGTGATGCTGGCCAGCGCCAGCAGCGCAAGCGCCAGGTTGCCCATGCCGAGCTGTCCCAGCTGCAGCTTCTGCCACACCACCAGCACCAGGCCCGACAGGCCCAGCGCCAGGCCGCCCCACTGGCGCGGTGACACGCGGTGGCTGCTGCCGCTGGCGCTGATCCACAGCGCCGTGAGCACCGGCTGCAGGCCGACGATCAGCGCCACCGGCCCCGCGCCGAGCCCCTGCTTCACCGCGGCCCACACGCCGCCCAGGTAACCGGCGTGCATCAGCAGGCCGGTCACAGCCAGGTGCTGCCACTGCGCGCGGCCCTGCGGCCAGGGCGCGCGCACCAGCGCGATCCACAGGCCGAAGGCCAGCACCGACAGCGCAAAGCGCAGCGACAGGAAGGAGAACGGGCCCGCATGCGGCATGCCGTAGCGCGCGACGATGAAGCCGGTGCTCCAGATCAGCACGAAGACCAGCGGCGTGGCCGCCGGCACCGCGGCGGCGCGCGCGGCCGGCTGGTTCATCGCGCCTTGGCCCGGATCTCGGGGATGGCCTTGCGCAGGTAGTAGGCCATCGACCAGATCGTCAGCACCGCGGCGATCGAGATCAGCCAGCTGCCCCACAGGCGCGTGTCGATGACGCCGAAGAGGCGTTGGTCGTAGAGCAGGAAGGGGATGGCCACCATCTGCGCCACCGTCTTCAGCTTGCCCAGCATGTGCACGGCCACGCTGCGCGACGCGCCGATCTGCGCCATCCACTCGCGCAGCGCCGAGATCGCGATCTCGCGGCCGATGATGACCAGCGCGATCAGCGTGTCCACGCGGTCCTGCTGCAGCAGCACCAGCAGCGAGGCGCAGACCAGGATCTTGTCGGCCACGGGGTCGAGGAAGGCGCCGAAGGCCGAAGCCTGGTTGAGCTTGCGCGCCAGCCAGCCGTCGAGCCAGTCGGTGGCCGCGAACAGCACGAACAACGTGGTGGCCACGAGGTTCTTGGTGGCGATGTCCCAGCCCAGGTAGTACACGCCGATGATCAGCGGGATCGAAGCGATGCGAGCCCAGGTCAGCAGCGTCGGTATGGTGAAGAACATGGTGGCGGCAAAGAACCCGGTGGCTCAGTCGAGGATGCGCGGCTTGAACTGCCGCTTGTCGTTGAAGAGGAAGACCTCGGTCCATTTCCAGGGCCGGGCCAATCTGGACATGTCGCCGTAGGGTGCGCCGCGGCGCACTGCTTCCATGGCGATCTCGATGGTGTCCTGCGCGTCGCCGTCGGACGGCGCACGAACGACGACGATGTCGCGCACCTGGCCGTCGCCGCGCACTTCGATCTCGAGCACGGGAATGCCCAGCAGGACCGGCGGCACCTCGCCCAGGTAGGCATGGCCGGGACTGCCCGACACCATGCGGCGCGCGGCGCCGCGCTTGAACTCGTCCCAGGTGCGCGCCGCGGGTGCGGGCGCCAGGGCGACGCGCGGGCCCAGGTTCACCGGCACACCACGCCCGCTCGCGCAGCCGGCCAGCAGCGTTGCCAGGCCGGCCAGCCGCGCCAGGGCATGCCGGCGCGCAGCGAAGGCAGGGTCCTCAATGCAGCGCACGGTAGATCTCCTCTGCCAGTTCACGGCTGATGCCTTCCACGCTGGCCAGGTCTTCAACGCCCGCGCTGGCCACGCCGCGCAGGCCGCCGAAGCGCTGCAGCAGGCGCGCCCGCTTGCGCGGCCCGACGCCTGCAATGTCTTCGAGCCGGCTGCCGCCGGTGCGCACGCTGGCCCGGCGGGCCCGCATCCCCGTGATGGCGAAGCGGTGCGCCTCGTCGCGGATCTGCGCCACCAGCATCAGCGCTGCCGAATCATGCCCGAGATAGACCTTGGGCCGGCCATCGGCGAACACGAGTTCTTCCAGGCCGACCTTGCGGCCCTCGCCTTTTTCGACGCCGACGATGAGCGAGATGTCCAGGCCCAGCTCGTTGAAGACCTCGCGCGCCATTGCCACCTGGCCGCGGCCGCCGTCCACCAGCACCAGGTCGGGCAGGCGCGCCGCGCCGCGACGGGGCTTGGCCGGTGCAGCTTCTGTGACCAGTGGAGCCGGTGCTTCGGCGGCCGGCTCGGCCTCGTCGGTCTTGCCCGCGGCCACGGCTTCGGCCAGGCGCGCGTAGCGGCGCGTCAGCACCTGGCGCATCGCCGCGTAGTCGTCGCCGCCGGTGATGCCTTCGATGTTGAAGCGGCGGTACTGCGCGCTCTGCATCGCGTGGCTCTCGTAGACCACGCACGAAGCCTGGGTTGATTCGCCGGCGGTGTGGCTGATGTCGAAACACTCGACGCGCAGCGCGGCCGGGTCTTCGATGTCCAGGTCCAGCGCATCCACCAGCGCACGCGTGCGCTGTTGCGCCGAGCCTTCCTCGGCCAGCAGCCGCGCCAGCGACAGCTCGGCGCCCTTGGCCGCCATCTCGAGCCAGATGCGCCGCTGCTCGCGCGGGTTGTGCTGCGCGCGCACACGCACGCCGGCGGCTTCGCCCAGGGCGTCCAGCAGTGCGGCGTCGACCGCATGGCTGGTGATCAGCTGCGGCGGCACCGGCTGGCCGATGTAGTGCTGCGCGATGAAGGCTTCGAGCACCGCGGTCTCGGGCGAGCGCGGGCTCTCGTCCGCGTCATCGTCGTCGCCCGGCGCCAGCAGCGCGGCGCCTTCGTCGACGTGGGTCGGGAAGTAGGCCCGATCACCCAGGTGGCGGCTGCCGCGCACCATGGCCAGGTTGACGCAGGCGCGGCCGCCGGCCACCTTCACGGCCAGGATGTCGACATCGCGGTCGGCCATCGACAGGCTGCTCTCGTCCATCACCTGCTGGTGCAGCACGCGCGAGAGCGAGCCGATGCGGTCGCGCAGCGCCGCGGCGCGCTCGAACTCCAGCGCCTCGGCGTGGCTCATCATCTTCGCCTGCAGGTCGTCGATGACCTCCTGCGTCTCGCCGAGCAGGAAGCGCTCGGCGTCGCGCACGTCGCGCGCGTAGTCCTCGGGCGTGATGTGGCCCACGCAGGGCGCGGTGCAGCGCTGGATCTGGTACAGCAGGCAGGGCCGCGAACGGTGGTTGAACACCGTGTCCTCGCAGGTGCGCAGGCGGAACACCTTCTGCATCAACTGGATGGTCTGCTTCACCGCCCAGGCATTGGGATAGGGGCCGAAGTAGCGGTGCTTCTTGTCCACCGCGCCGCGGAAGTAGGCCATGCGCGGGAAGGTGTGCGAGACGAGCTTCAGGTACGGGTAGCTCTTGTCGTCGCGGAACAGGATGTTGAACTTGGGGTCGAGCGTCTTGATGAGGTTGTTTTCGAGCAGCAGGGCCTCGGCCTCGCTGCGCACCACCGTCGTCTCGAGCCTGGCGATGCGGCCCACCATGTGGCCGATGCGCGTGCCGTCGTGGTCCTTGTGCAGGTAGCTCGACACCCGCTTCTTCAGGTTGCGCGCCTTGCCCACGTAGAGCAGCCCGCCCTGGGCGTCGAACCAGCGGTACACGCCGGGCAGACCGGGCAGCGCGGCCACCTCGGCCAGCAGCCTGTCGCGCGCGTCGGGGGCGGCAGGGGCTTCGGTGGGGTCGCTGCTCGGGCTCATCGCGGCGCGATTGTCCACGCTTCGATAATCGCCCGATGCCAGCGCTGTTGTGGGATGTGTACTGCCGCGTCATCGACAACCTCGGTGATGCCGGCGTCTGCTGGCGCCTGGCCGCCGGCCTGGCCGCGTGCGGGCAGCGCGTGCGGCTGGTGATCGACGATGCGGCGCCGCTGGCCTTCATGGCGCCGGCCGGCGCGCCCGGGGTCGAGGTGCTGCCCTGGCCCGGCCCGGTCGAGGCCGGCGACGTGGTCATCGAAGCCTTCGGCTGCGACCCACCACCGGCCACCGTCGAAGCGATGGCCCAGCGCGCCGAGCCGCCGGTGTGGATCAACCTGGAGTACCTCAGCGCCGAGGACTACGTCGAACGTTCGCACGGCCTGCCTTCTCCGCAACGCAACGGCCTCACGAAGTGGTTCTTCTTCCCGGGCTTCACGGTGCGCACCGGCGGGCTGCTGCGCGAGGCCGATCTGGAGACACGCCAGGCCTCGTTCGACCGCGGCGCCTGGCTGCACACCCAAGGCATCACGCCGCGCCCCGGCGAGCGCGTGGTCACGCTGTTCTGCTACGACAACCTGGCCATCCCGGCGCTGCTGCAGGACCTGGCCAGCACACCCACCCTGCTGCTGCTGACGCCCGGCGCGGCGCAGCGCCAGGTGACACACGCCCCGCCTGCGGTGCGCCTGCACACCCTGCCCTGGCTCAGCCAGCCGGACTTCGACGCGCTGCTGTGGGCTTCCGACCTCAACTTCGTGCGCGGTGAAGACTCGCTGGTGCGTGCCATCTGGGCCGGTGCGCCCTTCGTCTGGCAGGCCTATCCGCAGCACGACGGCGCCCATGCGGCCAAGGTGCAGGCCTTGCTGCAGCGCATGCCCGCAAGCGCCAGCGTCAGCGCCGCGTGGCGGGCCTGGAACGGCCTGGGCCCCGCCTGGCCCGGGGTGCAGGCCCTGGAGACCGGGCCGTTCCAGCAGCTGCGCGCGTCGCTGCGGGCCCAGCCGGGGCTCGTGACACAGTTGCTGTCCTTCGTATCCAGCCGTCCCCGGCCGCGCCCCGCCTGCTAGAATCAGGGGCTTTGCGCATAGCGCCTGCCCGCAGCGCCGAACCCCATCACACGCGCGGGCCAACCGACGGAAACACCCATGAAGATCGCTCAAGAAATCCGCGCCGGCAACGTCATCATGCAGGGCAAGGACCCGATGGTCGTGCTGAAGACCGAATACAGCCGCGGTGGCCGCAACGCCGCCACCGTGCGCATCAAGATGAAGAGCCTGCTCAGCGGCTTTGGCGCCGAGACGGTCTTCAAGGCCGACGACAAGATGGACCAGATCGTGCTGGACAAGAAGGAGTGCACCTACTCCTACTTCGCCGATCCGATGTACGTGTTCATGGACACCGAATACAACCAGTTCGAGGTGGAAGCCGAGAACATGGGCGACGCCATCAACTACCTGGAAGACGGCATGACGGTGGAAGTCGTCTTCTACGACGGCAAGGCAATCAGCGTGGAACTGCCCACCACCGTGGTGCGCGAGATCGAAACCGACCCCGCCGTCAAGGGCGACACCTCGGGCAAGGTGCTCAAGCCGGCCAAGCTGGTGGGCACAGGTTTTGTGGTCAGCGTGCCGATCTTCGTGGAAAACGGCGACAAGATCGAAATCGACACCCGCACGCACGAGTACAAGAAGCGCGTGTAAGGCCACCGGCCGCACGATCGAACGGGCACCCGCTGGGTGCCCTTCGCTTTTCTGGGCATCATCGTCGCCATGCCATTCGACTTCGACGCCGCCGTCACCGCGCCCTTCCGCATGCAGCCCGGGCTGCGTCGCGTGGCGGCCGGCGGCAAGCAGCTCACACCGCTGGCGCCGGGCTCGGCGCACCAGCGCGAGAAGCTGGCCGTGTTGTCGGCCTTCTGGCCGCAGGCCTTGTGCGCCGCGCCGGGCTTCGATGCCGCGCCGGCGCTCGACGCGCTGTGCCGCCACGCCGCGGCAGAACATCCGCAGGCCTGGGCCTGGGACGGCCAGCGTGCACTGGCGCTCGACCTCGGCACCGCCGTCAACCGCAACGGTGACATCGAACAGCTGCGCAGCGGCAGCTTCGGCCTGGGCGATGAGGCGGCGCGCTGCCTGCAGGGCCTGCCACCCGAATGGCGCCTGGCCGGCCTGCTGGGCCTGGCCTTCGCCGAAGACTTCGCCATCGTCGACGGCGCCAGCGGCCACATCCCCTGGTTGGCCGTGTGCCTGCCCAGCCACTGGGCACCGGAGAACAAGGTGGGCCGCCACTTTGCCGAGGTGCACGGCCCGGTGGCCGACAACGCGCTGCTGCTGAAGGCCAGCGCCGGCCTGCTGCGCGTGGTGACGGGCGCCGAGGCCTGGGAACGTTTCGTGTGGACCGTCACCGACCATCCGCGCCTGCACGCCCACCCGGCCCGCACCGACCCGCAGCGCTGGACGCAGCCACCCGAGCAGGGCGCCTGGTTCCGCAGCGAGCACCAGACCTTCATCCCACTGCCCGCCCACCAGCAGGCGGTGTTCACCATCCACGTGCAGTTGCAGGCCTTGGCCGAGGTGGTGGCCGACCCGCAGCGTGCCGCCGCCCTGCACGACGCCATCGCCAGCATGAGCCCCGCGGTGCTGGCCTACCGCGGCCTGGCGCCGGCGCGCGACGCCGTGCTGGCCCTGCTGGCCCGGCCGGCGCCGCGGTGAAGACCGAGCCCATCCGGCCGGCGCAGATCGACTTCAGCTCCGGCGTGCCGGCGGCGCCGGCCTTCGGCGATGTCTACCACCCGCGCGTCGGTGCGCTGGCGCAGGCACGCCACGTCTTCCTGCAGGGCAACGGCCTGCCCGCGCGCTGGCGCGGCAGGCGGCGCTTCGTGATCGTCGAGACCGGCTTCGGCCTGGGCAACAACTTCCTCGCCACCTGGCACGCCTGGCGCGAGGATGCGCAGCGCTGCGAGCGCCTGGTGTTCGTCTCGGTCGAACGCCACCCGCCGAGCCTGGACGACCTGCGCCGGGCCCACGCCGACTCGGCCCTGCCCGCACTGGCCGGCGCGCTGGCCGAGGCCTGGCCGCCGCTGACGCCCAACCTGCACGCACTGCACTTCGACGCCGGCCGCGTCACACTGCTGCTGGCCCTGGGCGACGTGGCCACCGTGCTGCCGGCCCTGCGCGTGGTGGCCGACGCCTACTACCTCGACGGCTTCGCGCCCGCCCGCAACCCGCAGATGTGGCAGCCGCGCGTGCTGAAGGCACTCGGCCGCATGGCCGCGCCCGGCGCGACGCTGGCCACCTGGAGCGCCGCGCGCGAGCTGCGCGCCGGGCTCACGTCGGCCGGCTTCGAGGTGCATCGGGCCAGCGGCGTGGGCGGCAAGCGCGACATCACCTTGGCGCACTTTGCACCGCGCTTCGAGCCACTGGCCCTGCCTTCGGGCGCGGTGCCGGGCGCCGCCGAGGCCGTCGTGATCGGAGCCGGCCTGGCCGGTGCGTTCGCCGCCGAAGCGCTGGCTCAAGCCGGGCTCGCCGTGACGGTGCTCGATCGCCAGGCCGCGCCCGCCCAGGAGACCTCGGGCAACCCGGGCGGCCTGTTCCACGGCACGGTCAACGCTGACGACGGGCCGTATGCCCGGCTGTTCCGTGCGACGGCGCTGCACGCGCAGCGGCGCTACACCCGTGCGCTGGCCGCGGGTGTGCCCGGTGCCGTGCAGGGCCTGCTGCGGCTGGACGAACGGCCCGAGGGCGTGCCCGGCATGAACGAGCTGCTCGCGCGCCAGGGCTTGCCAACGGCCTATGTGCAGGCACTGCCCGCGAGCGAAGCCTCGGCGCTGGCGGGCGTGCCGCTGCCCCAGCCGGCGTGGTTCTATCCCGGGGGCGGCTGGATGGCGCCGGCGCCACTGGTGGCCCATGCCTTGGCCCATGACGCCATCCGCTTCGTCGGCCACGCGACAGTGGCCGGGTTGCGGCGCGTGGGTGAGCTCTGGCAGGTGCTGGATCCAGCAGGCAAGGTGGTCGCCGCAGCACCCATCGTCGTGCTGGCCCATGCCGCATCGGCCGGACCGCTGCTGCAGACGCTGGGCCATGCGGCCTGGCCCCTGGGCCACACGCGCGGGCAGGTCACGCACTGGGCCGGCGCTACGCCGCTGCGGCGGCCGGTGGCCGGCGACGGTTATGCCGTGCCGCTAGCCGGCGGCCTGCTGTGCGGTGCCACGCGCGAGGCCGGCGTGCCGGGCGACGACTCACTGCGCATCAGCGACCACCAGCTCAACATCGAACGGCTGCAGCGCCTGTGCGGCATCGTGGCGCCAGGCGATGCAGCGCTGTGGCAGGGCCGCACCGGCTGGCGCCTGCACGCAGACGACCGACTGCCCATCGCCGGCGCCGTGCCGCTGGCCCTGTGGCCCGCCGGCACGCGGGCCGACCAGGCCCGGCTGCTGCCGCGCGATAGAGGTCTCTTCGTTTTGACCGCGCTGGGGGCGCGCGGCCTGACGCTGGCGCCCTTGCTGGGCCAGCTGGTCGCTGCCCAGGCCACCGGCATGCCGTGGCCGCTGGAGCAAGACCTGGCCGACGCCGTCGACCCGGGCCGCTGGCGCGTGCGCGCAGCGCGAGCCGGCTCTCAGCCCGCCTGACCGGGCTCGGCCGGCGGTTCCGCGTCTTCGGGCTCGTCAGGCACCGGCGGCAGGCCTGCCGCCTTGCGCGCGGCCTTTTCCTTTTCCTTCTCTTCCTTCTTCTTCTTCTTGGCCAGCTCGCGTTGGCGCTTCTCGAACGAATAGTTGGGTTTGGCCAAAGCGGGTCCTTGGGTGGCGGGGTTTGCCCCCGATTAGAACACCAGCGTCTGCACGCCGGCAGCCGTGCCCAGCAGGCAGACGCTGGCGCGGTGGCGCGCGAACAGGCCCACCGTCACGACGCCGGGCCACTGGTTGATTTCGGCTTCCAGCGCCAGCGGATCGGGGATCGAGAGCCCGCGCACGTCGAGGATCGGATGCCCGTTGTCGGTGAGCACGCCGGGCCGCAGCACGGCCTGCCCGCCCAGCGCCGCGAAACGCCGCGTCACCTGCGCCGCCGCCATGGCGATCACTTCGACGGGCAGCGGGAAGTGGCCCAGCACCGGCACCTGCTTGCTGGCGTCGGCGATGCAGACGAAACGCGCGGCCAGGTCGGCCACGATCTTCTCGCGCGTGAGCGCCGCGCCGCCGCCCTTGATCATGAAACCGCGCGGGTCGATCTCGTCGGCGCCGTCGATGTAGACCGGCAGCGCCTGCACCTCGTTCGCCTCGAAGACACGGATGCCGTGGGCCAGCAGGCGCTCGGTGCTCTTCAGCGAACTGGAGACGGCGCCCGGGATGCGCCCCTTCATGCCCACGAGCGCATCGATGAAGTGGTTCACCGTGCTGCCGGTGCCCACACCCACCAGTTCGCCGGGCACCACGTGTTCCAGCGCTGCGCGGCCCACCAGGGCTTTCAGTTCATCCTGTGTCATGCGGCGGATTATCCGCGGCCGCCTGAGACAATCCTGGCCCATGTCTCTCGTGCCCTATGCCTTCACCCGCCCTGCCCTCTTCGCCCTGGATCCCGAGAAGGCCCACGACCTGACGATGGCCAGCCTGGCGCGGCTGCAGAACACGCCGGCGCAATGCCTGTGGCAGCAGGCCCGCGTGGACGACCCGGTGCTGCTGGCCGGCCTGCGCTTCCCCAACCGCATCGGCCTGGCCGCGGGGCTGGACAAGAACGGCCGCTGCATCGACGGCCTGGGCGCGATGGGCTTCGGC
>CAYREA010000072.1:0-20864 GCA_964423075.1 uncultured Rubrivivax sp. | reverse complement strand
TCGGGTCGCAGCCGATCAGCAGCACCTTCTTGCCCTGCTGCGCCATCATGTAGCTCAGGTTGGCCAGCGTGAAGCTCTTGCCGATGCCGCCCTTGCCGTAGATGGCGATGATCTGGGTGGTCTTGGTGACCGGGCCCGTGGCCACCGGATCGGGCTCCACCGCAGCTTCGGCCTTCAGTTGTTCGCGGGCCATGAATTGCACGGTGGCGACCGGGGGCGGTGAGCTCATTGCAGCGTTCTCCAGTCGAGGACCATCTTCAAACAGGCCGCGTCGCCGAAGGCGGTGCGGTAGGCGTCGCCGGCATGCGTGGCGACGTCGTGGTGGGTGATCAGGCCGGCCAGCGACAGGCGGCCGCTTTCGGCCAGCTCCTTCACCGCCAGCATGTCGGCGCGCTGCCATTCGGCGGCGGTGCGGATCTGTGCCTCGCGCATGAAGGCGGGCGCGAAGTTGAAGGACAGCGGGTCGGTGTAGAAGCCGGCCAGCACCACCTCGCCGCCATGGGCCAGGCGGGCGATGGCGGTGTCGAGGATGCGTGAATCGCCGCTCACGTCGTAGATGGCGTTGTAGTTGCGGCGCGGGTCGTCGTCGGGTGACAGCACCGTGTAGCCCTCGGCGCCGGTGGCGCGCGCGGGGTTCAGCTCCCACACCGTGGGGGCGTCGAAACCTGCGGCCACCACCATTCGCGCCAGCAGGCGGCCCAGCACGCCGTGGCCGACGATCAGCTCGGGCGGCCGGCAGGGTGCGTGTTTGCCGCCGCAGGCCACCGTGTGGTACGCGGTGGCGGCCAGGGCCAGCAGCACGGCTTCCTGGCCCAGCTGTTCGCTGACGGGCACCACCTTGGCGTCGGCGGTGACCAGCTTCGACGCGGCGCCGCCGAACAGGCCGCGCACCTCGCCGTAGCAACGCGCGCCGGGCACGAAGACCCGCTCGCCCACCTGGTGCGTGGCTTCCGGGCCGGCGGCCACGATGCGGCCGACCGATTCATAACCCGGCACCAGCGGGTAGCCCATGCCCGGGAACATCGGCATGCGGCCGCTGTAGAGCAGCTTTTCGGTGCCGGTGGAGATGCTGCTGTATTCGATGTCCACCACCACATCGGTGGCACCGGGCTCGGTGAGATCCAGCGCCGTGAGCTGCAGGTGCTCGGGGCGTTCCAGGACGACGGCGGTGGTCTTCATGCGCGTGGGGTGCTTGGGTCTCTGTGTGTCATCTTAGGCTTACGACTTAGAGTGTCAAGCAGTGTTTACGCATTGCGGGTGTCAGGCCGGGCATTCACTTGCGGGCCAGCAGCACGCTCACCTGCAGCGGGATCGGCGTTTCCAGCTTCTGCACCTGGGTAAACCCCGCCTGTTGCAGCAGGGCACCCAGCTGCGCGGCGCTGCGCGGACGGCCGCCGTGCATGGCCAGCAGGTAGAAACCGAAGTAGGCGTCGCCCATGCGGCGTGCGCCGCTGGCGGCGGCCATGGGCTCGGCCAGCAGCAGCGTGCCGCCGGGTGGCAGGGCCGCGTGCACGGCGCGCAGGATGAGCAGGGCGCGCTCGTCGGGGTGGTCGTAGATGACGCGGATCAGCGACGCGATGTCGGCGCCGGCGGGCAGCGCGTCGCGCGTGAAGTCGCCGCCCCAGGCGCTGGCGCGCGCCGCGACGCCGGCCGCGGCAAACGCGCGCGTGGCGCCGGGCACCACGCCGGGCAGGTCGAACAGCATCAGCCGCAGCTGCGGCGCGCGGCGCGCGGCGGCCAGCAGGAAGCGGCCCTGGCCGCCGCCCACGTCGAGCAGGCAGTGGTGGCGGCGGATGTCGTAGGCGTCGAGCACCTCGTCGGCCACCAGCGGCTGCGAGGCCGACATCAGCGCCGAGTACTCGTTCACCGCCTCCGGCGGCAGTTCACCCGGCTTCGCGCTGCTGGCATAGGCCCAGTAGCGCGACAGCGCCGGTGCGGTGCCGCCGCGCAGCAGCGCCACCGGGTCGGCCAGGTCGGCATAGAGCACGGCGTGGTGTTCCACCATCGCGGCCACGGCCTCGTTGGCCACCATCGGCGCGCCCAGGCGGCCCAGGCCGTAACGCAGCTCGGCGCCGGGGCGCAGTTCCAGCAGCTCCAGCGACACCGCGGCGTTGAGCAGGCGCAAGGCGCCCTCGGCCGGCAGATTCAGCTGACGCTGGATCTGTGCGGCACTCAGCGGCCCCTGGGCCAGCAGGTCGAACAGGCGCAGCCGCACGCAGGCCAGCAGCACCTGCGAATAGACGAAGCCGGCCACCAGGTCGAACAGCGCACGGGCGCGGCGGCGCGCGATGGGGCGCATCCACCACGAGCGTGCGGCGCGACGCTGGAAGTCGGGGCTGGTGAGGATGGCGTCGCGCCAGGCGCACCAGCGCTCGTGCAGGCGCTGCACCACGCTGCCCGCAGCGGCGGGCGGCGTGGCAGGCAGTGGCACGGGCAGCATCAGGCGGCCATCGCGAGATCGCGCACCGTGGCTTGCGGCACCAGGCGTTCGGATTCGGCACGCACCAGCGCACGCAGGGCCGAGGCGCCGGCGCAGGGCGGGATGGCATCGACCACGCGTTCGAGCAGCTGGTCGAAGTGCACGATGGCGCCGTTCAGGCCCAGTTCGGTGGCGGCGCTGGGCCGGCACAGCGCGATGTCGCGGCCCTGCGGCTTGCCCAGCAGTTCGACGGCCAGGGCCACGTCGCGGATGTCGTCGGCCACCTGGTAGGCCTCGCCCAGGCCCAGCCCGAAGGCCTGCCAGGCGCTGGGGTCGCCACCCGCGGCCCAGGCGCCGGCTTCGGTGCAGGCGGCGAACAGCGAGCCGGTCTTGGCGCGCTGGTAGGCGGGCCGGGCGACGAAGGGTTCACATTCCCAGGCCTGGCCGGCCACGATGCCGGCCGGCAGCGCCACGCGCCGCGCCACGATGCCCATCAACCCCGGCAGGCGCTGCGGCGCATGCACGGCGGCCTGCGCCAACGCCTGGAAGGCCAGCACGATGAGCGCGTCGCCCGTCAGCACCGCGATGCGTTCGCCGAAGGCGGCGTGCACGCTGGCCGCGCCACGGCGCAGCGGGGCGTCGTCGAAGCAGGGCAGGTCGTCGTGCACGAGCGAGGCGCAGTGCAGCAGCTCGATGGCGGCGGCGGCGCCGTCGGCCAGCGCGGGGTCGCGGTCGCCGCAGGCGCGCGCCACGGCCAGGCACAGCTGCGGGCGGATGCGCGCCCCGCCGGGGAACACCGCATGGCGCACCGCCGAGGCCAGCTTGGGTGGGCAGCCCGCGCCATCGCCCAGGGCCAGGGCGGCCTGCAGGGCCTTCTCGATGCGGGTTCTTGTCTCCATGCGGCGCTCCTGGTGAAGTTGGGCGTCACGAATAGTTGTCACATGCAGTTGTCAACCAAACGAGACAGTCCTAGGATAGAGACATGAATCGCCGGCGTCAACGCATGCAACCCACCCCCGCCGGGCTTGGCCCGAGGCGCGCGCGATGACGGTGCTGGCCCTGGGCATCAACCACCGCAGCGCGCCGCTGGATGTGCGCGCGCGCTTCGCCGTGCCCGCGCCGCAGCTGTGCGCGGCACTGGCCAGCCTGCGTGTACGCCTGCAGCGCCTGGCACCCGAGGCCACGCTGCTGTCCACCTGCAACCGCACCGAGCTTTACGTGGCCGGTGATGTCGAGCATGCGGCCGACCTGGCGCAGCCCGCGCTGGCCTGGCTGGCCGAGCAGGGCGGCACCAGCGGGGCGCAGCTGGCCGAACACGCTTACGTGGTGGAGCACACCGAAGCCGCGCGCCATGCCTTTCGCGTGGCAGCGGGGCTTGATTCGATGGTGCTGGGCGAGCCGCAGATCCTGGGCCAGATGAAGCAGGCGGTGCGCCACGCCGGGCAGGCCGGCACGCTGGGCAGCACGCTGCACCAGCTGTTCCAGCGCAGCTTCTGCGTGGCCAAGGAGGTGCGCAGCGCCACCGAGATCGGCGCCCATTCGGTGAGCATGGCCGCGGCCACCGTGCGCCTGGCGGCGCAGCTGTTCGAAGACCTGCGCCAGGTGCGTGTGCTGCTGGTGGGCGCCGGCGAAATGATCGAGCTGATGGCCGCGCACTTCGCGGCGCGCCAGCCCCTGGCCATGGCGGTGGCCAACCGCACGCTGGAGCGCGGCGAGGTGCTGGCGCAGCGTTTCGGCGCACAGGCCCTGCAACTGTCGGCGCTGCCGCAGCGCCTGCACGAGTTCGACGTGGTGGTGTCGTGCACCGCCAGTTCAGTGCCGCTGATCGGCCTGGGCGCGGTGGAACGCGCGCTGAAGGCGCGCCGCCGGCGCCCGATGTTCATGGTCGACCTCGCGGTGCCGCGCGACATCGAGCCCGAGGTGGCGCAGCTGTCCGACGTCTACCTCTACACCGTCGACGACCTGAGCGCGCTGGTGCAGACTGCCAGCGGCCAGCGCCAGGCCGCGGTGGCACGCGCCGAGGCCATCGTCGACGCCGGCGTGCAGGGTTTTGCGCAGTGGCTGGCCCAGCGCGCCAGCGTGCCGCTGATCCGCGCGCTGCAGCAGCAGGCCGACGACTGGCGCGCGGCGGAACTGCAGCGCGCGCGGCGCCAGCTGGCGCGCGGTGATGACATCGGCGCCGTGCTGGACGCGCTGGCGCGCGGCCTCACCGCCAAGCTGATGCACGGCACGCTGGCCGAACTGCACGGCGCCGACGAGGCACACCGCGGCCAGGTGAGCGCGACGGTGTCACGCCTGTTCCTGCATGGCTCCGCGGGCCAGGGGCACAAGGGCTGACACCCACTCGGCCACGCGCCGCGGTTCCTCTTCATGCGCCAGGTGGCCCAGGCCCGGCAGCACCACGCGCGTGCTGCCCGGCAGCAGGGCCTGCACGCGCTCGGCATCGGCCGGCGGGATGGTGGCGTCGCGTTCGCCCACCAGCAGGTGCAGCGGCACTGCCAGCCGTGGCAGGCGCGCGGCCAGGGCCGGCAGGTCCCACTGCGCCATCATCGCCAGCGTGCCGGCCACGTGGCCGGGGTTGGCGATGAGGCGGCCGTAACAGCGCCGGCTGTCCTCGGTCACCTGCGAGCCGGTGCTGGCGAGCAGGCGGTCCAGCACGAAGCGGTCAGCCGCGCGCCAGGCGAAGAAGCGCGGCACCAGCGGGTTCAGCGCCAGCAGCTTGGCCGCGGGTGAGAAGAAGCTGCCGGCCAGCCCGCGCAGCGGCAGCAGCGCCGCGTTGATGCCGGCGATGGCGCGCGGTGTAGCCAGCGCGTCGAGCACCAGGGTCACCGCCACCGCGGCGCCGGCCGAGTGGCCGACGATGAGCTCGGGTGCGGCCTGCAGGGCCTGCAGCAGCGCCGCTACGCCTGCCGCCATGCCGGCCATGCCTGCAGCGCCGGCCGGTGCGGGGCCGCTGTAGCCGTGGCCCGGCAGGTCGGGTGCGATCACCTCGAAGCGCGTGGCCAGCAGCGGCGCCAGCGCCGCGAAGGAATGCGTCGATGCGCCGGCGCCGTGCAGCAGCAGCAGCACCGGGGCCTGCGGCCGCGGCCAGTGCTGCACGTGCCAGCGCAGGCCGCCGGCTTCGACGAAGCGGCTGCGTTCGCGGTGCGGCCAGTGGGCGCCGTCGGTGGCCCAGTCCAGGCCTGCGGGCATGGTGTTCAGCCGGCGCGCCGCGGCAGCGCTTGCACCGCAGCCGAAAGCGCCCGCGCACCGGCGTGCGGCAGCGCGCGGTACGTGGCAGCCATGGCCTGCGCCAGGCGCTGCGCGGCGGCCGCAGGCTGCGGCGAGGTGTCCACCACCAGCGCCGTGAGCCGCGCCGCGCGCAGCTGCTGCGCCATCGCCATCGCGTCGGCCTCGGCGCGCACGCGGCCGGGTTCACCGTCGCGCGCGATGTTGGCTCGGCCGTCGGTCAGCAGCACGATCACCGGCGTGGCACCGTTGCGCCGCACCTGCGCGGCCAGGCGCAGCGCGGCTTCCAGGCCGGCGGCCAGCGGCGTACCGCCACCGCCGGGCAGCGCCGCCAGGCTGCGCCGCGCGCGCACCAGCGAGCGTGTGGGCGGCAGCAGCAGCTCGGCCGCCTTGCCGCGGAAGGCGATCACGGCCACTTCGTCGCGGCGCACGTAGCAGTCGGCCAGCAGCAGGTTGATGGCGCCCTTGGCTTCGGCCAGGCGGTGCAGGGCCGAAGAGCCCGAGGCGTCCAGCACGAAGAGCGTGGCCGTGCCGGCACGCTGCTGCAGGCGGTGGATGCGCAGGTCGTCGCCGTGCACGTGAACCAGCCGCGGCGTGGCGCCGGGCGCGCTGCGGCGCAGGCGCTGCCAGGGCGCGGCGGCGCGCAGCGTTTCGATGAGGTTCAGGCGCGCGCCACCACGCGGTTCGCCGCGCCGCACACCCACCGGCCGGCCGCCGCGCGGCGAAGCACTCAGCGCACCCACGCGGCCGGCCTGCTTGCCGCCCGGCTGCGCCTGCAGCGCGGCCAGCAGGCCTTCGGGCAGGGCGGCGATGCAGGCTTCGACGAGGCGGTCTTCCAGCGGGCGGGTGTTCGAGGGGTCGTCGTTGTCGGGCGGCTCGTCGGCCGGAGGCGGTGCATCGGGCGGTGGCTCGGGTGGCGCCGCGTTCTCTTCTGGCGCCGGCTCGTCGGGAGAAGGCGGCAGGCGCGTGGCGCGCGGCGCCAGCACCAGGCGCGCAGCCAGCGCGGCGTCGTCGTGGGTCACCATCTCGCGGCCGGCCAGCGCGGCGGCCGCACGCGCCGCGCGCAGCGTGAACACACCGGCGCGCGCCGAGTCCACGCCCAGCTGCAGCGCGGTGGCGCACAAGGCCTGCAGCACCTCGTCGGCCAGCTGCACCCGCGGCAGCAGGGCGCGGGCGCGGGTGATGGCGGCGGCATCGGCCTCGCCTTCTTCCAGGTCGCGCAGCGACAGCTCGCGCAGGTCGATGCAGAAGGCCAGGCGGTCTACCAGCGTGGCCGCGAGCGGTGGGTCGTCGCCGGCACTCTCGTCGCAGGCCACGAGGCCGAAACGTGCGTCCCAGCGCGAGCTGAGGCCGTCGCGTTCGAAACCGACGCTGCCGCGGTCCAGTGCCGCGGCCAGGCGCGCCGCGGTGCCGGCCGACAGGCGCTCGGCCATCGGCACGACGAGCACGCCGCCATGCACTTCGGCCAGCAGGCCGCGCTGCGCCACGGGGCGGCCGAGCGCGAGCGTGGCGGTGAGATCGAGCCCGCCCAGCAGCCGCTCGTCGGCGATGTGGCCGGGCATGCGGCGTTGCGGGGTATCCGCCGGCAGCAGGCCGCGCAAGGCCTTGAGCCAACGGTCACGCACCGGGCCTGCGCTTGCGCGCAGCAGCACGCCGCCCAGGCCGTGCGGGTCGACGGCCAGCAGCGCGGCGCAGCGGGCGGCGTCGTCCCAGGCGGCCTCGCCGGCGTCAGCCATGTTCAGGTACCGAAGAGTTCGACCACGGCGCGTTCGACGCGTGCGCTGGCGTCGGTCTCGTCCAGCGGGTCGCGGCGCAGGCGGTGGCGCAGGGCGGGCTTGGCGATGCGGCGCAGCTGCGCATCACCCACGGCCGTTTCGCCGTCCAGCGCGGCCAGCGCGCGGGCGGCGCGCACCAGCGTCAGCTCGCCGCGCAGGCCATCGGTGCCCAGGCTCATGCAGAGCTGTGCGGCGCGTTCGAGCGCGGCGTCGGGCACCTTCACGTCGAGCACGCGTTCGCGCGCGGCCACCAGGCTCTTGCGCAGCTTGTCGTCTTCCTTGTGCCAGCGCGCGACGAAGGCGGCCGGGTCGTTCTCGAAGGCGTCGCGCCGGCGCACCACCTCCACGCGCGAAGCCAGGTCTTGCGGCGTGCGCACTTCCACCGCCAGGCCGAAACGGTCGAGCAGCTGCGGGCGCAGCTCGCCTTCCTCGGGGTTGCCGCTGCCCACCAGCACGAAGCGCGCGGGGTGGCGCACCGACAGGCCTTCACGCTCCACCACGTTCTCGCCCGAAGCGGCCACGTCGATCAGCAGGTCGACCAGGTGGTCTTCCAGCAGGTTGACTTCGTCGATGTAGAGAAAGCCGCGGTGCGCGCGCGCCAGCAGGCCGGGCTCGAAGGCCTTGATGCCGGCGCTGAGCGCGCGTTCCAGGTCGAGCGCACCCACCACGCGGTCTTCGGTGGCGCCTAGCGGCAGGTCGACCACCGGTACCGGCACGAGCTTCGTCTTCGGCTTGCCGGCCTTCAGGGTGGGGCAGTCTTCGCAACTGCTGCTGGTGTCGTTCGGGTCGCAGGCGTAGCGGCAGCCCACCACCGCGCGCATCTTGGGCAGCAGCGCAGCCAGTGCGCGCACCGCGGTGCTCTTGCCGGTGCCGCGGTCGCCGAAGACCAGCACGCCGCCGATGCGCGGGTCGACCGCCGTGCACAGGATGGCGAGCTTCATCTCGTCCTGGCCGACGATGGCGGAAAACGGGAAGTTCAGGGTCGACATCGGCGCGCTTTTAGCGAAAGGTTTGGGAGTGGCCTTCGTGGGCCTCGATGTGGCGGCGCGCCTTGCGCACCGCCAGCATCACGGCCAGGGCCACGATGGGGATGGTGATGCCGACCGCCAGGTCGGGGTCGATGCGCAGGCCCGCGGCCTTCAGCGCCTTGGCGCCGTAGCCCACCAGGCCGGCGGCGTAGTAGCAGATGGCGGCCACCGAGAGGCCTTCCACCGTCTGCTGCAGGCGCAGCTGCAGCTTGGCGCGCCGGTCCATGCTGGCCAGCAGCCGCTGGTTCTGGCGCTCGCGCGCGATGTCCACCCGCGTGGACAGCAGGTTGCTGGCCTGCGACACACGTTCGGACAGGTCGTGCAGCCGCTGCGACACCGTGTTGCAGGTGGCCACGGCCGGCGTGAAGCGGCGCGCCATGAACTCTTCCAGCGTCTGCACGCCGGGCAGGCGGCTTTCGCGCAGCTCTTCGATGCGGCGCGTGACGAGCTCGTAGTAGGCGCGGCAGGCGCCGAAGCGGAACTGGCTCGCCGACAGGCCGCTTTCCACCTCGGCGGCCAGGCGCGTGAGCGTGTGCAGCAGTTGCTCATCCTGGTCGGGCTGGCTGTCGGTGGCGCTGGCGATGCGGTCGGTCAAGCTCGCCAGCGCGGCCTCGATCTCGACGATGCGCGGCGACTGCCGGCGCGCGATGGGCAGCGCCATCAGCGCCATGATGCGGTAGGCCTCGATCTCGAACAGGCGCTGCAGCACGCGCCCGGCCTGGCGCTCGGTGAGCGAACGGTCGGCCAGCACGAAGCGTGTGCAGCCCTCGTGCAGGCGGAAATCGGTGAAGACGCGCGCGGCACCGTCGGCGATCTCGCTGCCCGACACCGGCTGGCCTTCGAAGGCCTCTTCCAGCAACCAGGCCAGGCGCGCCTCTTCCGGCGCCGGCAGCAGCTTGGCGTGCGCGGCCGCCACCGTGGCGCCGGGCAGGGCGGCCAGCCAGCCGGCCGGCAACAGCGAGGCGGCCACGTGGGCGAAGGGCTGGTCGGTGATGCCCTTGGCGATGACGGTGTAGCCCGAGAACTCGCCGTGCCGTTCCCACTTCAGCCGCACCGGGCCGATGTCGGCACGGAAGTGCGTGGCACCCGCGGCCGGCGGCTCGACACCGTGGGCGGCGCACAGCGCTTGCAGGTGGGCCTGCTCGGCGGCGCGCTGTGCGGGCTCCACCAGCACGGCCACGTAGCTGGCCCGGGCCGGTGCAGACACCGCCTCGGGCGGGCGGGCGTGGACTTCATCGGCCAGCGCGACCCGCAGTGTGTGGTCCGGCGGGAACAGCGACATCGTGGTACTGCGGGCTCTGGCCTGAGGCTTGGGTGGCGGCCAGTATGTCACGGCAGGTGGACATTCCCAAGTGTCCGCCGCAGGGGAAGCGGTGCGCACTAACATGCCGCGCCCGCCGCAGCGCAGGGCAGCGAAGAGGAGACACGATGAGCGTTCGATGGAAGCCCTGGTTCGGCCTGGTGGGCCTGCTGCTGGCCTTTGGCGCGCACGGCCTGGAGCTGGAACGCATCGAGCCGCCGCACTGGTGGGTGGGCATGAAGAGCGACCGGCTGCAACTGCTGGTGCACGGCCCGGGCATCGGCGCAGCGACGGTCACTTCGGGCCACGCCGACTTCCGCATCACGGCCTTGCAGCGTGTGGCCAGCCCCAACTACCTGTTCATCGAAGCGCAGATCGCGCCGCGCGCGGCCGCGCGCACGGTGCCGCTGCGCTTCGTGCTGAAGGGCGAGACGAAAGTCGTCAGCTACGAACTTCGCGCGCGCGAGCCAGGCTCGGCGAACCGGCGCGGCTTCGGCCCTGCCGACGCCATCCTGAACCTGATGCCCGACCGCTTCGCCAACGGCGACCCGTCCAACGACGACGTGCCGGGCATGGTGGAAAAGGCCAACCGCGCCGACAAGAGCAACGGCCGCCACGGCGGCGACATCCAGGGAATGATCGACCACCTGGACTACATCGCCGGCATGGGCTACACGATGATCTGGCCCACGCCGCTCACTGAGAACAACCAGCCGGCCTATTCCTACCACGGCTACGCGGCCACCGATACCTACCGCGTCGACCCGCGCTTCGGCAGCAACGCCGACTACCGCCGCCTGGCGCGCGAAGCCAAGTCCCGCGGCATCGGCCTGATCATGGACTTCGTGCCCAACCACATCGGCAGCGGCCACCTGTGGATGCGCGACCCGCCCACGCCCGACTGGCTGAACCACCGCGGCAAGTTCGTGCCCACCAACCATGCCCGCACCTCGGTGAGCGACCCCTACGCCAGCCGCGCCGACGAACGCGCCTTCACCGAAGGCTGGTTCGTCGACACCATGCCCGACCCCAACCAGCGCCTGCCGCTGCTGGCCACCTACCAGACGCAGAACGCGATCTGGTGGATCGAGGACGCGGGCCTCGCGGGCCTGCGCATCGACACCTACGGCTACTCCGACAAGGCCTTCCTCACGCAGTTCACGCGCCGCGTGATGCAGGAGTACCCGCGCCTGAACATGGTGGGCGAGGAGTGGAGCTCGAACCCGCTGGTCATCGCGCACTGGCTGCGTGGCGTGCGCAACCGCGACGGTTACGTCTCGCACCTGCCCAGCGTGATGGACTTTCCGCTGCACGATGTGCTGCGCCGCGCGCTGGTGGAGCCCGATACCTACCAGACCGGGCTGAACACGCTGTACGAAGCGCTGGTCAACGACCAGCTCTACCCTGAGCCTGCACAGCTGGTGCTGTTCGAAGGCAACCACGACGTGCCGCGCCTCTACAGCGTGTTCGACGAAGACCCGGCGCTGTGGCGCATGGCGCTGGCCTACCTGCTGACCATGCCGCGCACGCCGCAGCTGTACTACGGCACCGAAGTGCTGATGACGAGCCCCAAGCAGCGCGACGACGGCGCGGTGCGGCAAGACTTCCCCGGTGGATGGGCCGGTGACGCGGTGAACGCACGCACCGGCGCCGGCCTGAGTGAAACCCAGCGCGAGGCCCAGGCCTGGCTGCGCAAGCTGCTGAACTGGCGCAAGGCGCAGCCGGTGGTGCACCACGGCGGCCTGCGGCACTTCTATCCGGAGGACGGCACCTACGTGTACTTCCGCTTCGATGCGAAGGACCGGGTGATGGTGGTGTTCAACAAGGCGAAGGAGGCGCGCACGCTGGATGCGGCGCGCTTCCGCGAGCTGCTGCCGGCGGGCGCGGCGGGCGTCGACGCGATCACGGGCCGGCAGGTGGACCTGGCCGGGCGTTTCACGGTGCCGGCGCGCTCGGTGCTGGTCGTGAATATCGGACGTTAGCCAGGCAGACCCTCATCGACCAGGAGCCGGTAGCCGACGCCGATCTCGGTGACGATGTGCCGCGGCTGCGCCGGGTCGTCCTCCAGCTTCTGGCGCAGGTTGCCCATGTAGACACGCAGGTAGTGCGTGCTCTGGGCGTGTGAGGGCCCCCACACCTCGCGCAGCAGTTGCGGATGGGTCATCACACGCCCGGCGTTGGCCACCAGCACGCCGAGCAGGCGGTATTCGATGGGCGTGAGGTGCACTTCCACACCACGCTTCCTGACGATGCGCGCGGCGCGGTCGAGCTCGACCTCGCCGAAGCCGAACAGGGCGTCGGCCGGCGCCTGCCCCACACGCAGGCGGCGCAGGTTGGCGCGGGTGCGCGCCAGCAACTCGTTCACGCCGAAGGGCTTGGTGATGTAGTCGTCGGCGCCGGCGTCGAGTGCTGCCACCTTCTCGTTTTCATGCGTGCGCGCCGACAGCACGATGATGGGCACGGCCGACCAGCCGCGCACCTGGCGGATGAAGTCGACACCGTCGCCGTCGGGCAGACCGAGGTCGGCAATGATCAGGTCGGGCCGCCGCGTGCCGGCCTCGACCAGGCCCTGCTTCAGGGTGCCGGCCTCGTGCACCAGCCAGCCTTCGGCTTCGAGCGAGCTGCGCACGAACTGGCGGATCTCGCGCTCGTCCTCGAGCACCAGCACAACCGGCGTGGGGGTGGCCATCAGAGGCCCGGACGCTCGACCATGGCGCGCGCATCGGCGGCCGGGTCGATGCCGGGTGGTGTGCCCAGCGGCAGGCTGAAGGTGAAGGTGGCGCCGTGCGGGTGCGTGGGCGCGACCCCGATGCGGCCGCGGTGCGCTTCGACGATGGCGCGGCAGATCGCCAGCCCCAGCCCGACGCCGGGTGTCGCCGATTCGGCCTGGCCGCGCGTGAACTTCTCGAAGATGGCCTCTTCCTGGCCCGCGCGCACGCCCGGGCCGTGGTCGCGCACGCTGACCTGCAACTCGGCATCGACGGCGCGAACGAGAATCTCCACGGGCGAGTTCGGCGGGGTGTACTTGCCGGCATTTTCCAGCAGGTTGGCCAGCACCCGTTCGATCAGCACCGCGTCGCATTCCACCAGCGGCACCGCGGGTTCGATGTGCACGCTCAAGGCACGCTCGCCCAGCGCGCCCTGGCTGGCCTTCACCGCGCTGCCGATGATCTCTTCCAGCGACTGCCACTCCATGCGCAGGCGGATCTCGCCACTCTGGATGCGCGCCATGTCCAGCAGCTTGCTCACCATGTCGGCCATGCGCAGCGCCTTGTCGCTCAGGCCCGCGGCCATGGCCTGCTGCTGCGCGCTCAGCGCCGGCTGGCTGGCTGCCAGCATCTGCGCGCTGCCCACCAGCACCGCCAGCGGCGTGCGCAGGTCGTGCGACAGGGCCGCGAGCAGCGAGTTGCGCAGGCGTTCGGACTCCATCTGCACGGTGGCACGCTGCGCCACGTCGATGTAGTGCACACGCTCCAGCGCCATCGCCGTCAGCGCGGCGAAGGTCTCCAGCTGCTGGCGCTGTTCGGGCACCAGCAGGAAACGCGGTTCCTGCGGCCGCACCGCCAGCACCCCGCGCGAGCGCACCGTGGCCTTCAGCGGCAGGTACAGCCAGGCGCTGCCGGCCAGTGTGTCGGTGCCCAGGCCGGCAGGCTGGTTGTGGTCCAGCGCCCATTGCGCGGTGCCCAGGTCCAGGCCGCCGGCTTCCGCCCTGGCGGGCCGCAGGCGCTCGTTCATGTCGAGCACGAAGACCGCCACCTCGGCGCGGAACTCGCGCGCGATGACCGCCTGCGCGACGTCGATGGCCTGTTCGTGGGTGAGCATGTTCGACAGGTCGCGTGCGGCCTCGAACAGCGCGCGCGAACGCGCCTCGCGGTGGCGGGCCACGCGGGCCTGGAAGCGCAGCCCGGCCGTCAGCTGGCCGGTGACCAGGCCCACCACCAGCATGATGGCGAAGGTCAGCAGGTACTGCACGTCCGACACCGCGAACGAGAGCTGCGGCGGGACGAAGAAGAAGTCGAAGGCCGCCACGTTGACGAAAGCCGCCATCACCGCCGGCCCGCGGCCCTGCCACAGCGCCACGCCCAGCACCGACAGCAGGAACACCATCACGATGTTGGCCAGGTCGAAAAACGGCACCAGCCCGTGTGTCAGCAGCGTGGTGGCGGCGCAGGCCGCCGCGGCCAGGCCGTAGCGCCGGGCTTCGCCGCCGTAGCGGCTGTCGGGCGCGAGCTCGGTGCCGCGCGCCGCCGGCGCCGGCCGCGCGCGTTGCGGCGGGCCCACCTCCAGGCGGTCGATGTCCGGCGCCAGCGCGGTGATGGCCAGCCCCAGCGTGCGCCGGGGCCACCCGGCCGGCCAGCCGCGCGGCGGCCTGGCGTGGCCCAGCACCAGGCGCGACAGGTTGTGCTGGCGCGCGTAGGCCACCAGCGCCGCTGCGATGCCCTGCGCCGAGAGCACCGCGGTGGTGGCGCCGAGTTCCCGCGCCAGCTGCACCGTGCGCAGGATGCCTTCGCGCCGGCTGCCGTCCAGCCGCTGCAGGGCCGGTGTCTCGACGTACACGGCATGCCAGGTCACCGCCAGCTGCTGCGCCAGCTGCGCCGCGCTGCGCACCACTTGCTCGGCCCCTGCGTGCGGGCCGATGCAGCACAGCAGCGCGCCTTCGGTCTTCCACACCTGCGCGATGGAGCGCTCGCTGCGGTAGGCCTGCACGTCGTCCTCGACGCGGTCGGCCGTGCGGCGTAGCGCCAGCTCGCGCAGCGCCATCAGGTTGCCCTTGCGGAAGAAGTTCTTCGCCGCGCGTTCGGCCTGCGCCGGCAGATAGACCTTGCCGGCGGCCAGGCGCTCGATCAGTTCGTCGGCGGTGGTGTCGACCAGCACCACCTCGTCGGCCTTGTCGAAGAAGGTGTCGGGCAGCGTCTCGTGCACGACGATGCCGGTGATGCCGCCGACCACGTCGTTCAGGCTTTCCAGGTGCTGCACGTTGAGCGTGCTGTAGACGTCGATGCCGGCGGCCAGCAGCTCCTCCACGTCCTGCCAGCGCTTGGCGTGGCGAGAGCCGGCGACGTTGGAATGCGCCAGCTCGTCGACCAGCACCAGCCCGGGCCGCCGCGCCAGCGCGCCGTCGAGGTCGAACTCGGCCAGCAGCTTGCCGCGGTGGCCCCTCTGCGCCGGCGCCAGCACCGGCAGCCCTTCGAGCAGCGCCGCAGTCTCGCTGCGGCCATGGGTCTCGACGACACCGGCCACGACATCCAGCCCCTCGGCCCGCAGCTTGCGGGCCGCCACCAGCATGGCGTAGGTCTTACCGACACCGGCCGACGAGCCGAAGTAGATGCGCAGGCGGCCGCGTGCCTCGCGCTGCTCGTCCTGCTTGATCTGTGCCAGCAGCGCGTCGGGGTCGGGGCGTGCGTCGTCGGTCATGGCCTCGCGGTAGTGTCGGCCACGGCAGGCCCGGGCACCGCGTCGAGTGCCAGATTCAGTTGCAGCACATTGACGCGCGGTTCACCGAGCAGGCCCAGCAGGCGGCCTTCGCTGTGGGTGGCGATCAGCTGCTGCACCTGCGCCAGCGGCAGGCCGCGCGCCTTGGCGACGCGGTTGGCCTGGAACATCGCGCCCGCAACGCTGAGGTGCGGGTCCAGGCCGCTGGCCGAGGCCGTCACCAGGTCCACCGGCACCGGCGCCGTGCTGCCCGGATCGGCGGCGCGCAGCGCCTCGATGCGGCCCTTCACCGCGTCGGCCAGCGCCGGGTTCAGCGGGCCCAGGTTCGAGCCGCCCGATGCGCTGGCGTTGTTGGGCACAGGCCCGGTGGCCGAAGGCCGGCCCCAGACGTACTTCGCCTCGCTGAAGTGCTGCCCGATCAGCGCCGAGCCGACCGGTTTGCCGTCGCGCAGGATCAGGCTGCCCGCAGCCTGTTCAGGGAAGATCACCTGGGCGATGCCGGTGACCACGAGCGGGTAGGCCACACCGGTCAGCGCGCTGAGCACCACGAACAAGACCAGGGCCGGACGAAGGATGGACAACATGGGGGTGGCCTTTCAGACCAGGTGGGCGGCCAACAGCAGCAGGTCGATCAGCTTGATGCCGATGAAGGGCACGACCAGGCCACCGACGCCGTAGACCAGCACGTTGCGGCGCAGCAGCGCGGCCGCACCGATGGCGCGGTACTTCACGCCCTTCAGCGCCAGCGGGATCAGGCACACGATGATCAGCGCGTTGAAGATCACGGCCGACAGGATGGCCGAGTCCGGGCTGGCCAGCGCCAGCACGTTCAAGGCGCCGAGTTGCGGGTAGGTGGTGACGAACATGGCCGGGATGATGGCGAAGTACTTGGCCACGTCGTTGGCGATGCTGAAGGTGGTGAGCGAGCCGCGTGTCATCAGCAGCTGCTTGCCGGTCTCGACGATCTCCAGCAGCTTGGTCGGGTTGCTGTCCAGGTCGACCATGTTGCCGGCTTCCTTGGCCGCCTGGGTGCCGGTGTTCATCGCCACCGCCACGTCGGCCTGCGCCAGCGCGGGCGCGTCGTTGGTGCCGTCGCCCGTCATCGCCACCAGGCGGCCTTCGGCTTGGTAGTCGCGGATCATCTGCAGCTTGGCCTCGGGCGTGGCCTCGGCCAGGAAGTCGTCGACACCGGCCTCGGCCGCGATGGCGGCGGCGGTGAGGCGGTTGTCGCCGGTGATCATCACCGTCTTGATGCCCATGCGGCGCAGCTCGGCAAAACGTTCCTTGATGCCGCCCTTGACGATGTCCTTGAGCTCGACCACGCCGAGCACACGTGCACCGTCGGCCACCACCAGCGGCGTGCTGCCCTTGCGCGCCACGTCCTCGGCCGCGGCCTGCACGTCGGCCGGGAAGCTGCCGCCCAGCGCCTCGATGTGCTGGCGGATCGCCGTGCCGGCGCCCTTGCGCAGCTGGCGCAGGCCGCCCGGCGCACCGCCCTCGGCCTCGATGTCGACACCGCTCATGCGCGTCTGGGCCGTGAACGGCACGAAGCTCGTCTTGTGGCTGGACAGGTCGCGCTCGCGCAGCTGGAACTTCTGCTTGGCCAGCACCGCGATGCTGCGGCCCTCGGGAGTCTCGTCGGCCATCGACGCGAACTGCGCCGCATCGGCCAGCGCCTGCTCGGTGACACCCTTGGCGGGGATGAAGGCCGCGGCCTGGCGGTTGCCCAGGGTGATGGTGCCGGTCTTGTCGAGCAGCAGCACGTCGACGTCGCCGGCGGCCTCGACCGCGCGGCCCGAGGTGGCGATGACGTTGGCGCCCATCATGCGGCTCATGCCCGCCACGCCGATGGCCGACAGCAGCGCGCCGATGGTGGTGGGGATCAGGCACACCAGCAGCGCGATCAGCGCGGTGACGGACACCGGCGCACCCGCCTTCGCGGCTTCGACGCTGAAGATCGAGAACGGCAGCAGCGTCACCGTCACCACCAGGAAGACCAGGGTCAGCGCGACGAGCAGGATGCCGAGCGCGATCTCGTTGGGCGTCTTCTGGCGCCGCGCGCCTTCGACCATCGCGATCATGCGGTCAAGGAATGCTTCGCCCGGGTTGACGTTGATGCGCACCACCAGCCAGTCCGACAGCACCCGCGTGCCGCCGGTGACCGAGGCGAAATCGCCGCCCGACTCGCGGATGACGGGTGCCGACTCACCCGTGATGGCGCTCTCGTCGACCGAGGCCACGCCTTCGACGACCTCGCCGTCGAGCGGGATCAGGTCGCCGGCCTCCACCAGCACCACGGCGCCCTTGCGCAGTTCCTCGGCCTCCTGCGGATGCCAGGGCGCACCGTGGTGCGGCTGCTCCAGCTTCTTGGCGATGGTCTTCTTCTTCATGCCGCGCAGCGACGAGGCCTGCGCCTTGCTGCGGCCTTCGGCCATGGCCTCGGCGAAGTTGGCGAAGAGCACGGTGAACCACAGCCACAGCGCGATGGCGAGGATGAAACCCGGCGCGGCCTCGCCCTGGCCGAGCAGGGCCTGCAGCGCGAGCAGGGTCGTGACGATGCTGCCGACGTAGACGACGAACATCACCGGGTTGCGCCACTGAACACGCGGGTCGAGCTTGCCGAAGGCCGCAGCGATGGCGGGGCGTACCAGCGCGGGGTCGAGCAGGCGGAGTGTCTGGGCAGTGCTCATGAGGGTGTCCACAGCATCAGGTGTTCGACCAGCGGCCCGAGGGCCAGCGCCGGCACGTAGTTCAGCAGGCCCACCAGCAGCACGGTGCCGATGAGCAGGCCCACGAACAGCGGGCCGTGCGTGGGCAGGGTGCCGGCGGTCACCGCCATGCGCTTCTTCGCCGCCAGCGAACCGGCGATGGCCAGCACCGGCACGATGACGCCAAAGCGGCCGAGCGCCATGACGACGGCCAGCAGCAGGTTGTAGAAGGGTGTGTTGGCCGACAGGCCGGCAAAGGCGCTGCCGTTGTTGTTGCCGGCCGAGGTGAAGGCGTAGAGGATCTCCGAGTAGCCGTGGGGGCCCGGGTTGGCCACGCCGGCCTTGCCGGCATCGGCCAGCACCGCCACCGCGGCACCCGCCAGCACGATGATGGGCGTCACGAGGATGGCGATGGACGTCATCTTCATCTCGTGGGTCTCGATCTTCTTGCCCAGGTACTCGGGCGTGCGGCCGATCATCAGCCCGGCGATGAAGACCGCCAGGATGGCGAAGATCAGCATGCCGTACAGGCCCGAGCCGACACCGCCGAAGACCACTTCGCCCAGCTGCATCAGCACCAGCGGCACCGCGCCGCCCAGCGGCGTGAACGAGTCGTGCATGGCGTTCACGGCGCCGCAGGAGGCGGCGGTGGTGATGGCCGCGAACAGCGCGCTGGCGGTGATGCCGAAGCGCGCTTCCTTGCCTTCCATGTTGCCGCCGGGCTGGCTGGCGCTGGCGCTCTGGTCGGCGCCCAATGCGGCAAGCACGGGGTTGCCCTGCTGCTCCTGCGCCGTGACCACGAGCACCGCGACGACGAAGATCAGCGTCATCGCCGCCAGCAGCGCATGGCCCTGGCGCGGGTCGCCCACCATGTGGCCGAACATGAACACCAGCGCCGTGGGGATCAGGAAGATGGCCAGCATCTGCACGAAGTTCGAGAGCGCCGTCGGGTTCTCGTACGGGTGGGCCGAGTTGGCGTTGAAGAAGCCGCCGCCGTTGGTGCCGAGCATCTTGATCGCCTCCTGCGACGCGACCGGGCCCATCGCCAGGGTCTGCGGCTCAGCGCTGGCCTGCAGGGTGGTGACGGCCGTGGTGGGCGCGAAGTTCTGGATCACGCCCTGGCCCACCAGGAACACGGCGAACACCAGCGACAGCGGCAGCAGCACATAGGCGGTGACGCGCGTCAGGTCGGCCCAGAAGTTGCCGATCGAGGCCGAGGAACGCGCGACGAAGCCGCGCACCAGTGCAAGCACCACCACGATGCCGGTGGCGGCAGACAGGAAGTTCTGCACCGCCAGCGCCAGCATCTGCGTCAGGTGGCTCATGGTCGCTTCACCGCTGTAGCCCTGCCAGTTGGTGTTGGTGACGAAGCTGATGGCGGTGTTGAAGGCCGAGTCGGCGCCGACGGCGGCCAGGCCGGCCGGGTTCAACGGCAGCAGGCCTTGCAGGCGCTGCAGCGCATAGACCACGAGCACGCCGAGAAGGTTGAACGTGATGAGTGCCAGGGCGTAGTGCCGCCAACCCATGCCGGCTTCGGGCTTGACGCCTGCCAGCCGGTACAGGCCGCGTTCGGCGGCCACCAGCGGCGCCATCCAGCGCGTGAAGCGGCCTTCGGCCACCAACACCAGCCAGCGGCCCAGCGGCCAGGCCAGCAGGAGCAGCAGGCCCAGGTAGGCGGCCAGCAGCATCCAGGCTTGGGCGTTCATCGAATCTCCTCGCAGGTCGAACCAGAACGACAGGGAGCTTAGGAAGCCGGACATCAAGGTGGTGTAGAGATTCGGCCTTGCCGCATCAAGAACCCATCAAGAGCGCGTCCGCACCCGGGGCGATACCGTCACACCGGCGCAGCCGCGCTGCCTACACTCGCGCGATGTCCCATTCCCACGACGCGCAGGCCATCACCGTGCGCCACCTGCGGCAGGCCTTGTTGTGGCCGCTGCGCCTGATACCGGCCGGCCTGGCCGACGAAGCGGCGCGCCGCGCGCCCTGGCAACTGCTGCGCGACATGGGCGAGGCCTCACCCTGGCGCGAGCACTTCGACGAATACAACGGCGGCGCCGGCGGCTTCCACGAACGCCACTACAACGAGTTCGTCAGCTTCCTGCCCTACGTGCAGCGCTTCCTGTACGGCGAAGGGCGCATCCAGCGCGGCGGCGGTGACGCCACCAGCGGCTCGCCGATGCGCGTGTTCCGCCGCCGCGACATCGCCGCGGTGCGCGTGGTGCCGCGGCCCGGCGACGCGCCGCTCACGCTGCAGGTGGTGCACATCGACCTGTACTTCTTCTACGGTGTCGACATCGTGCTGCTGAACGTGGAGGTGGCGGCCGACGGCCTGCCGCTGCCGCTGGCGCAGGAGCTGCTGTACCGCTTCGGCCGCGCCTATCCCGGCGGCTGGGACGCGCAGGGCCAGGCGCTGCACTGCCTGGCCGGCGTGGAGTGGCTCGACGCGCAGGGTGCCGTGCTGGCACGCAGCGACGCGCAGGACCGCAGCGCCTTCCTGGCACACGTGGCCGAACACCGCGCGCCGCGCATCTCGGCGCATTGGGAATACGTGCTGGCGCCGCTGGTCAACCACCACTCGGGTGCGGCCGGCGCCTTGCGCTTTCGCCAGATCGAGTACTACCGCATGCCCATGATGGCCTACCTGGCGGTGGACGAACCGCGCCTGCTGACCCGGGGCGACTTCATCCGCCTGGGCCTGGTCACCGGCGGCGGCGAGACCCTGCCCGGCAGCGAGGCCGCCTTGCCCTATGCCGAACGGCACCTGGCCGACTTCGAACAGCAGTTCTGCTACGACCGCTTCTGGGCCGAGTCGGGCGCGGCGCCGAACACGCGCTACCTGTGCTCGGGCCTGTCGCTGATCGTCGTGGGCGACGCCCAGAGCGAGTTCTACCGCTGCGGCGACCGTGGCGTGCTGGCGCAGTTCCGCCACCAGCACTTCCTGCTGTTCCTGATCGCGCACTTCCAGAAGGC
>CAYREA010000071.1:0-21045 GCA_964423075.1 uncultured Rubrivivax sp. | reverse complement strand
ACCGCCTGCCCGAGTACGTGGCGCGCGCCTTCCACACCGCGATGCAGGGCCGCCCCGGCCCGGTGGTGCTGGCGCTGCCCGAGGACATGCTGACCACGCTGACGGCCGCGCCCGTGCTGCCCAGGGCCGAGCCCGTGCACGCCTGGCCGGCACCCGGCGGCCTGCGTGAGCTGCGCACGCTGCTGCTGGGCGCGCAGCGGCCGCTGGTCATCGCCGGTGGCTCGGGCTGGGACGCTGAAGCCGCCGCTGCGCTGCAGCGCTTCGCCGAGAACTGGAACCTGCCCGTGGCCTGCGCCTGGCGCTTCCAGGACACCTTCGACAACCGGCATCCGCTGTATGCGGGCGACGTGGGCATCGGCATCAATCCGAAGCTGGCGGCGCGGGTGCGCGAGGCCGATCTCATCATCGCCCTGGGCATCCGCCTGGGCGAGATGACCACCGGCGGCTACACCCTGCTGAAGCCGCCGCGGCCGCAGCAGAAGCTGGTGCACATCCATGCCGGGCCCGAGGAACTGGGCCGCGTCTACACGGCCGACGTGATGCTGCAGGCGGCGATGGCCACCGCCGCCAAGGCGCTGGAAGCGTTGACCGCGCCGCCCACGCTGCCCTGGGGCGCACACACGGCCTCGGCGCGCGCCGACTACGAAGGCAACCTGGTGGCGCCCGCGGTGGCGCCGCTGGACATGGCGGTGGTGGTGAAGACGCTGCAGCGCCTGCTGCCCGAGGACACCGTCTACACCAACGGCGCCGGCAACTACAGCGGCTGGCTGCACCGCTACTGCCGCCACCCGGGCCTGCAGCACCACGGCCGCACGCAGCTGGCGCCGACCTCGGGCGCCATGGGCTATGGGGTGCCGGCGGCCATTGCCGCGGCGCTGCTGGAGCCGCAGCGCTGGGCCGTGAACCTGGCCGGCGATGGCGACTTCCTGATGACGGGCCAGGAACTGGCCACCGCCACCGGCTACGGCGCGAAGAAGCTCATCAGCATCGTGGTCGACAACGGCACCTACGGCACCATCCGCATGCACCAGGAGCGCGACTACCCCGGCCGGGTGAGCGGCAGCGACCTCTTCAACCCCGACTTCGCGGCGCTGGCGCGCGCCTACGGCTGGCGCGGCGAGTTCATCGACCGCACCGAAGCCTTCGAACCTGCGCTCGTGAAGGCCATCGAAGCCGGCACGCCGACCCTGCTGCACCTCAAGCTGGACACCGACGTGAGCACCACGCGCACCACGCTGAGTGCCATCCGCAAGGCGGCCCAGGGCCGCAGCTGAAGCGCCGCCAGGCGTCAAGCGTCCTCGCGCGGCTGTGGTTCTGCCCGACCCTGGGCGGGCGCTTTCGCCGTGCCGGCCGTGTAGAAACGGCGGCTCACGCGAGGAGACAAGAACCATGACAAACAAAGTGAGCCGGGCCTGGGCAGCGGCCTTGCTGGCGCTGCTGCCGCCCCTGTGTGCGGGCCAGACCGTGCTCAACCTGGCCAGCGGCTACCCGGCCAGCAGTTTCCACGTGCAGAACCTGATGGCCTTTGCCGAAGACGTGCGCCAGCGCACCGGCGGCGAGCTGCAGATCAAGGTGCACCCGGGCGGCAGCCTGGTCAAGGCGGTGGAGATCCGCAAGGCCGTCACCGAGGGCAAGGTCGAACTCGGCGAGGTCTTCGGCCCCAGCCTGGGCAGCGTGGACGCGGTGTTCGCGCTCGATGCGCTGCCGTTCCTCGCCACCAGCTACGACTCGGCCCTGCGCCTGTGGCGCCAGGCCAGGCCCCTGGCCGAAAAGCGCGCCGAGGCCCAGGGTTGGACGCTGCTGATGTCCGTGCCCTGGCCGCCGCAGGGCCTGTTCGCGGCGCGCGAGATGCGTTCGGTGGGCGACTTCAAGGGCCTGGCCATGCGCGAGAACTCGCCACCGCTGAAGAAGCTGGCCGAGACCCTGGGTGCGGCACCGGTGAACGTGGAGTCGGCCGACCTGGTGGCGGCGCTGCAGAAGGGCAGCCTCAAGCTCGTGTTCACCTCGGCGGCCCAGGGTGTGGACACGCGCATCTGGGAGAGCCTGCCCTGGTTCTACCAGGCCAACGCCTGGCTGCCGCGCAACCTGCTGCTGGCCAACAAGAAGGTGCTGGATGGCCTCAAGCCCGCCCAGCGCACGGCGTTGCTCACGGCCGCCGGTGCCGCCGAGGAACGGGGCTGGCGCCTGAGCCGCGAAAACGCCGAACAGTCGCTGGCTGCGCTGCGCACGGCCGGCATGAAGATGGGCCAGCTCGACAGCAGTTCGCGCGCCCGCCTGGACCGTGCCGGCGGTGCGCTCACCGCCGACGCCTTGCGCAAGGCCGACCCCGAGCTGGTGGGCGTGCTGTCGGCCTACCTGTCCGCCGCGCGCTGAGCGCCGGCGCGCGCGCTGAGCAGCAGCACCACGCCCAGCAGCACCACGCCGGCCGCGGCCCACTCCAGGCGGCTGACCACTTCGCCGCCCAGCGTCACCCCCAGGATCAGCCCGATCACCGGGTTGACGAAGGTGTAGCTCGAAGCCAGCGCCGCGCCGGTGCGCTGCAGCAGCAGCATGTAGGCCGAAAAGCCGATCAACGAGCCGGCCACCACCAGGTAGGCCCAGCACAGCAGCGCGCGGCTGTCGGGCGGGAAGCTGGGCTGTTCACCCGCCACCCAGGAAGCCGTCAGCAGCAGCGTGCCGCCCACCAGCATCTGGCTCGCATAACCCGCAGCACCCGGCGCCAGCGTCAGCTTGCGCCCGCCCGGCAGGCCGTGCAGGGCCCAGATACTGCCGGCGCACCAGGTGACGCAGGCCACGCTGATGGCCAGCAGCCCCGACAAGGAGGCCGCGAAGCCCTGGCCGCGCGTGAGCATCAGCACGCCGAGCAGGCCGAGCGCGATGCCGGCGGTCTCGCGCCGCGAAGGGCGCACGCCATAGGGCCACTGGCCCAGCGCCACCAGGGCCGGCACCACGGCGATGAAGGCGACGACGAGGCCCGAGCTGACGCTGGTTTGCGCCAGCGCCGTGGCGCCGTAACCGCCACCCAGCATCAGCGCGCCCAGCACCAGGGCGCTCAACCACTCGCTGGCCGTGGGCCACTTCGCGCCGCGCCAGGCCGCCCAGGCGCCGAGCAGAAGCCCGGCGGCGATGAAGCGCGTGCCCATCTGGAAGAAGGGCGGAAAACTCACCAGCGCCCATTTGATGGCCAAGTAGGTGGAGCCCCAGATCAGCCAGGTGGCCGCCAGGCAGGCAACGATGAGTGCCGGCAGGCGCGGCAGGCCCGGCGCGCGGGCGGCGAGGGTGCTGTTCATGGGCGGCATGTTATGCAGGCATCTGTCGCATTTCCATCGATGGTTCAAGGACTGGATGTTGATCAGCCTTGTGTTTCGTGGAAATCGCGGGCAGAGTCCGTTGAATGCCTGCCTCCCCACCACTCGACGCCTACGACGTGCGCATCCTGGCCGAACTGCAGGCCGACGCCCGCACTTCGCTGGCCGAACTGGGCCGGCGTGTGCACCTGAGCCAGCCCGCCGTGGCCGAGCGCGTGCGCAAGCTGGAAGCCGCGGGCGTGATCACCAGCTACCGTGCCACCGTCAACCTGGCCGCTTTGGGCTACGGCATCCGCGCCCTGGTGCGCGTGGGCCGCACCGAGTACGAACGCGTGGTGCGCCTGGTGGAAGCGCAGCCCGAGGTGGTGAATGCCTGGAACATCACCGGCGAGGACAGCTGGATGCTGGAGATTGCCGTCACCGACGTGGCGCACCTCGACGAGGTGGTCACGCAGCTGTGCCTGCTGGCCGAAACCTCCACCTCCATCATCCTGAAGACGGTGCTCGAGAACCGCGTGATGCTGCCGCCCGTGAAGGGCTCCGCGCCCTGAGGGCGGCGAAGAGCCCGCCGCTACAATGCGCCGCTTCGGGGTGTAGCGCAGCCTGGTAGCGCAACTGGTTTGGGACCAGTGGGTCGAAGGTTCGAATCCTTTCACCCCGACCACATGGGTGCAGCGCCTAGCTGCCGGCCCTGAACTGCCGGGCCGCAAAAGCCCACGCCATGCGCGAGGCATCGGGGCCCTGCCCGTCGCTGAAGGGCTTGCCCGCCGCGCCGCCGCTCCACGCATGCGCCAGGCCGCCCACGGCCACCAGCGTGGCCACGGTGCTGCCTTTCCGCTTGAAGTCCGTCACCGACATGGGGTGGCGCTTGCCCCGCTGCACACGGCGCGCCTGGCCGGCCCGCGCGCCGGCCGCGTCGGCCCAGAGCTGCGCCGCGGCGCGCCCGTTGTGCGGCGAGACGACCCCATCGGCGTCACCATGGATCACCAGCAGCGGCGGCCAGCCGGCTTCTGCCGCGCCCGGTGCAGCCGCCGGCGGCAGCGTCGGGCGGCGCCCCCGCATGGCGCCCAGCGCCGACAGGGCGGAATGCGCCGTGCCCGGCGGTATGCCCGAGTGCATCACCAGCGCCTTGAAGCGCCCGGGGTGCCGCGTGACGAGCAAGGCCGCCATGCTGGCGCCGGCCGACAGCCCGGTGAGCGCGATGCGCGCCCGGTCCACGGGCTGCAGCAGGCAGACCTGGTCGATGGCCTTCATGATCAGCGCGGCTTCGCCGTACGCGCGGCCGTTGTCGGTGCCGAACCAGTTCCAGCAGCCCTGGCCATTGGCAAGCCGGTCCTGCTCGGGGTAGAGCACGAGGAAGCGCTCGCGCAGCGCAACGCGGTTCATGCGCGTGCTCGCCGCAAAGCTGTCGGCGTCCTGGCCGCAGCCATGCAGCATCACCATGAGCGGCAGGTATTCCCCGCACTGCACGTCGGGCGGGCGGTAGAGGCGGTAGCGCCGGGCGCCCGTGGCGCCGAGCGCGACGCCGGGGATCCACATGCCGCCCGCGGGTGGCAAGGTGCGCTGGGCCGCAGCGGGTTTCAGCGACCTGGCCAGCAGCCGGCTGCCGGAGGCGGTGGCCCTGCGCGCCATCGCGACGAAGCTGCGCTCGAAGCTTCGGGCCCAGGCGGACGTGCGCAAGCGCTTGTTCATCCGGGGCATTCTGGGGCGCGGCGCCTGGCGGCCCGCTGCAGAACCCATGCCGTCGGCGCAGGCCCGCCGCCCCATACTCGGCCATGATCGAGGCGTTCACCCCCACACCGGCCCTTGCGTCGCCGAGCGGCACGCGCATCGTCGGCGTCGGCGCCTCTGCGGGCGGCCTGGAGCCGCTGGAGCAGTTCCTGTCCGGTGTGCCCGCTTCGAGCGGCCTCGCGTACGTGGTGGTCCAGCACATGGACCCAACCCACAAGGCCCTGCTGAGCGAACTGCTGCAACGGGCCACCCTGATGCCGGTGCACGAAGTGGCCGACGGGCAGCGCGTCGAGCCCGACTCGGTCTATGTCATTCCCCCCAACGCCGAGCTCACGGTGGCGCGCGGCGTCTTGCACCTGGCCACCCCCTCGCAGCCGCGCGGGCAGCGCCTGCCCATCGACCTGCTCTTCAGCTCGCTGGCGCGGGAACTGGGTGACCGGGCGATCGGCGTCGTGCTTTCCGGCATGGGCTCGGACGGCACCGCGGGGCTGCAGGCCATCAAGTCGCAAGGCGGTTTGACGCTGGCGCAGCAACCGCAATCCGCGCAGTTCGACGCCATGCCCCGCAGCGCCATCGCCGCGGGCTGCGTCGACATCGTGGCGCTGCCTGCCGAGATGCCCGCGCGCATCTGCAGCGTGGCCGGCCCGCCGGTTGCCGGCGAGGCGCCAGCGCCCGAGACCGTGGTGCAGGCGGCCGCGGCGCTCGACACGGTTCTGCGGCTGCTGCACGAGCACACCCGGCACGACCTGGCGCCCTACAAGTCCAACACGCTGGTGCGCCGCATCGCGCGCCGCATGGCCGTGCATGCGCTGGACTCGATGGCCGTCTATGCCGCGTTCCTGCGCGAGAACCCCCAGGAACTGGATCTGCTGTTCAAGGAGATGCTGATCGGCGTCACCTCCTTCTTCCGCGACCCGGCGGCATGGCAGGAACTGGTCGATGCCGCCATCCCCGCGCTGCTGGCGCGGCACACCGCTGCGCTGGGGCCGCTGCGCGCCTGGGTGGTGGGCTGCTCCACCGGTGAAGAGGCCTACTCCCTGGCCATCGCCTTTGCCGAGGCCTTCGAGGCGCTGCCGTCGGCGGCACCGCGTGAGCTTCAGATTTTCGCCACCGATCTGAACGCCGACGCCATCGCGGCGGCGCGCAGCGGCCGCTATCCCGCGACGATCGCGCGCGATCTCAGCCCGCTGCGCCTGGCTCGCTACTTCAGCGAACGGCCGGGCGGCTACCAGATCGACAAGCGCATCCGCGACATGGTGCTGTTCGCCCAGCACGACGTGACCCTCGACCCACCCTTCACGCGGCTGGACATCCTGACGTGCCGCAACCTGATGATCTATTTCGGTGCCCCGCTGCAGAAGCGCCTGGTGCCGCTGTTCCACTACAGCCTGCGCGCGGGCGGCGTGTTGCTGCTGGGAGCGTCTGAGACCGTGGGGCGCGTCCCGTCGCTGTTCACGCCCCTGTCGCCGAAATCCAGGCTCTACCGGCGCGGCGACAATGGCGGATTCATCGGCTCGGTGATCTTCCCGACGCACCGGCGCCCGGCGCAGCGCGCGGCCCTGCAGGAGACTGCTCTGTCCCACTCGAACCCACCCCCGGCCAACCTGCAGTCTGCGGCCGACCAGCTGCTGCTGCAGGCCTACTCGCCGCCGGCGGTGCTGGTCACCGAAGGGGGCGACATCGTCTACATCAGCGGGCGCACCGGCCGCTACCTGGAACCCGCAGCGGGCAAGGCGAACTGGAACATCCACGTGATGGCGCGGCCGTCGCTGCGCGCCCAGCTGGCCGTGGCGCTGCGCACGGCGCTGCAGGAAAAGACCGTCATCGAACTGCGCGGCCTGCGGCTCGACGACGAAGCCACCGCCAGCGTCGACGTCACGGTACAGGCGCTGGTGCAGCCCCCGTCGCTCAGCGGCATGGCGATGATCGTGTTTCGCGACGTGCCGCCTGCGCCCGGCCGGCAGGGGCGGCGTGCCAGGTCTGCGGGCGGCGTGGACGCGGCTGCGGGTGACGAACTGGCGCGCACCCGCGAGGAAGTGCAGGCCTTGCGCCAGGAGATGCGGGCCTCGCAGGAAGAGCTGCAGGCGGCCAACGAGGAACTGCAGTCAACCAACGAAGAGCTGCAATCGGCCAACGAGGAGCTGACCACCTCCAAGGAAGAGGCGCAGTCGATGAACGAGGAACTGCAGACCATCAACAGCGAGCTGCAGTCCAAGCTCGACGACCTGGCGCTGGCCCAGAGCGACATGCAGAACCTGCTGAACAGCACCGACATCGCCACGCTGTTCCTCGACAACGAGCTCAACGTGCGGCGCTACACCGAGCAGATCGCGCGGGTGGTGCACCTGCGCGAAGGCGACATCGGCCGCCCCTTGAGCGAACTGGCCAGCACGCTGATCTACCCGGCACTGCACGCCGACGTGAAGGAGACGCTGCGCACGCTGGCCTTCAGCGAGAAGCAGATCGCCACCACCGACGGGCACTGGTACACCGTGCGCATCATGCCGTACCGCACCCTGGCCAACGTCATCCAGGGCGTGGTGATCACCTTCGTGGACATCACGGTGGCGAAGGAACTCGAGTCGCGGCTGCGCAAGGCGTAGAGTCCAGAGCCGCCCACTTCACCGCCAGGAGTCGCCATGTCCGACCACGCCGTCGAATCGACGGGGCTGCACGACCTGCGCAGCCGCGCTGCCTTGCGCTTGACGGGGGCCGCCGGCAAGCGGGGATCGACGGCCGGCCCCGCCGACGCGCTGGCCGTCCTGCACACGCTGGCGTCGTCGCCGGCCACGGCGGCCGATGCACTCGCGCTGCTGCATGAACTGCAGGTCCATCAGGTCGAACTCGAGCTGCAGGCCGAAGAACTGCGGGCCTCGCGGGCCGAACTGGAGTCGGCCCTGCACCGGCAGATCGGGCTCTACGACGCGCAGCCCGTGGGCTGCTTCACCGTCGACCGGAACCTCGTCATCCGCGAGCTGAACCGGGCCGGCGCGCTGATGCTGGGGCTTGAGCCCGACGCCGCGTGCGGCTTCGGCCTCGACACCTTCCTGTCCGCCGCCAGCACACACAAGCTGCGCACGATGCTGGCGATGGCCGCGCGGCGCGAGCCCACGCCGCGGACCCTGCTCGAGTGGCGCTCGAAAGACCGGCAACCCTGTCCCGTCCATGCACACCTCGGTATCGACCCTTCGGGTGATGGCCACCTGCTCGTCCTGACCGACGCAGCCCCATGAACACCGCCGTGGCAGAGACCGCCTGCCACGACTGCCCCTTGCGCCGGCTGCCGCTGTTCCTGGACCACAGCGACGAGGAGCACGTGCTCGTGCGTTCGCTCAAGCTGCGCGAGCGCAGGCTCGCTGCGGCCGACACCCTGATCCACGAAGGCCAGACCGACGCCCCGCTGTTCACGCTGCTGCAAGGCTGGGCCTTTCGCTACAAGACGCTGAGCGATGGCCGCCGGCAGATCCTGAGCTTCCTGCTCGCCGGCGACTTCGTCGGCGTGCAGCAGAAGATGGGCGATGCGGCCGCCCACGGCGTCGACACCTTGACCGAGGCCGTGTTCTGCGTGTTCCAGCGCGATGCGCTGTGGGAGATCCATCGCCGCTCGCCGTCGATGGGCTTCAACGTCACCTGGCTCACCGCGCACGAGGAGTCGCTGGTCGACGACACGCTGCTGTCCGTGGGCCGGCGCAGCGCCGAGGAACGCATCGCCTCGCTGCTGATCCTGCTGTTCAAGCGCGCGGCCGCGCTGCAGGCGGATGCCGGCGCGGGCGGCGTGCCCTTTCCGCTGACGCAGCAGCATGTGGCCGACGGCCTGGGCCTGTCTCTGGTGCACACCAACAAGACGCTGCGCAAGCTCGAGCGGCGCGGGCTGCACCGCATCGCCGACGGGCGCCTGTTCCTGCGCGACGTGAAGGCGATGGCCCGCCTGGCCGACCTGTACGGCGACGGTCGCCCGCCACCGCGGCCGCTGGTCTGACGCTACGTCATTCGACACAGGCGCCCGGCACGCGGCGCCCCAGCATCGGTTGCAGAGCGGAGAGCTCGCTACCCACAGGTGCCACCGATGAGCTTCCACCCTTCTTCCCACCGCAACAACCAGGTGCTGGCCGCGCTGCCGCCGGCCGACTGGCAGCGCTTGCAGCGGCAGCTCGAACTCGTCGAGCTGCCGGCCGGCGCCGTGCTCTACCGCGCCGGCAGCGTGCTGCGCGATGTCCACTTTCCCACCACGGCCATCGTCTCGCTGGTGTCGTCCATGCGTGACGGCGACTGCGCCGAGGTGGCCGTGGTCGGCAACGAAGGTGTGGTCGGCGTCTGCGCCTTCATGGGTGGCGGCACCGCGCTGAGCAGCGCCGTGGTGCAGAGTGCCGGGCTGGGCTGGCGCCTCAGCGCGCGCGCCATCGCCGACGAGGCGCGCGACTCCGAGGCCGTGATGCAGCAGCTGCTGCGCTACACGCAGGCGTTGTTCACGCACATGGCGCAGACCTCGGCCTGCCACCGCCATCACGCACTCGACCAGCAGCTGTGTCGCTGGCTGCTGCAGCACCTGGACCGGTGCAGTGGCCCGGACATGCACGTGACCCAGGAACGCATCGCCGGCATGCTGGGCGTGCGGCGGGAAGGCGTGACGGTGGGGGCGCAGAAGCTGCTGAAGGCGGGGCTGATCGACACCGGGCGTGGCCGCATCTCGGTGCTGGACCGCGCGGGCCTGGAGCGGCGCAGCTGCGAGTGTTATGGCGTGGTCCGCCAGGCCTATGACCGGCTGCACAGCGGCTCTGTACCCTGGGCCGCCGTGGGTGCATGATGGGTGCGGGCGGATCATCCTTGGCCGCTCACGACGCCCGTATGGCATCCGCAGACAAGGGATTTCGCCATGAGACCCGACACCCCGAGCGCGCCGGCGCTGCGGCAAAGAGCGGAAGAGCGCCTGGCGCAGCGGGCCGAGGCGCCGCCGCTGGGCGAGGCCGAGGCGCTGCGCGTCCTGCACGAACTGCAGGTGCATCAGGTCGAGTTGCTGATGCAGAACGAAGCCCTTCAGGAGGCGCAGGCGCAGGCCCAGGAAGCCCTGGGGCAGTTGTCCGAGCTCAACGCATCCATCGAACAGAGAGTCGTCGCGCGTACCGCTGAACTGCTGGCCGCGCGCGAGGCCGCCGAAGCGGCCAGCCAGGCCAAAAGTTCCTTCCTGTCCAACATGAGCCATGAGCTGCGCACGCCGATGAATGGCGTCATGGGCATGATCGATCTGTCGCTGCGCGCCGCCACCGATGCGCACCAGATCGATTGGCTCAGGAAGGCGCGGCGCGCCGCGGCCCACCTGCTGTCGGTCATCAACGACGTGCTCGACATCTCCAAGATCGAGGCCGACCGGTTCAAGCTGGAGCCGGCGGTCTTCGAGCTGGCCAGCGTCATGGAACTCATGACGGACCTGCTGGCGCCGCAGGTGGCCGAGAAGGGGCTGCAGTTCGCCGTGGACATCGCGCCGGAGCTCGCCGCGCGGCGCCTGGTCGGCGACCGCCACCGCCTGGGCCAGGTGCTGCTGAACCTGGCCGGCAACGCCGTCAAGTTCACCGACCAGGGCGGCGTGCAGGTGACCGCGCTCGTGGCCGAGGAGTCGGCGACCGACGCCCTGGTTCGATTCGAGGTGAAGGACAGCGGCATCGGCGTCGCACCCGAAGACCATGCGCGCATGTTCGTCGCGTTCGAGCAGGCCGACACATCGATGTCGCGCAGCCACGGCGGCACGGGCCTGGGCCTGGCGATCTCCACGCGCATGGTCAGGCTGATGGGCGGCGAGATCGGCATCCGCAGTGCGCTCGGCGCCGGCAGCACCTTCTGGTTCACGGCACGCCTGGGCAAGGCCGGGCCGGCGGCGGCGCTCGCGCCGCGGCCTGCGGGCGCCAGTGCGCTGGCCCAGCTGGCCAGCGGGTTCGCGGGCACGCGGGTGCTGCTGGTCGAGGACAACCCGGTGAACCAGGAGGTGATGCGGGGCCTGGTCGAGGACGCCGGCCTCAGCGTGGATGTCGCCGAAGACGGGCTGGCAGCGCTCGCGTTCGCGCGCGCCACCGACTACGCGCTGATCCTGATGGACCTGCAGATGCCCAAGATGGGCGGCATCGAGGCCGCGGGCATCATCCGCACGATGCCGGGCCGCGCACAGACCCCTGTCATCGCCTTGACGGCGAGCGTGTTCGACCAGGACCGCGCGCGTTGCCTGGAAGGCGGCATGAGCGACCACATCGCCAAGCCGGTGGAGCCGGACATCCTCTACACCACGCTGCTCGCGTGGTTGAGGCCGCGCTGACCCCGCCCGGCGCGTCAGCGCCGCACCGCTTGTTGCCGCCTTATGTGGGCAAGCGCACAGAGCCGCTGTCCCTGTTCCGGCATCGTTAGGCCGAGGCTGGTGAGCAAGGGGAAACAATGCACGACTACACCGTTCTGGCCGTGAGCCGCCTGGGTTCGGAACATGCCCTGTGCCTGGCCGCCGCGGGCGGCTACCACGTCGCGCGCGCGACGTCGGGTGTGCCCCCGGTGGGCGCCAAGCTGCTGGGCAATGCCCCGGCGCTCGGCTTCGGCCTCTTGCTGGGCGCGCCCATCGACCAGGTGTTCCGCGTGATCTTCGAGGAAGTGCACTGCAGCCACGACCAGGCGCAGCGCTCGCTGTACGGAGACCTCGACCCCTGAGCGGCCGCGGCCACGCGGACCTAGACGCCGCGGGGCAATGCCAGGAAGAAGCGCACCATCTCGGCCGAAGCGTCCGGGCCGGCAGCGTCGGTGTGCGAGCCGCGCGCATCGCCGCCGGACCAGGCGTGGCCGGCGCCGTGCAGCAGCCACGACTCCACCCGCACCCGCCCGGCGCCGTCGGCATGGACCGTGCGGCTGTAGCGCCGGCCCCCTGGCGCATCGGCGCTCTGCGTGCTGGCGTCCAAAGTGGGCATGCCTGCCGCGTCGGCCGAGTGGGCCGCCAGGGCCTGCCTGGCGATCTCGGCGCCGTTGGCGGGCTGCACCGTGTGGTCGCGGTCGCCGTGAAAGACGATGGTGGGCACCGGGCGCGTGGCGATCTTCCGCTGATGGCCGCTCAGGCCCTTCAGGCTGGGCAGGCCGCTGCGTCCGCCCTTCATCGCCGCCAGGGCCGACGGGATGTCGCTGGCGCTGCCATAGGGCAGCCCGGAGTGCGCCCCGACGCCTGCAAACAGCTCCGGGTAGGTTTCGCCCAGCACCACGGCCATGGCCGCGCCGGCCGAGAGGCCGGCGACGAAGATGCGGCGCGGGTCTGTGCCGTGGCGCGCCGCCACCTCATTCACGATGCCGGCTACCAGCGCCGGCTCGCCCGCATCGCGCGCCTGGTCCTCGGGCCTGAACCAGTTCCAGCACTTCGACGTGTTCGCGTGCGCGGCCTGCTCGGGGTACACCACCAGGAAGCCATGCCGGTCGGCCAGGCGGTTCATGCGCGTGCCGGCGGCGAAGTCGGCCGCCGACTGGGTGCAGCCATGCAGCATCACCACCATGGGCCACGCTTCTTGCGGCACCCGGGCCGGGACGTACAGCATGTACGACCGGGCGCCCGCGGCGCTGCTGTAGGTGTGCGTCTCGAAGCTGCCGGCTGCGCCGACGTCGACGACGCGCGCGTCGACGTCGATCACCGGCCCTGCCGCAGGCGCCGGCGCCTCGGCCAGGCCGCTTGATGCCAGCGCGCGCTCGATGGTTTCGGTCACGTCGCGCATCGGGCCGGAACCGCTGGCCAGCCCCGCGGATGCGAGCGCGCGTCGAATGGTCTCTTTGATCGCCTTGGCGTCGAAGGTCGGCGCTCGTGCGTTGAAGGGGTTCTTCATGAGGGGCTTTCGGTGCTTGTGAAAGGGGTCAGCGGATGCGGCCGGACAGGGCCCGCCGAACCGCGGGTGTGGCCTGGAAGGCGCCGAGCACGGTCACGGATTCGATGGCGGCCAGCGCCAGAGCGGGCGTCACGTCCTCGGCGATGCGTGCGAGCCCGACGACCTGGACGCGCAGAGGCTGGCCCGAGGCCGCAGCCCGCTCGAGGTCTTCGCGGCTGTAGTGCTGCAGGCCGACCGTCAGGGTGCGGCGCGCCACGGTCTGCCGCACCGCGTCGGCATGCAGTGCGAGCTGGTTGCGCAGCGCCGTCCGCATGAGGTCAGAGCGGTTCGAATAGAAGCCTTCCTGTACCAGCAGGTCGACGTGGCCGAGATCGACCACGCCGACGTTGACGGTCATCTTCTCCGTCTCGCCGGCTCGGGGCCTGGGTTCGATGCTGCCGGAATCGGTGTTCATGGAATCCAATTGGAATCTGTATGGATTCCAATTGGAGCATGAAATGGATGCTTCCAGGCTTCGGCGCCGGCAAGACCACTTTGCGCAGGTCGCGCTTGCGTTCCTGTCAAACCCTGGGCGCCCAGTTCATGGCGGCCCGGCCAGCCCCGGCAGCCGCCGCGCTGAGCAGCGTGCCCCAGACCAGGTCTATCAGGGTCAGGCCGATCGGCCAGGCCCTGAGTGTTGCCAGGTTGCTGAGGTCGTAGGTGGCGTAGGCGAAGAAGCCGAACAGCGCTCCCATCAGCAGCGTCCGGCTCCAGCCCGGCGAGTCCGCCTGCGGAGCCAGCACGAAGATCACCAGGCCGAGCGCATAGAGCGCGTAGAAGACGACGGCGGCCGCGATCTGCGGTGACTCGGCCATCAGGTGCCCGATGCCCTGCTGGTAGGTGCTCTTGGCAATCACGCCCAGCCACAGCAGGTCCAGCGCGACCATCACGGCGGCGGCCGCGACGTATCCGGCAAGGTACTTGTTCAATCCAGTTTCATCCCCTGGCCTCTGCGGCCTTGACGTCGCGATGCCCGGCACGGCAGCGCACCCGGGCTCGAAGCTAGCTCGATGCGGCACCGGCGTCCGTGCGCAAGCGCGCGCACCGGCCTGGCCTCCCGGGCCGCGGCACCGGCAGCCCAGTGCGCGCAAACGCACAGACCCGCGTGCACCCCGGCCCTACGGTCCGACCGCCGCTGCGTGCCCTGCATGCACACCCCTGCTCTCGGCCATCCCCTGAAGGACTCTCCATGACCGCCACCAAGACCACCGCGCCGCACAAGGCACCCACCGCCCCCAAGGACGCCATCGCGCTGCTCAAGGCCGACCACGAGGCAGTGAGCCAGCTGTTCGTCGAGTACGAGAAGACCCGTTCGGTCCCGAACAAGAAGTCGCTCGTGGCCGAGATCTGCACGTCGCTGAGCGTGCATGCGCAGATCGAGGAAGAGATCTTCTACCCGGCCGTGAAAGCCGCCTTGAAGGACAAACTGCTGGTGCCCGAGGCCAGGGTCGAACACGCCGGCGTCAGGGCGTTGATTGCCCAGCTCGAGGGCGTCGAGCCCGATGGCGAGATGTACGACGCCAAGGTCAAGGTGCTGTCGGAGTACGTCAAGCACCACGTCAAGGAGGAACACAACGAGATGTTCCCGCAGGCCAAGGCCACCGCGCTCGACATGGTGGAGCTCGGCGCCCGCATGGCCGCGCGCAAGGAAGACCTGCTGGCCCAGGCGAACTGACATGAACGAGACCTTGTTCCCGAACGGCGCACCCGACGTGCCCTGGCCCACCAGCGGCGAGCGCGCTCGCGTGCCCGATACGTCGATGCTGCCACGCGCCGACCCGCCGCCGACGGCCGCGGTGGATGCCTTGAGGCGGGTGGTGCAGGGTGCCCACGAAGCCGTGGACAGCTTCTCGGACAGCGCCACCCCCCAGGCCCGACAGCTGGGCGAAAGCCTGTCCCGGGCCGGCGCGGCGCTGCGCGGCAGCGTGCGCGCGCATCCGCTCACCGCCATCGCGGCCGCACTGGCGCTGGGGGCGCTGATGGCGCGTCTGGCGCGACGTGCGCCTGCCCCGCGAAAGTAGCTGGCGCGACGTCATGCACAACACAAGCACGTCGGCCACCCGAAGCCCTTCGCCCGTGCCGCCGGGCACGGAGCCGCTGCGCGCGCCGATGGCGTTCGCCCGGCACCGGCTCGCCAGGTCGGCCCTTGGCGCGGCCGCCGCCGGCCTCGTCGCCACGCTGGTGCTGAGCGGTTGCGGCAAGGCGGCACCCGACTTGTCCGCCGCGCCGGCGAGCATGCCGCTGCCGATGCCGGCATCCGCAAGCGCTGCCGAGACGTCGGTGCCCGCCGCTGCGTCGGTGTTCGCACCCGCGGGTGCGGGCAGCGCTGACGCTGCCAGCGGGCGCTCCAACAAGTCGATGAGCCAGGCCCAGGAGTCCACGGCGATGCCCATGCCGGGGCAGAACAACGACCACTCGGCACCGCTGGGCCCGGCCAAGCCCGCCAGCAGCCCCTAGCGCGCCGCCCGGTGCGGGCAGCGCGCCCTCCGAATCACGCAGCAGACCCTTTGCAGATCACCCACCAGCCATGAAGAAGACGAGCAGTCCGGCCAGTTCAAACGCATCGAAAGGCGATGGGGACAAGGCGCAGCACGGCCTCACGGCCGCAGCGCAGCGAGCCCAGGCGCAGGCCTTGGCGGCCGCCATGCCTTTCAACGCCGGCAAGGCGCTTGAGATCGGGCGCGACAACGCCATCACCCCGCCGCGCGGGGCCCACAGCGCCGTCGAAGCCCCGGCGGCTGCGGCCAGCACGCTGAGCGAGGCCCATCTCTCGGCCAAGACGGGCGATGGTCCGCCCGCGCCGGGGCGCAGTGCCTCTTCGGGCTCGCTGGACGCCGTGCGCTCGGATGCCGGCGCCCAGGTCATGACCACCAACCAGGGTGTCGCCATCGGCGACAACCAGAACTCGCTCAAGGCCGGCCTGCGCGGCCCGACCCTGCTCGAAGACTTCATCCTGCGCGAGAAGATCACGCACTTCGACCACGAGCGCATTCCCGAACGCATCGTGCACGCGCGCGGCTCGGCGGCCCATGGCTACTTCGAGGCCTACCAGCCGATGACCGAGTTCACGCGCGCCGCGCCCTTCCAGGCCGCCGGCAAGATCACACCGGTGTTCACGCGATTTTCCACCGTGGCCGGTGAGCGCGGTTCCACGGACACCGCGCGCGACATCCGCGGCTTCGCCGTCAAGTTCTACACCGACGAAGGCAACTGGGACCTGGTGGGCAACAACATCCCGGTGTTCTTCATCCAGGACGCGATGAAGTTCCCCGACCTGGTCCATGCCGTGAAGCCCGAGCCGCACCACGGCATGCCGCAGGCGGCATCGGCACACGACACCTTCTGGGACTTCGCCTCGCTGATGCCCGAGACCACGCACACGCTGATGTGGGTGATGTCCGACCGCGGCATTCCGCGCAGCCTGCGCATGATGCAGGGCTTCGGCGTGCACACCTTCCGCCTGGTCAACGCGAAGGGGCAGTCTCACTTCGTGAAGTTCCACTGGAAGCCCAGGCTCGGCACGCACTCGCTGGTGTGGGACGAGGCGGTGAAGATCTCGGGCGCCGACTCCGACTTCCACCGCCGCGACCTGTGGGAAGCCATCGAAGCGGGCGAGTACCCCGAGTGGGAACTGGGCCTGCAGATCTTCACCGAGGCGCAGGCCGAGGCCTTCAGCTTCGACGTGCTCGATGCCACCAAGCTGATTCCCGAAGAGCTGGTGCCGGTGACGCCGGTGGGGCGCATGGTGCTGAACCGCAACCCCGACAACTTCTTCGCCGAAACCGAGCAGGTGGCCTTCTGCACCGCGCATGTGGTGCCGGGCATCGACTTCAGCAACGACCCGCTGCTGGCCGGCCGCATCCACTCGTACGTCGACACCCAGATCACGCGGCTGGGCGGCGCCAACTTCCACGAGATCCCGATCAACGCGCCGCTGGCACCGGTGCACAACAACCAGCGCGACGGCCTGCACCGCCAGGCCATCCCGCGCGGGCGCGTGGCCTACGAGCCCAACTCGCTGGGCGGGGGCTGCCCGTTCCAGGCCGGCAGCGCGGGCTTCGTCTCGTTCCCGCAGCCGCTGGAAGGCGACAAGCTGCGCGGCAAGCCGGAGAAGTTCGCCGACCACTACACCCAGGCCACCCTGTTCTACGAGAGCCAGACCGCCATCGAGAAGGCGCACATCGCCGGCGGCTTCCGCTTCGAGCTGAGCAAGCTCACGGTGCCGGCGATCCGCGAGCGCATGGTGTCGTCGCTGGTGAACGTGTCGGCCGAACTGGCCGCCACCGTCGCCGAAGGGCTGGGCATGGCCGTGCCCAGGGCGATGCCGAAGGTGCTGGTGCGTTCACGGAAGCCCGAAGTCACCACCTCGGCGGCGCTGTCGCTGACGGCCCTGCCGGGCGACGGTGGCATCCGCAGCCGCAGCGTCGCCATCCTGGTGGCCGATGGGGTCGACGCCAAGTGTGTCGCCGCCGTGCAGGCGGCGCTGCATGCAGCGGGCGCCACGGCCCACCTGATCGCGCCGCGGCTCGGGCTGGTGAAGGCCGTGCAGGGTGAGCCCTTCGAAGCCACCGGCACGCTGGAGAACTCGGCGCCCGTGCTTTTCGACGGGCTGGTGCTGCCCGACGGTGGCGCCGGCGTGAAGCTGCTGAGTGGCCTCGTGGAGGTGACGGACTTCATCGCCAGCCAGTACCGGCATGGCAAGACGCTGCTCGTGCTGGGCGCTTCGAAGGCACTGCTCGACAAGGCCGGCGTCGAGCCGACGCTGGGTAACGGTGAACACGACCCGGGCATCGTGATGGGGGCCACCGCACAGGCCGACCATGCGCTGGCGCGCTTCATCACCGCCTTGGGCAAACACCGCCATCCCGAACGCGAGGCGGGCGCCGCGGCGCGCTGAAGCCTTCCGGCCCTAGGCCGTGCGCTTCCAGCAGAAGGCGTCCGGCAGGCGTGGCATGCCGATGCGCTCGTAGAAGTCCACGGCCTCTGGCACCGCAGCGAGCACCACGCTCACTTGCGGGCCCAGCTCGGCGCGCAGGGCTTGCAGCAGGCCCTGGCCGATGCCCATGCCCTGGGCCGACGCGCTGACGGCCAGCTCCGAGACGTAGCAGTTCCACGAGAAGTCGGTGAGGCAGCGCGCCACGCCCACCAGCCTGCGCTCGGGCCCCGGCAGGCGCGCTGTCATCACGAGGCCGGCGCCCGACAGCATGGCTTGCAGCCGCGCCTCGTCGTCAACGGGGCGCGTGGCACCCAGGCCCGATTCCACCAGCACGCGGCGGAACTCGGCCACGGGCAGGCCGGGCTCGCGCGCGAACACCAACTCGCCGGCGCGTGCCGCCGCGGCGGCTGTCGGCGGCGCCGCGGGCTCGTCGATCTCGAAGGGCGCCACCTGCCGGCCGTCGATGTCGGTGAAGCCGTATTCGCGCGCCAGGTCACCCACGCGCAGCACGCGGCCACTGCGGCGCAGCACCTGCGGGTCGGTGGCCAGGGCCACCACGGCGCGGCCCAAATAGCGTGGCGATTCGGTGCGTGCGAGCGACGGCCTCTGGGTCCAGTTCGACTCGTCGGCCTGGTGGCCGGCCAGCACGAACTCGGTGCGCATCCAGCCTGGTGACAGGGCCACCGAGGCCACGCCGTGGGGGCGCAACTCCTGCGCCACGCCGTGGGCCAGGCGCGTGAGGCTGGCCTTGGCCAGGTCGTAGTACAGGTTGCCGCGCAGGTAGCGGCCGCGGTCCCAGAAGGTGGTGGCCACCACGAGCCCGTGGCCCTGCTTGACGAAAGCCGGCGCCGCCGCCCGCGCAGCCAGCAGGTGGCAGCGCACGCCGCGCTGGAACATGCTGTCCCAGTTCGCCAGCGGGTGCTGCCAGTAGGGCGCGTCGAACACGCCGTCGAAGCTCTCGTGCCCGCCCCAGGCGTTGTTGACGAGGATGTCGAGGCGGCCGTGTTCGGCCTGCACACGTTCGAACAGCGCGCTCACCTGGCCTTCGTCGGCATGGTCGCAGGGCAGGGCCAGGCCGCGGCCGCCGGCCTGGGTCACCTGCTCGGCCGTGTCTTCGATGGTGCCGGGCAAGCGCTCCAGCTTCGACAGTTCGAGCAACTGCCGGTAGCCCGCCGGCTGCGCCTGGCGTGTGCTGCGGCCGGTGACGATCACCGTGGCCCCGGCCGCGCCCAGTTCCAGCGCGATGCCGCGGCCGGCGCCGCGGCTGGCGCCCGTCACCACCGCCACGCGGCCCGCCAGAGGGCGCTTCGATTCAGGATCAACCACCGGCCTTGCTCCTTGTCTGCTGCAGGGCCTGCGACCTTACGCCGCGCTCAGGAGTCCGTCTTGTACGAACCCGAAGCGGCCAAACGGCGGAAGTCGGTGGGGGTGATGCCACACAGCGCTCGGAAGTCGTGCGTGAGGTGCGCCTGGTCGCTGTAGCCGGCCGCGGCCGCCAACTGGGCCCAGGGCAGGGCGGGCTCGCGCCGCAGCAGGCGCAGCCCGCCGTGCAGGCGCGCCAGGCGCGCCCACTGGCGCGGCGGCAGCCCCACCTGCTCGTGGAACAGCTGCTGCAGGCGCCGTTCGCCGATGCCCAGGGCGGCAGCCACGGCCGGCACCTTCGTGCCGGGCAGGGCCAGCAGCCGCTGCGCCTGCGCCGCGAACACCGGGCTCTCAGCCGGGCCGCGCAGCAGCTGCGCCAGCAGCGCGTCTTGCACGGCCTGCACGCCGGCCGCGTCGTCATGGGCTTCGTGCACGCGTGAGGCCAGCACGTCTGCCGCAGTGCCCCAGAGCTCGTGCAGCGGCACCGCAGCCGCGCCCAGCGCACCGGCCGGCAAGCCGAACAGCACCGGCGCGGCGCCCGGCCTGAGCGTGAGCGACAGGCCGTGCATGCGCCCGCCCAGGCGCACCAGCGCGGCGGTGGTGGAAGGGCCGATCAGCAGCAGCTCCGCACCGGCCTCGGCGAGGTTCACCACCAGGCGCAGCGTGCCGTCGGGCAGCACACGCTCCACCACCTCGTGGCCGGGCGCGAAGGTCTCGCGGTAGAGCATCACGCCGGCCACCCAGGGCCGCAGCGCGGGCAGCACGGCAAAGGCGCGCAAGGTCGGCAGCGGCACGCCGGACTCGGGGCCCTGCAGCAGGTCTTCGTCCAGGCGGACGAAGAGGCGCTGGTTCAAGGCCGCTTCAGGCTGCGCCGCGCAGCGGCGTGCTGGCCGCCGCCATGCGCCGCGCCAGGGCCGGGTCGTGCGGCTCGACCTCGCCGGCGCCGGCCGGCCGTTTGGCGGGTACGGCGCTGTCGTCGATCTCGGACGCCAGCTTGTTGGCCAGGGTCAGCGCGGTGGCCACGAGCCAGCCGCCGGTGTCCTGGTCTTCGCGCGTGTCCTGGTCGAGGAAGTGGTCGGCCGCGCGCGCCGTGGCGTGCAGCTGGTGGGCGCGCACACGCAGCTGGGCCACGACGATGCGCAGCGCGGCGTCGACGGGTTTTTCCTTCACGCTGCGGGCCAGGCCGTCGATCTCTTCGGCCACGTCGGCGGCCAGGGCCAGCGCGGTGGAGATCAGCCACGAGCCGGTGTTGCGGTCTTCGGCGGTGTCGCGGGCGTTGAAGTGGTCGGCCGCGCGGGTGGCGGCGCGCAGCTGGTGGGCACGGGCGCCCAGCTGGCGCAGGGCCTTGTAGGGCTCGTTCGGGTCGGCGGCGTCGGTGGCGGCGCGGGCGGTGGTTCTAGGCTCAGGCATGGTGGGCCCCTGCGGGATAGGCGGAGAGGCATTCTGCCCACGAAAGCCTGCCCGCGGGGCGGCCGGCTACCCCGCAGGCGCGGGCCGGCCGTGGCGCAGCAGGGCGGCCATGTCAAGCAGCGGCGCGGCATCGGCCGGCGCGGACTCGGTGGCCGCGGGCGGTGCGGCCGGGGCCAGCACGTCGAAGTGCGGCAGCAGGGTGTCGGGGATGAAGCGGGTGCGCAGCGCGTAGAGGTGGCGGTCGCCGTATGCGCGCTGCTGGGTGACGTAGAAACGCTGCGGCACCCACACGTTCAGCTCGTCGCGCGCGCGGGTCATGCCCACGTAGAGCAGGCGGCGCTCTTCCTCGATCTCTTCGGCGCGGCCGGTGGCGATGTCGGCCGGCATGCAGCCGTCGACGGCGTTGAGGATGTGCACCGCGTTCCACTCC
>CAYREA010000070.1:0-21247 GCA_964423075.1 uncultured Rubrivivax sp. | reverse complement strand
ACGTGGCGCCGTTCAAGGCGCAGAACATGAGCAACAACGCGCGCGTGGTGGCGCGGCGCGACGGCACGCCGGGCGAGATCGGCTCGGCCCAGTACTTCCAGGCCCTGGCGGCGCGTGTGCTGCCCGATACCGACATGAACCCCGTGCTGCTGAAGCCCGAGCGCGATACCGCCAGCCAGGTGGTGCTGCATGGCGTCACACACCGCGAGCTGTCGGCCATGCCCTGGCGCGAACGCAGCGCGCTGCTGGCGCCGCGGGCCCACGAGGGTTTCGAACGCCTGGCCGCGCGCCATCAGCTGATCGTGGTGGAAGGCGCCGGCTCGCCGGCCGAGATCAACCTGGCACCACAGGACTACGTGAACCTGGGCACGGCGCGCTGGGCCCGCGCCGCCGGCCCCACGGCGGCCCTGCTGGTGAGCGACATCGACCGTGGCGGCTCCATGGCGCACTGTTTCGGCACCTGGGCGCTGCTGCCCGACGACCTGCGCGGCCTGCTCGAGGGTTTCGTCTTCAACCGCTTCCGCGGTGACCCCGCCTTGCTGGCACCCGGCCCCGAACTGCTGCAGCAGCGCACCGGCGTGCCGCTGGCGGGTGTGTTGCCGATGCGGCGCGACCACGGCCTGCCCGAAGAGGACGGGCTGTTCGACGAGCGCACCACGCTGGGCGCGGGGGCGGCGGTGCGCCTGCGCGTGGCCGTGCTGGCGCCGCCGCACATCAGCAACCTCGACGAATTCCTGCCGCTGGCCCGCGTGCCCGGCCTGCGCCTGCAATGGGCGCGCACGGCGGCGCAGCTGGAAGACGCCGACTGGATCGTGCTGCCCGGCAGCAAGCAGGTCAGCGGTGACCTGGCCTGGCTGCGCGGCCAGGGCCTGGACGCCGCCATCACGCGCCACGCCGCTTTGGGTGGGCAGGTGCTGGGCGTCTGCGGCGGCTTGCAGATGCTGGGCCGCAGCCTGCACGACCCGCAGGGTCACGACGGCGAGAGTTACGCTGACCTGGCGGGCCTGGGCCTGCTGCCCTTGCGCACCATGTTCGCCGACACCAAGCGCCTGCGCGCGGCGCCGGTGCACTTCGGCGCGCCGCGGGGCGCCTGGGCGGCGCTGGCGGGCCTGTCGTTGCCGGCCTACGAAATCCGGTGTGGCCGGACCCTGGCCGACGGCGGCGAGGCCGTGCTGCACGACGAGGCCGGCACGCCCATCGGCTGGCAGCACCGCAACGTGCTGGGTGTCACCACCCATGGCCTGTTCGAGTCGCCGGCGCTGCTGCGCGCGTTGTTCGGCGCCACGGTGCCCACCCTGGAGACGGCCTTCGAGACCCTGGCCGACCTGGTGGAAGCACACCTCGATGCCGCGCTGCTGCGGCGCTGGCTGGGAGCCTGAGCCATGGCGCCGAGCACCGGCCCGCAGCGCATCGTCTGCCTCACCGAAGAGACCACCGAGTGGCTGTACCTGCTGGGCGAAGAAGCGCGCATCGTCGGCATCAGCGGCTACACCGTGCGGCCGCGGCGCGCGCGCGCCGAGAAGCCGCGTGTCAGCGCCTTCCTCGACGGCAAGATCGACAGGATCGTGGCCCTGGAGCCCGACCTGGTGATCGGCTTTTCCGACATGCAGGCGGCGCTGGCCGACAAGCTCATCCGCGCCGGGCTCAACGTCTTCATCACCAACCAGCGCAGCCTGGCCGAGATCGTCGCCACGCTGCGCCTGGTGGCGGGCCTGGTGGGCGCCGCCGAGCGCGCCGAGGCCTGGATCGCGAGCTGCATGGCACGGCATGCGCAGATCGCGGCGGTGGCGGCCGGCTGGCCGCGCCGGCCGCGGGTCTACTTCGAGGAGTGGGATGAACCGATGATCAGTGCCATCCAGTGGGTCTCGCAGCTGATCACGGTGGCCGGCGGCGACGACATCTTCCCCGAGCGCGCCGTGCTGCGCATGGGCCGCGAGCGCGTGCTGGCCGACCCGCTGGAGCCGGCGCGGCGTGCGCCCGACCTGATCATCGGCTCCTGGTGCGGCAAGAAGTTCAGGCCCGAGCATGTGGCCGCGCGGCCGGGCTGGGCCGAGGTGCCGGCGGTGAAGAACGGCCGCCTGCACGAGATCAAGTCCTGCGACATCCTGCAGCCTGGGCCGGCGGCCCTGACGGACGGCCTGGAGCAACTGCACCGCCACTGCCTGGCCTGGGCGGCCGGCGGCCACAGCTGATCGGCCGCAGCGGCGCCTGGGCGCATTGCCGCTGCCGTTGGTCGCAACGCCCTGGAGCCGCCGCGGTGTGGCGCCGATAGTCACGCCATCGCTACACGTCTCCACCCGCCAAGGAGCCCACCATGTCACAAAGCCTGATCTTCCGCCGCAGCCTGTCCCTGTGCGTGGCCGCCGCGCTGACGTTGGCCATGCTGGGCAGCATCGACACCCTGGCCCAGCGCCAGGACGGCCCGATGCAATGGGCGCAGACCGAACCCACCCGCGCCTGAGCGGCCATCGCCCCATGAAAGTGCTGCTGTTCTTCATCGGCTGGTGCCTGCTCTTTGTGCTGTGCTGGCCGCTGGCCCTGCTGGCGCTGCTGCTGGCACCGCTGGTGTGGCTGATCTCGCTGCCCTTCCGGTTGATCGGCATCGGCTTCGAGGCCGTGTTCGCCTTGATCCGCGCCGTGCTGCTGCTGCCGGCACGCCTCTTGGGCCACCGTCCTGGGGGGTGACGCCCGCCGGCCAGGTGCCAGAATGGCCCTGTCGCTAAACACAGCACAGGGAGGCAGCGATGAACCCATGGCGCCAAGGTGCGGCTCTTGCCGCGCTCGCATTCTTTTCACTCCTGGGCACCGCCCAGGCCCAGGCGCCTGACCCGCGCAAGCAGGCCTACGAAGACGCCCGGCAGGCCTCTGTCGCCGGCCCGGCCGACGTGCCGCTGGCGGCCAAGGCCCTGCTCAAGCTGCCCGAGGGCCATGCCTTCGTGCCGCAGCCGCAGGCCGGCAAGCTGCTCAACGCCATGGGCAACCCGGGCCAGGACCCGCGCCTGCTCGGCCTGATCTTCCCCAAGGGCGACGGCGGCTGGTTCATGACCGTGCGCTACGAGGATTCGGGCCACATCAAGGACGACGACGCGAAAGACTGGAACGCCGACGACCTGCTCAAGAGCTACCGCGAAGGCACCGAAGCCAGCAACGAAGAGCGCGTGAAGATGGGCGTGCCGGCGATGGAGATCATCGGCTGGGCCGAGAAGCCCGGTTACGACGCCGCCACGCACCGCCTGGTGTGGGCCATGAGCTCGCGCGACAAGGGCGCGCCGGCGACGGAGGAGCAGGGCGTCAACTACAACACCTACGTGCTCGGCCGCGAGGGCTACTTCATGCTCAACCTGGTGACGGGCCTGAAGGAGTTGCCCGCGCACAAGCCTGCTGCGCACAGCATGCTCTCGGCGCTGAGCTTCAACGAAGGCCAGCGCTACGCCGACTACAACGCCAGCACCGACCGCACCGCCGAGTACGGCCTGGCGGCCCTGGTGGTGGGCGTGGCGGCCAAGAAGCTCGGGTTCATCGCCGCAGCGGGGCTGTTTTTCGCCAAGTTCGCCAAGGTCATCCTGCTGGGCCTGGCCGGGCTGGGGGTGGTGGCCACGAAGCTGTTCAAGCGCAAGGACAAGGCGCCCGACGGCGCATGACCAAGCTGCTGCTCCTGCTGCTGTCGGGCGCCAAGTTCGGCAAGCTGCTCACCAGCGGCGGCACCATGCTGCTGTCGCTGGTGGTGTACGCCTTCGTCTTCGGCTGGAAGTACGCGGCGGGCTTCATCGTGCTGCTCTTTGTGCACGAGATGGGCCACTACATCGCGGCTAAGCAGCGCGGCCTGGACGTCGGCCTGCCCACATTCATCCCCTTCGTCGGCGCCTGGATCAACCTGAAGACGCTGCCGCACGACGCCGAGACCGAGGCCCACGTCGGCCTGGGCGGCCCGCTGCTGGGCAGCGTGGGCGCGCTGGCGGTGTACTTCCTGGCGCGCGAGAGCGGCACCACCTGGCTGCTGGCGGTGGCCTACTCGGGCTTCTTCCTGAACCTGTTCAACCTGATCCCGTTGTCACCCTTCGACGGCGGGCGCATCACCGCGGTGCTGAGCCCGCGCATCTGGCTGCTGGGCGTGCCCATCCTGATCGCGGTCTTCATGTGGCGCCCCAGCCCCATGCTGCTGCTGATGGCCCTGCTGGCCGCGCCGCAGTTGTGGAAAGCCTGGAAGTACCGCACCGACAGCGAAGAAGCCAAGACCTACTACGCCGTGCCCGCGGCGAAGAAGTGGGAGTACGGCTTCATGTACCTGGGCCTGGCCGCCTTCCTGGCCGTGATGGCGCACGACACGCACGAGATGCTGGAAGTGGCGCGCGCCGTGCGCGGCGGCTGAAGCCGCCCACGGGCTTCAGCCCCGCAGGTGGCAGGCCACCCAGTGCCCTTCGCCGGTCTGCTTCAGCAGCGGTTTCTCGGTGTTGCACAGCGGCTTCTGCGCAATCGGGCAGCGGGTGTGGAAGTGGCAGCCCGAAGGCGGGTGGATGGGGCTGGGCACATCACCCTGCAGCGGGATGCGCTTGCGCTTGATGCTCGGGTCGGGGATGGGCACCGCCGACAGCAGCGCTTCGGTGTACGGGTGCTTGGGGTCGGTGTACAGCGCCTTGGCGGGTGCGATCTCGACGATGCGGCCCAGGTACATCACGGCCACGCGGTGGCTGATGTGCTCCACCACGCTGAGATCGTGCGCGATGAAGATGTAGGTCAGGTTGAACTGGCTGCGCAGGTCTTCCAGCAGGTTGATCACCTGGGCCTGGATCGACACGTCGAGTGCGCTCACCGCTTCGTCGCACACCACCAGCTTGGGGCTGACGGCCAGCGCGCGTGCGATGCCGATGCGCTGGCGCTGGCCACCGCTGAATTCGTGCGGGAAGCGCCGCATGTGGTCGGCACTCAGGCCCACGGTTTCCAGCAGGTGGACGATGCGGTCCTGGTATTCCTGCGCCGTCTTCGTGAGCTTGTGGATGGTGAGCGCCTCGCCGATGATGGCGCCCACCGTCATGCGCGGGTTGAGGCTGGCGTACGGGTCCTGGAAGATGATCTGCATGTCGCGCGCCAGCGCCCGCAGTTCTTCCTTGCCGGCCTGGGTGACGTTCTTGCCCTCGAACCACACCTCGCCCGAGGTGGGCTCGATCAGGCGCAGGATGCAGCGGCCGGTGGTGCTCTTGCCGCAGCCCGATTCGCCCACCACACCCAGCGTCTCGCCGGCCGCGAGCTCGAAGCTCACCCCGTCCACCGCATGCACGCGGTCGACCTCGCGCCCGAACAGGCCGCCCTTGATGGGGAAGTGCTTGACGAGGTTCTGAACCTTGAGGAGAGGTTCGCTCATGTCGTGATGTCCAGGATGCAGGCCACCTTGTGGCCGGGCGAGATCTCGCGCAGCGGCGGTGTGGCCGTGCGGCATTCGGGTGTGACGAACTTGCAGCGGTCGGCGAAGCGGCAGCCCGCGGCAGGGTTGATGAGCTTGGGCACCGTGCCCGGTATCGACTCCAGCCGCACCTTGTGCAGCGCCGCCATGTCGATGCGCGGGATGCTGCGGATCAGCCCCTGCGTGTAGGGGTGGCGCGGGTGGGCGAAGAGTTCCTCCACCGTGGCTTCTTCCACCACCGTGCCGGCGTACATCACCACCACGCGCTGCGCCACCTCGGCCACCACGCCCATGGCGTGCGTGATCAGCATCACGGCCATGCCCAGGCGCGCCTTCAGCTCACCCATCAGGTCGAGGATCTGCGCCTGGATGGTGACGTCCAGCGCCGTGGTGGGCTCGTCGGCGATCAGCAGCCTGGGACTGCAGGCCAGGGCCATGGCGATCATCACTCGCTGGCGCATGCCGCCGCTGAACTGGTGCGGGTGGTCGTGCACGCGGCGTTCGGCGGTGGGGATGCGCACCAGGCGCAGCATCTCCACGGCACGGTCCAGCGCGTCCTTGCGTGACAGGCCTTCGTGCAGGCGCACGCTCTCGGCGATCTGCTCGCCAACGGTGTAGACCGGGTTCAGGCTCGTCATCGGCTCCTGGAAGATGATGGCGATTTCCTTGGCGCGGATCTTCCGCATCGCGTCTTCCGGCAGCGGCACCAGGTCCTGGCCCTGCCACAGCACCTGGCCGGCGACGATCTTGCCGGGTGGCATGTCGATCAGCTTCATCACCGTCTTGGCGGTGACGCTCTTGCCGCAGCCCGATTCACCGACCACGCAGACGGTTTCGCCGGCGTCGATGCTGATGTCGACGCCGTCGACGGCGTGCAGCCAGCCGTCGTCGGTCTTGAAGTGGGTCTTGAGACCCTTGATCTCCAGCAAAGGCATCACATGACCTTTCTGGGATCGAGCGCGTCACGCAGACCGTCGCCGATGAAGTTGATCGTCAGCACCGTCAGGAAGATGGCCAGGCCCGGGAACAGGGCCCAGTGCGGGGCGATGTCCAGGTAGTCCTTGCTGTCGAACAGGATGCGGCCCCAGGTGGGGATGTCGGGCGGGAAACCCAGGCCCAGGAAGCTCAACGTGCTCTCGGCGATGATCGCCGCGGCCACGTCGATGGTGCCGGCCACGATCACCGGGCCCAGGGCGTTGGGCAGGATGTGGCGCATCACTTGCCGCGGCACGCTGGCGCCGAGTGCGCGCGCGGCCTCGACGAATTCCTTCTCGCGCAGGCTGAAGAACTGCGCCCGCACCAGCCGCGCCACCGGCATCCAGCGGAAGCAGCCGATGACGAAGACGATGAGGATGAAGACACCCACCTCGGTGCCGAAGGCGGCCTTCAGGCTGTCGCGGAAGAGGTAGATCACCAGCAGCAGCAAAGGCAGCTGCGGCAGGCTGAGGAACAGGTCGGTCAGCCACATCAGCGCGGTGTCGACCCAGCCGCGCGAGATGCCGGCGATGGCGCCGATGAGCACGCCCACGAAGATGGCCATCAGCATCGCCGCCAGGCCCACCGCGATGCTGATGCGGCCGCCGTAGAGCATGCGCGCGAAGATGTCCTGGCCCAGGTCGTCGGTGCCCATGGGGTGGGCCCAGCTGGGCGTTTTCAGGCGCGCGGTGAAGTCGATGTCGTTGATGGCCACCTTCCAGACGAAGGGGCCCAGGAAGACGAGCGCCACCATCATTAGCAGCACGATGAGGCTCACCACCGCCATCTTGTGGCGGCGGAAACGCCGCCAGGCCTCGGCCCAGGGCGAGTGGTTCTCGCGCGGCCGCGAGGCCGGGCTAGCGGAAGGAGATGCGGGGATCGAGCCAGCCATACAGCAGGTCTGCCAGTAGGTTGAAGAGGATGACGAGGCAGCTGAACACGAAGGTGACGGCCATGATCACCGGCGTGTCGTTGCGCAGGATGGCGTCGATCAGCAGGCTGCCGATGCCGGGAATGCGGAAGATCTGCTCGGTGACGATGGCGCCGCCGAACACCGCGGGCATGGTCAGCGCCACCAGGGTGACGACCGGAATGAGTGCATTGCGCACCACGTGTTTCATGATCACCACGCGCTCGGCCAGGCCCTTGCTGCGCGCGGTGGTGACGTAGTCGAGCTTGATCACGTCGAGCACCGCGCTGCGCACGTAGCGCATCCAGCTGGCGCCCTGGAACAGGCCCAGCACCGTCACCGGCATGATCGACTGCTTGATATGTTCCCACCACCAGGCCCAGCCGGTGGCGCTGATGTCGGCGCGGTAGACGAAGGGCAGCCAGTCGAGCGTGATGGAGAACAGCAGGATCAGCAGCAGCCCGGTGAAGAAGGTGGGCAGCGAGAAACCGACGAAGGCCAGGGTGCTGAAGACGCGGTCGAACCAGGAGTAGGGCTTGACGGCGGCGATGATGCCCACCGGCAGCGCGATCAGCATCGCCAGCACCTGGCTGGCGCCGATGACCGCCAGCGTCACCGGCACGCGCTGCAGGATGAGCTGGTCGACGTCGACGCGGCTGATGAAGGAAAAGCCCCAGTCGCCCTGCAGCATGGCCACCAGCCAGCGGAAGTAGCGCTGCCAGACGGGGTCGTCCAGGCCGAACTTGGCCCGCAGCATGGCCTTCACTTCGGCCGGCACGTTGGGGTTGGTGGCCAGCTCCTGGAAGGGGTCGCCGGGCGCCAGGGCCAGCACGGTGAAGAGCACGATGCTGATGCCGAACAGGCTCGGCACGGCGATCAGGATGCGGCGCAGGATGTAGGGGCCCATGTCAGGTCCTGTACCAGTTGGCGATGTAGGCCAGGCGGTGGTCCCAGCCCGAGACGGGGGCCACCAGGTTCTTCGCGACCCCAGAGACCAGCGGCCGGTAGACGATGGGAATCACGATGTGGTCGTTGCACAGCAGGTCGTTCATGCGGATCAGCAGGGCCACGCGCTTGGCGGGGTCCAGCTCGGATTCGGCGGCGTTGTAGAGCTTGTCGTACTCGTCGCTCACCCAGCGCGAGACATTGCGGCCTTGCCACTTGTTGGCCTTGGCGGCCACCTCCCAGGACACGAAGCGCAGCATCAGCAGGATGGGGTCGGGCCGGCGGCCCGAGATCGCCAGCATCTCCAGGTCTGCCCAGAACTTGCTCGCGGTGTCGGGGTTGGCGACGTCGGACGAGAAGTACACCGCCGCCGTCACGCCTTTCAGTTCCAGCTCGATGCCGGCCTTGGCGCAGGTCTGCTTGTAGACCTGCTGTACCTTCTGCCGCACCGGGTTGATGGAAGTCTGGAACAGGAACTTGAGCTTGCGCCCGCCCTTCTCGCGCAGGCCGTCGGCACCGCGTTTCCAGCCGGCGGCGTCGAGCACGGCGTTGGCCTTGTCGAGGCTGAACTCGCCCTTGACGCTGGTGCTGTTGAAGCGCGCCGGGTTGTTGATGAAGTTCGGCGTGGCCACGCCGGTGCGGCCGAAGACGAAGTCCTGCATGGCCTTGCGGTCCATCAGCAGGCCCAGGGCCTGGCGCACCGCGGGGTCGTTGATCAGCGGATGGCGCGACTTCAGCGCCGCACGCTCGCCGTCGACCTCGTTCCAGGGGTCGGCGAAGTTCAGCAGCACGAACTCGACGTTGCCGCTGGAGGCGAAGTCCACGCGCCCCTTGCCGCCGGCTTCCAGGCGCTTGAGCACCTCGTCTTCCACCTGCAGGTTCCAGGCGTAGTCGTACTCGCCCGTCTGCAGCACGGCGCGGGCGGCCGAGGTGGGGTCGCCACCGCCCTTGATCTCGACGCTGTTGAAGTGCGGCTTGGCGGGCTGGTGGTAGTTCGGATTGAGCTCGCCGCGCAGCAGGTCGCCAGGCTTGAACTCGACGAAGCGGTAGGGCCCGGTGCCCACCGGCTTCAGGTTGGCCGGCGCTTCGCGCGACTTCGCGCCGATGTAGGGCTCGAACACGTGCTTCGGCACAAGCGGCACCGTGGCGCCACGGTCCCAGGCCGAGGTGGGCGACTCAAAGACCACCCGCACGGTGAGCGCGTCGACCTTCTCGATGGCCTTGATGCGTTCGTAGTCGCTGCTGCTGACGGCGGCGGTGGCGCTGTCCATCGCATAGCGCCAGTTGAACACCACGTCGTCGGCGCCGAAGGGCTTGCCGTCATGCCAGCTGACGCCGGCTTTCAGCTTCCAGGTGACGCTGCGGCCGTCGGCCGCGATGCCGCCGTTGGCCCGTGTCGGGATCTCGGCGGCCAGCAGGGGCAGCAGATTGCCTTCCGGGTCGTAGTGGCCCAGGGCCTCGTAGAACAGGCAACACCCGTCGATGTCCTTGGCGCCGGTGGCGAAGTGCGGGTTCAGCAGCGTGGGGCCCTGCCACATCAGGATGCGCAAGGCGCCGCCGCCGCCGCGTTGGGTGGGCTTGTAGGGCGTGGGTGGCGTCTGCGCCAGGCCGGCGTCGGCCAGCAGCAGCTGGGCCAGCGGCGCGGCGATGCCGCAGGCCGCCAGGCGGCCGACAAAGCCGCGCCGCGTGAGCGTGCCGCGGCGCACGCGGTCGACCAGGGCCCCGATTGGCGGAGGAGCGCGTCGCATCAGGCCTCCCGGTACCAGTCGGCGATCGAACTGAGGTTCATGTCCCAGCCGCTGACCGAGGCCACCAGGCCGCGCTTGAGCGCGCTCACCGAGGGCCGGTAGACGAGCGGGATGGCCGCCACGTCGCTGCAGACGATGTCGTTCATGCGGATGAACATCGCGGTGCGTTTCACCGGATCGAGCTCGACCTCGGCTTCGCGCATCAGCTTGTCGAACTCGGCGTTGGCCCAGCGGCCGCGGTTGCGGCCCTGCCACTTGTTGGCCTTGCTCGCCACTTCCCAGGACGCGAAGTAGAGCAGGAAGGACCAGGGGTCGGGGTCGCGGCCGGCATTGGCGAACATCTCCAGGTCCGCCCAGAACTTGCTGGAGGTGTCGGGGTTGCCTTCGTCGGACGAGAAGAAGACGGCGGCCGTCACCGCCTTCAGCTCGAGCTCGATGCCGGCCTTGGTGCAGGCCTGCTTGAAGACCTGCTGCACCTTCTGGCGCACCGGATTGGTGGTGGTCTGGAACACCAGCTTGAGCCGCTTGCCGCCCTTGCTGCGAATGCCGTCGCCGCCACGCACCCAGCCGGCGCCGTCGAGCAGCGCGCTGGCCTTCTCGATGCTGAACTCGTGCTTGTGGTTCGGGCTGTTCAGCGGCGCCGGGTTGTTGACCACGTTGGCCGTGACCACGCCCGCACGGCCGTAGACGGCCTGCTGGATGTTGACGCGGTCGAGCAGCAGCGACAGCGCCTTGCGCACGGCGGGGTCGCCCAGCAGCGGGTTGCGCGACTTCACATGCGCGCGTTCGCCTTCGACCTCGGTGTACGGGTCGGCGAACTGCACGAAGATGGTCTCGGTGTCGCCGCCGGGCGCGAAGTCGGCGCGGCCGGTGCCGCTGGCTTCCATGCGCTTGAGCACGTCGTCTTCGAGCTGGATGTTCCAGGCGAAGTCGAACTCGCCGGTCTGCAGCACGGCGCGCGCGGCCGAAGCGGAATCACCGCCGCCCTTGATCTCGACGCTGTCGAAATACGGGCGATTCGGCTGGTGGTAGCTCGGGTTCAGCACGCCGCGCACCAAGTCGGCGGGCTTGAAGTCGGCGTAGCGGTAGGGGCCGGTGCCCACCGGCTTCAGGTTGGCCGGGTTCTCGCGCGACTTCGCGCCCTTGTAGGGCGCGAACAGGTGGCGCGGCACCATGGCCACCGTCGCGCCGCGCACCCACAGGGCCGTGGCGCGGCTGAACACCACGCGCACGGTGAGCGCATCGACCTTCTCCACCGCCTTCACGTTCTCGTAGCTGCCCAGCGAGCTGGCGGCGGTGGCCGTGTCGGTGGCGTACTGCCAATTGAACACCACGTCGTCGGCCGTGAAGGGCTGGCCGTCGTGCCAGGTGACGCCGGCTTTCAGCTTCCAGGTGACGCTGCGCCCGTCGGCCGCGATGCCGCCGTTGGCGCGTGTCGGGATGGCCGCCGCCAGCACCGGCGTCGGCACGCCGTTCACGTCGTAGCGCATCAGCGGCTCGTAGAACAGCCAGCAGCCCTCCTGGTCTTTCGCGCCGACGGAGAAGTGTGGGTTCAAGAGCGTCGGGCCCTGCCACAGCAACAGCTTGAGCGCGCCGCCGCCGCCGCGTTGGGTGGGCTTGTAGGGCGGGATGGCGATGGTCTGCGCCAAGCCTTCCTGCATCAGCAGCAACTGCGCGGCCGGCGCGGCCACGCCCATCGCCGCCAGGCGAGCCACGAAGCCGCGGCGTGACAGGCGCCCCTCGCGCACGCGGGCCAGTTGCGCACGCAGCGCGGCTTCGAGGTGGGCTGCGGTCTTCATGTGTCGCGGTACCAGTCGGGCAGCATGGCCATGTCGTTGTGCCAGGGTGACATGGGCGCGCGCAGGTCCTTGCCCAGGGCGCGTACGGTGTTGCGGGCGATGAAGGCGATGGCGTAGCCGTCGGCCGCCACCATCTCGTTCATGCGCACGAAGAGCGCCGTGCGCTTGACGGCGTCGAGTTCCGATTCGGCCGCGCGGTACAGCGCGTCGTACTCGGCGTTTTGCCAGCGCAGCAGGTTCGTGCCCAGCCACTTGTTGGCCTTGGTGCAGACCTCCCAGGACACGAAGCTCTGGGCCATGGCGTCGGGGTCGGGGCTGTTGCTGGTCCAGCCGTAGGTCTGGATGTCGGCGTAGAACTTGCCGTAGGTGTCGGCGTTGCCGACATCGGACGAGAAGAACACGGCCGCCGGCACGGCCTTCAGTTCGATGCGGATGCCGGCCTTCTCGGCCGTGGCCTTGAAGGAGGACTGCAGCTTCTGCGTCACCGCGCCGATCGAGCCCTGGAACAGGAAGCTCAGCTTGCGGCCGCCCTTTTCGCGCACACCGTCGGCGCCGCGCTTCCAGCCCGCGGCTTCAAGCGTCGCGTTGGCCTTGTCGATGCTGAACTCGGGCGCCGGCAGCCGGCCGCGGTACTGCGGCGGGTTGTTGGTGAAGTACTGCGTGGCCGTGCCCTGGCGGCCGTAGATGAAGGACTGGATCGAGGCTCGGTCGACCAGCAGGCCGATGGCGCGCCGCACGGCGGGATCGCTCAGCACCGGGTGCCGGGTCTTGATGTGTGCGCGCTCGCCGTCGAGTTCGGTCGCGGGGTCGCAGAAGTTCAGGTAGATGGCCGAGGTGCTGCTGCCACTGGTGAGCTCGATGCGGCCCTTGCCGCCGGCTTCCATGCGCTTGAGCACGTCGTCTTCAATCGACAGCGAGCCGGCGTAGTCGTACTCGCCGGTCTGCAGCACGGCGCGCGCGGCGCTGGTGGCGTCGCCGCCGCCCTTCATCTCCAGGCGGTCGAAGTGCGGCCGGTTGGGCCGGTGGTAGTTCGGGTTGAGCTCGGCGCGCAGCAGGTCACCGGGCCTGAACTCGACGAAGCGGTAGGCGCCCGTGCCCACCGGCTTGTGGTTGGTGGGCGCGTCGCGCGACTTGTCGCCCATGTAGGCGGTGAACAGGTGGCGCGGCACCAGCATCGTCTGCGCGTAGAGCCCGGGCCAGAAGGGCGAGGGTTTGTCGAAGACCAGCCGCACCGTGTGCGCGTCGATCTTCTCCAGTTTCAGCTGGCGGTAGTTGCCGCTCGTCACCGTGCCTGCGCCGGGAGCGATGGCGTACTGCCAGTTGAACAGCACGTCATCGGCCGTGAAGGGCTGGCCGTCGTGCCAGCTGACGCCCTTCTTCAGCTTCCAGGTCACGCTCCTGCCGTCGGCAGACAGTCCACCGTTGGCCCGGCTCGGTATCTCGGCGGCCAGCACGGGCACGAGATTGGCGCTGCCGTCGAACTCGGCCAGGGGCTCGTAGAAGATGCGCGAGCCGGTGTTGTCTTTCAGGCCGGTGGCGAAGTGCGGGTTCAGCAGCGTGGGCGCCTGCCATTCCAGCAGCCGCAGCGTACCGCCGCCGCCGCGTTTCGTGGGCTTGTAGGTGAACGCGGGCTGCGCCTGGGCCACGCCCGCATCCAGCAGCAGCAGACCGGCCATCGGCGCGGCCACGCCCAGGGCGCCCAGGCGCGCGATGAAGTCGCGGCGGGGCAGGGCGCCTTCGCGCACCTGCTCGATCCAGAGCCGAAGCCGGCGCTCGTCGGCCATCAGGCTTCGCGGTACCAGTCGGCCAGGGTCGCCGTGTCCAGCGACCAGCCGGAGATGTTCGCCACCAGCTTGTTGGCCACGCCCGAGACGTTGTGGCGTGCCAGCAGGGGGATCAGGTAACCGTCGTTGCACACCAGGTCGTTCATGCGCACGAACAGCGCGGCGCGCTTCGTGGGGTCGAGTTCCACCTCGGCGGCGCGGTAGGTCTTGTCGTACTCGTCGTTGCGCCAGCGCAGCAGGTTCACGCCCAGCCACTTGTTGGCCTTCTCGGCCACTTCCCAGCTGGCGAAGCGCTGCATGTGGCGTTCGGGGTCGGGCCGGCCCTGGGCCACGTTGTACATCTGCATGTCGGCGTAGAACTTGCCGTAGGTGTCGGGGTTGGCCACGTCGCTGCTGAAGTAGACGCTGGCCACCACGGTCTTCAGCTCGATGTCGATGCCGGCCTTGGCGCAGGCCTGCTTGACCACGCCCTGCACCTTCTGGCGCGGCGCGTTGATGCTGGTCTGGAACACCAGCTTGAGCTTCCGGCCGCCCTTTTCGCGGATGCCGCCCTCGCCCTTCTTCCAGCCCGCCGCGTCGAGCAGCGCATTGGCCTTGTCGACGCTGAACTCGGCCTTGCGGTTGGGGCTGCGAAAGCGCTGCGGGTTGTTGATGAAATTGGGCGTGGCCATGGCCGCGCGGCCGAAGATGAACTCCTGCACCGCGCCGCGGTCGATCAGAAGGCCCAGGGCCTGGCGCACGGCGGGGTCGCTGAACAGCGGGTGGCGCGTGCTGTGGTGCGAGCGTTCGCCCTGCACCTCCACGCTGGGGTCGGTGCAGTTCAGGTAGACGGCCTCGGTGCTGCCGCCCAGGGCGAAGTTCACGCGGCCCTTGCCGCCGTTCTCCAGCCGCTTGAGCACCTCGTCTTCCACCAGCAGGTTCCAGGCGTGGTCGTATTCACCCGTCTGCAGCACGGCGCGCGCGGCGCTGGTGGCGTCGCCCCCGCCCTTGACTTCGATGCGGTCGAAGTAGGGCTTGTTGGGCTGGTGGTAGTTGGGGTTGAGCTCGCCGCGCAGCATGTCGCCGGGCTTGAAGTCAACGAACCTGTAGGGGCCGGTGCCCACGGGCTTCAGGTTGGCCGGCGCCTCGCGCGACTTGGTGCCGAGGTAGGGCGCGTACAGGTGCTTGGGAATCTGCTGCACCGTGCTGTAGCCGCCGGGCCAGAAGGGCGCCGGCTTGGCGAAGACGAAGCGCACGGTGTGGCTGTCGATCTTTTCGACCTTCACGCCCTCGTAGTTGCCGCCGGTGACGGCGGCGGTGGCGTCGTCGGTGGCGAACTGCCAGTTGAAGACCACGTCGTCGGCGGTGAAGGGCGCGCCGTCGTGCCAGCTGACGCCCTTCTTGAGCTTCCACACCACGCTCTTGCCATCGGGCGCGATGCCACCGTTTTCGCGGCTGGGCAGCTCGGCGGCCAGCACGGGAATCAGGTTGGCTTCGGCGTCCCAGAAGGCCAGCGGCTCGTGGAAGATGCGCGAGCCTTCTTCGTCCTTGGTGCCGGTGGCGAAGTGCGGGTTGAGCAGTGTGGGGCCCTGCCAGTACAGGCAGCGCAGCAGCCCGCCGCCGCCGCGCTGGGTGGGCTTGCGGCCGGCCGCCGGCACCTGCGCGATGCCGGCGTCCAGCAGCATCAGGCTCGCCATGGGCGCCGCCACGCCCAGCGTGGCCATGCGGGCAAGGAAGTCGCGCCGCGGCAGGCGGCCGTCGCGCACTTGCTCCACCCAGCCGCGCAGGCGGCGCGTGCGGTCGGCGCGGCCGGTGCCCATCAGGCCTCCCGGTACCAGTTCTGCAGGGTGGAGAAGTCGAGGTCCCAGCCCGACAGCGAGGTCACCAGCTTCAGGCTGGCGCCGCGCACGCGCGGACGGCTGATCAACGGGATGATGACGTTGTCCTTGACGGGCAGGTCGTTGAGCTTGATGAAGTGGGCCGTGCGCTTGACGGGGTCGAGCTCGCTCTCGGCCAGCGCATAGGTCTTGTCGTACTCGGCGTTCGACCAGCGCGAGATGTTGCGGCCGAGCCATTTGTTGGCCTTGCTCGAGATCTCCTTGGTGAGGTACTGGTCCATGAAGCGCTCTGGGTCGGGCTGCGTCATGGTGGTGGTGTACATCTGGATGTCGGCGTAGAACTTGCCGTAGGTGTCGGGGTTGGCCACGTCGCTGCTGAAGAACACGCTGCCGGTGACGGACTTCAGTTCGAGCTCGATGCCGGCCTTGCCGCACGACTGCTTGATGATGGCCTGCGTCTTCTGGCGCGTGGCGTTGATGCTCGTCTGGTAGACGAACTTCATCTTCTTGCCGCCCTTTTCGCGGATGCCATCGGCGCCGCGCTTCCAGCCCGCGGCGTCCAGGATCTGGTTGGCCTTGTCGATGTTGAATTCGAACTTCGTGTTCGGGCTGCGGTACTTGGCCGGGTTGTTGACGAAGTTGCTGGTGGCCGTGCCGGTGCGGCCGTAGATGAACTCCTGCACGCCCTGGCGGTCGCACAGCAGCGCCATGGCCGCGCGCACCTGCGGGTCGCTGAACGCGAAGTGGGTGGTCTTCACGCTGCTGCGCTCGCCGTCGACTTCCGCCACCGGGTCGGTGATGTTGAGCTGCATGAACTCGATGTCGCCGCTGGGCACGATGTGGGCCCGGCCCTTGCCGCCGGCCTCCATGCGCTTGAGCACCTCGTCTTCCACCTGCAGGTTCCAGGCGTAGTCGTACTCGCCGCTCTGCAGCACGGCGCGCGCGGCGCTCACGGCGTCGCCGCCGCCCTTCATCTCGATGCTGTCGAAGAACGGCCGGTTGGGCATGTGGTAGTTCGGGTTCAGGTCGCCGCGCACCACGTCGCCGGGCTTGAAGTCGACGAACTTGTAGGGGCCGGTGCCGATGGGCTTCAGGTTGGCCGGCGCCTCGCGCGACTTGGCGCCGGCATAGGGGCCGAAGACATGCTTGGGGATGACCATGCCCTCGGCGGCCACGAAAGCCGTGGCCCAGAAGGGCGTGGGCTTGGGGAAGGTGACCTTGACGGTGTGGCTGTCGACCTTGGTGACGGTGACGTCGGCCCAGACCTTCATGGTCACCGCGGCGGTGGCGGGGTCCTTGGCGTATTCCCAGGTGAAGACGCAGTCGTCGGCGGTGAAGGGCTGGCCGTCGTGCCAGGTGACACCCTTCTTCAGCTTCCAGGTCACGCTCTTGCCGTCGGGCGACAGGCCGCCGTTGTCGCGCGTGGGGATCTCGGCGGCCAGGATGGGCACCAGGTTGCCGTCGTTGTCCCACGAGGCCAGCGGCTCGTAGAAGATGCGCGAGCCTTCCTGGTCCTTGGTGCCGTTGGCGAAATGCGGCTGCAGCAGCGTGGCGCCCTGCCACCACAGCACCCTCAGCGCGCCGCCGCCACCGCGCTTGGTGGGCTTGTAGACCGGGTTGGCCTGGGCGTTGGCGACGCCGGCGCTCATCAGCAGCATCGAGGCCATCGGCGCCGTCAGGCCCAGGCCCACCAGCCGCTGGATGAAGCCACGCCGCGGCAACGCGCCACTGCGGACATCCTCGATCAGTGCGTGCAGATCTTGTTCTTGCATGGTGAATCTCCTGGCAATGGCTGGGGCACTCGGATGGTGCAAATCGGCTGCGATGCTATCGGCAAGGCGGGGTAGGGGCATCGGGGGCGGCCCGGGGCAAAGCCGGCGCGGGGACTGGGGTTACGTGCAGCGATACTTGCCCGCATGGACCATCCATGGCTGCGCCTGCACGGCCCCACGACGCCCGGCGTGCCGCTGGTGCTGGACTCGCCGCACTCCGGCTTCGAGATGCCGGCGGACTTCGGCTCGGTGCGCACGGCGGATGAACTGCGGGACGGGGAAGACTGCTTCATCGATGAACTCTGGGCACCAGCCTCAGCAAGGGGCGTGCCGCTCCTGGCCGCACGCTTCCCGCGCACCTACCTCGATGCGAACCGCCACGAGGCCGACATCGACCCCGAACTGCTGGCCGAGCCCTGGCCGGGCCCCCTGCAGCCCAGCGGCAAGGCGGCGCTGGGCAAGGCCCTGGTATGGCGCACGCTGGACGACGGCCGGCCGATCTACGACAGACGCCTGACAGTGGCCGACGTGCAGCAGCGCATCGAACACTGCCACCGCCCTTACCACGCCGAACTGCGCCGGCTGCTGGATGCCGCGCACGCCCGGTTCGGGTTCGTGCACCACATCAACTGCCATTCGATGAATGCCGTGAGCGGCGCCATGAGCGAAGGCGGCGCCGGCCAGCCGCGCGCCGACATCGTGCTGGGCGACCGCGACGGCAGCAGCTGCGCGCCGGCGCTCACCACCTTCGTGCAGGAGGTGCTCGAAGGTTTCGGCTACGACGTGAAGGTCAACGACCCCTTCAAGGGCGTGGAGCTGGTGCGCGCCCACTCGAACCCCGCCGCCGGCCGCCACAGCCTGCAGCTCGAAGTCAACAAGCGCCTGTACCTGGACCCGGCCACCTTGCAGAAGACAGACGGCTACGCCACGCTGCAGGCGCGCCTGATGCAGCTGGTGGACCGCCTGCTGCAGGATTTCGCCCCGGAGTGCTGACATGCCCCACAAGCTGCCGCCGGTCGAGCTGACCGCCCCCGACATCACGCCCTGGAAGGCTGGCAATACCGGCGTCGACCATGTGCACGTGTTCGAGGCCACCGCGCCGGGCCCGAACGTGCTGGTGCAGGCGCTGACCCATGGCAACGAGATCTGCGGGGCCATTGCGCTCTGCTGGCTGCTGCAGCAGGGCTTCCGGCCCCAGCGCGGCCGGCTGGTGCTGGCCTTCGCCAACGTCGAGGCCTACGCGCGTTTCGACCCCGCCGACCCCTTTCCCTCACGCTGTGTCGACGAAGACTACAACCGCGTCTGGGCCGACGACGCCCTGCTGGGCCCGCGCGATTCGGTGGAACTGCGCCGCGCCCGCGCGCTGCGGCCCTTCGTCGACGCGGCCGACTTCGTGCTCGACATCCACAGCATGAGCGAGCCCTGCAGCCCGCTGATGGTGTGCGGCACCGCCGACAAGAACGCGGCCTGGGCGCGCGAACTGGGCATGCCCGAATTCCTGCTGCTGGACACCGGCCACCCCGCCGGCCTGCGCATGGTGGAGCGCGGCGGTTTCAGCGAGCGCCTGAGCGCCAAGCGTGCGCTGCTTATTGAATGCGGCCAGCACTGGGAAGCAGCGGCGGCCGACGTGGCCATTGACGCGCTGGTGCGCTTCCTCGGCCTCACGCGCCTGGCCGATGCCGCCTGGGTGGCCGCCCACACGCGGCTGCCGCTGCCGCCGAGGCAGCGCCTGGTGCGCGTGACGCAGGCCGTGGTGGCGCGCAGCGGCGAGTTCCGCTTCCTGGTGCCGACGGTGGGCCTGTCGGTCATTCCCAAGGCCGGCACGGCCATTGCGATGGACGGCGAGCACGCCGTCACCACGCCCTACGACGACACGGTGCTGGTGATGCCCGGTACACGCAACCTGAAGGCCGGCGGCACGGCCGTGCGGCTGGGGCGCTTCGAGGATTGATAGCCTCTGGATGCCACAAACCTCGGGAGTTGCGATGCGGAGCATCAGTCTCATCCGCGCCATCACTGCGGCCATCGCCGTCACCACGCTGCTGGGGTGCGGGGGCGGCGGCGGCGGGGGCGATGCATCGGCCGGGCGTGTATTTGCCGCTGCCACTGTCGTGCGCGGCGACGGCCAGGCCGGCGAAGTCGGCGTAGAACTGCCGAACTCGCTGCAGGTTCGCCTCGTGGACGCCGGTGGCGCGCCGGTGGCCGGGCATCTCGTCACCTTTCACGTGACCGTGGGCGGCGGCAGCGTGTTCTCGGGCGCCGCGGCCAGCGACCCGAGTGGCCTGGTGCAGGAGCGCTGGACGCTGGGAACGACTGTCGGACCACAGCGTGTCGAGGTTCGCACGGTGATGCCCGCGACCGGTGTCGCGTCGGTGGTCGCGACGTTCAATGCCACTGCAATGGCTGGGCCAGCGTCGCGCTTCGAAGCCGGCGGCGGCGCTCTTGTCGGACAGCAGGCCGCCGCGTTGCCCGGACCGCTGGTGGTCGCGTTGGTCGATCGATATGGCAACCCGGTGCCCGGTCGGACGGTCGCGTTCTCTCCCTGTGGCAACTGCGGTTCCGTGAGCCCTGCCGCGGCGACGACGGACACCGCCGGGCGTGCCGCCGTCGAGTGGACCCTGGGCGTCCCGCTCGGTGAGCAGCGTGTGACCGCGTCAGCGAATGGGATCGCCGACCTGGTTGTCCTTGCTACTGCGACGCAGGCGCCACCGTCGGCACCCAGCACGGTCGCGGTGTCAGCCAACGACAACCAGGCGCTGGCGCAGCACCACAGGCTCGCCCAGCCGCTGGAAGCCTTCGTTGCCGACGCGCTGGGCAATGGTGTTGGCAACGTGACCGTCACCTTTGCGCTCGCGGGCGGTCCGGTGCTCGGAACCTCGCAGACAAGGCCCGGAGGGTACGCCGAGTGGCAGGGCTACATCCACCGGGCCGGGGCCGTGCAGGTTGTCGCCAGCGTCGCGGGCGCCTCCACCGGCGCGACGTTCAGCCTCGCTGTCGCACCGTCGACGCACCGTTTCGACGGGTCGTACGCTTGTTCGTTCCGGCCGCTGTTGCCCGCGCCATCCATCATCGTCATCGAACTGGCGATCACGGACGGTGTGGTCGATGGTACGCAGGTGGGGTACCCAACGAACTCCATCTACGGGCCCCTCGACGAGACCGACGGCGCGTTCACGGGCAGCTTCCGAGCCGGCCTTGATACCCGCTATGTCGTGACGGGCGTATTCAGCCTGGACGCCGCCGATGTGGCCACCGCGGCCGGTACCTTCGACAGCTACACCCGCGGCGGCTTCGACTTCACGAGCACATGGAGTTGCCTGAGGCAGTAGGCTTCAATCGCCGCGCAACATCAGCCGCACCAGCTGGATGCGGCTGCCGCCCGGCACGGGCTCGATGGCCACCATGCGCACGCCGCCGGGCAGGGCCAGCTTGAAGAGGAAACCACCGGCCTTGCCGCGGTCGTTCTCGCAGCGCGCCAGTTTGCTGTCGGATGAGGCCGGCGTGGGCTCGGGCGGGGCGCCGCGGCTGCAGTCGATCACGCGGCCCTGGCTCGCCATCGCGTCGCGGTAGAAGCGCGACACGGCTTCCACGTCGTCGCTGCTGCGCAGCTTCAGCGCATGCAGTTCCATGCCGAAACTGCCGCCCCACAGGCTGATGCTGGCGCCTTCGTCGCCGTCGGCATCGCGTTCGCGGGTGGCGCCCGGGTACAGCGGCAGGCCGATGTCGGCCACGCTCACGCGCGGCTGCACCGACAGGCCGGCGCTGAAGCCTTCGGAACGGGCCGGCTCGCCAGCCAGCGCCGTGCCGGCAGCCAGGCAGCCGGCCAGCAAGGCCAGGCGCATGCGGTGGGGGGTGGGCGGTATCGTCATCGGCGGCCTCCTGAAACCAGCCGCCACCTTAGCCGCCGGCCAGCGCCGCGCCCAGGCGCCTGCGACAGCCTGCAGCCCGCCGGGTACAGGCTGCCTAGACGATGCGTTCCGAGGGCTTGGTGATCTTGCGCATCGGCTCGAAGCGGTCGCTCTTCACCATCAGCGGGTGGGCAGCGTCGCCGCCGTCCCAGCGCGGGTCGTCGATGCCTTCGAACACCTCGCGCAGGCGC
>CAYREA010000069.1:0-21301 GCA_964423075.1 uncultured Rubrivivax sp. | reverse complement strand
CTGCTGCACCGCACCTTCATCACGCCGCTGGACCGCGACCAGATCCACCGCCTGATCAACGCCATGGACGACGTGCTCGACCTGCTGCAGGACAGCAGCGAGGTGATGTCGCTGTACGACCTGCAGCGCCTGTCGGAAGACGTGGTGCGCCTGTCGGAGATCTCGGTGCGCTGCTGCGAGCGCGTGCAGAACGTGCTGACCTTCCTGCCCAAGCTGAAGGACGCCGAGGTGGCCGAGTCGGTGCTGAAGACCTGCGAAGAGATCGACCAGCTCGAATCCGACGCCGACCGCGTGATGCGCAGCGCCATGTCGCGCCTCTTCCGCGAAGAACCCGATACGCGCCAGCTGATCAAGCTCAAGGCCGTGTACGAGCATCTCGAATCGATCTCCGACCGTTGCGAAGACGTCGCCAACCTGGTCGAAGGCATCGTGCTCGAGAACTCCTGAGCCGGCCGGGCCTCTATGCAAACCGTCCCGATCGCCCTCTGGGTGGTGGTGATGCTCGTCGTGCTGGCGCTGCTGTTCGACTTCATGAACGGCTTCCACGACGCGGCCAACTCCATCGCCACCGTGGTCTCCACCGGCGTGCTCAAGCCGGGCCAGGCCGTGGCCTTCGCCGCCTTCTTCAACGTGGTGGCGATCTTCGTCTTCCAGCTCAAGGTGGCGGCCACCGTGGGCAAGGGCATCGTCGAGCCGGGCATCGTCGACCAGCATGTGATCTTCGGTGCCCTGGTGGGTGCCATCGCGTGGAACGTGGTCACGTGGTGGTATGGCATCCCGTCCAGCAGTTCGCACGCGCTGATCGGCGGCATCGTCGGCGCCACCCTGGCCAAGGCCGGCACGGCGCCGCTGGTGCTGAGCGGCGTGCTGAAGACGGTGGCCTTCATCTTCGTGTCGCCGCTGATGGGCTTCCTGCTCGGCTCGCTGCTGATGGTGGCGGTGTCCTGGATCTGCCTGCGCATGTCGCCGCTGCGCGTGGACAACGTGTTCCGGCGGCTGCAGCTGGTGTCGGCGGGCCTGTATTCCCTGGGCCACGGCGGAAACGACGCGCAGAAGACCATCGGCATCATCTGGCTGCTGCTCATTGCCGCGGGCTACACCCAGGCCAGTGACAAGGCGCCGCCGTCCTGGGTGATCTGGTGCTGCTACATCGCGATCGGCCTGGGCACCATGTTCGGCGGCTGGCGCATCGTGAAGACCATGGGCCAGCGCATCACCAAGCTCAAGCCGGTGGGCGGCTTCTGCGCCGAGACCGGCGGTGCCGTGACGCTGTTCGCGGCCACCGCGATGGGGGTGCCGGTGTCCACCACGCACACCATCACCGGCGCCATCTTCGGTGTCGGCTCGGTGCGCAATGCCTCGGCCGTGCGCTGGGGTCTGGCCGGCCACATCGTCATGGCCTGGGTGTTCACGATCCCGGCCACGGCGCTGATCGCCGCGGTGTTCTACGGCGTCAGCCGGCTGGTCTTCTGAACCTGGGCAGCAGGTGGCTCCAGCTGCCACTCGAAGAGTTTCTGCAGGCTGAAGGCGATGGTGCCCATGAGCACCATGCCACCCAGCATCAAGGCGGCGATCGCGGCCAGAACCGGGCCCCAGCCGGTGGGCACCACGGCATGGCCGGGGTTGTGGCGGCTGTCCCATTTCTCGTCGGCGGTGAGCGCCAGCACGATGGCGGCCAGCATCGCGGCCGACAGCGACAGGCCCAGCAGCGGGATCAGGGCCCAGGCCAGGTGGTCGTCCTGGCCCAGCGCGCGCAGGCGCAGCACGCCCCACAGGCCCATCAGCGTGGGCGGCCAGTACAGCCAGGCCAGGCGATCGCCGAAGCCGCGCAGGTAGAAGCGGTGCGCACCCAGGCAGCCGAGCAACAGCGCCAGCCAGGCGGCCAGCGTCTTGGAGCGGTAGGCCATGCCGCTCAGGCTGCCGGTGGCACGCTGGCGCCGGGGCCTAGCGTGCGCTGCATCAGCACCACGTCCAGCCAGCGTTCGAACTTGCGGCCCACGTCGCGGTAGGTGCCGACGGCGACGAAGCCGGCTGCTGCGTGCAGCTTGATCGAAGCCTGGTTGGCGCTGTCGCCGATGGCCGCGATCATCTGCCGCGCACCGGCGGCTTCGCTGCGCGCCATCAACTCGGCCAGCAGCAGCCGGCCGACGCCGCGCCCGCGCGCAGCCTCGTGCACGTAGATCGAGTCTTCCAGCGTGTAGCGGTAAGCCAGGCGAGGGCGGAAAGGGCTGGCGTAGGCATAGCCGAGCACGGCGCCGTCGCTTTCGGCCACCAGCCAGGGCAGGGCCTTGGCCAGCACGTCGGCGTGGCGGCGCGCCATCTCGGCTTCGTCGGGCGCGTCGATCTCGAAGCTGGCGCTACCGGTGAGCACGGCCTTCGCGTAGATGGCCGTCATGGCCGGGACGTCGGCTTCGGTGCTGGAGCGGATCAGGATGGCGGAGTCGGGCATGAATGGGCTGGCGCGGCGTTCTCGGCCGACTATAATGCGCGGTTTTCGGCGCTGGCCGGGTCTACCAGGATCCGGCGTATCTACGGCGCCGGCCGCGGCCGGGGGATGTTCCACCGGCCAACACGGTGTGCAGCCCGGTGTGTCTCCCGTGGCGCGTGCTCCCAAGAATCGTACTGAGGTATCTGCACATGGTCGTGATCCGACTTGCCCGTGGTGGCGCCAAGAAGCGCCCATTCTTCAACATCGTCGTCGCCGACGCGCGCGAGCGCCGCGATGGCCGCTTCATCGAGCGCGTGGGTTTCTACAACCCCATGGCCTCGGGTGGCGAACAAGGCCTGCGCGTGGCACTGGACCGTGTCACCCACTGGTCTGGCGTCGGCGCCCAGCTGTCGCCCACCGTCGCGCGCCTGGTCGACCAGGCCAAGAAGGCGGCCTGACGCCCGCCGGCGTGAACGCGGCGTCACCGCCTGACGCGTCGGCCCTGCCGGCCGACGCCGTCGAAGTGGGCCGCGTCATCGGCGCCTGGGGCATCAAGGGCGGCATCAAGGTCAAACCTTTTGCCGCCGACCCGCAGGCGCTGTTCTCGTCCAAGCGCTGGTACATCCAGCCCCCTGAAGTGGCCCGCCCGGTCGGCATCAAGCCGGCCGAGCCTTTGCCGCCGCTGCTGCGCGTGGTGACGGCCAAGGAGCAGGGCGACGGCGTGGTGGCCACCGCGCAGGAACTGCCCGACCGCACTGCCGCCGAGGCGATGAAGGGTGCCCGCGTGTTCATCTCACGCGCCAGCTTCCCGACGCCCGACGAGGGCGAGTTCTACTGGGTCGACCTGATCGGCCTGGATGTCGTGAACCGCCAGGACGTGGCGCTGGGCCGCGTGGTCGGCCTGATCGAGACCGGCCCGCACTGCGTGCTGCGCATCCAGCCCGAGCAGACCGATCTCGCCGAGGTGCTGGTGCCCTTCGTCGAGGTCTACGTCGACCGGGTCGACATGGCCGCACGCCGCATCCACGTCGACTGGGACGCCGAAGACTGACAGAGCCGATGCGCTTCGATGTCGTCACGCTCTTCCCCGAACTCTTCCCGCCGCACCTGACGCAAGGCATCACGCGCCGCGCGTTCGAGCAGAAGCTGGTGGACGTGCGCCTGTGGCCGCTGCGCGACTACGCCGACGACGCCTACCGGCGCGTGGACGACCGCCCCTACGGCGGCGGTCCGGGCATGGTGATGCTGGTGGAACCGCTGCTGCGCGCGCTGGAGGCCATCACCGCCGAGCGCGGCGAGGCGCGACCGGCCGTGGTGCATTTCACGCCCACCGGCCGTCGCATCGACCAGGCGCTGGTGCAGGAATTCGCCGCCGGCCCGGGCGCGGTGCTGCTGTGCGGCCGCTACGAAGGCATCGACCAGCGCCTGGTCGACAGCCGCGTGACACTGGAGCTGAGCCTGGGCGACTTCGTGCTCTCGGGCGGCGAACTGCCGGCGCTGGCGCTGCTGGATGCCGTCGCGCGGCTGCAGGATGGCGTGCTCACCGCGCCATCGCACCAGCAGGACAGCTTCTCAGACGGTCTGCTGGAAGGCCCGCACTACAGCCGGCCCGAGAAGCTGCTGATCGACGGGGTGGAGCAGGGCGTGCCGCCGGTCCTGCTGTCCGGCCACCATGGCGACATCGCCCGCTGGCGCCGCGAACGCGCGCTGGAGACCACGGCACGCCGCCGGCCCGAGCTGATCGCCGCCGCGCGTGCCGCCGGGCGGCTGAGCCGGCTGGACGAGCAGTTCCTGGCCCGCCTCGGGCTATAATCGAAGGCTTTTCGATCCTCTGCCGGGCACATAGTTAGATCAATCCGCCCGCTGCAAGATCGCTTCGGAGAACCCCGTGAACCTGATTGCCACCCTCGAAGCGGAAGAGATCCAGCGTCTCAACCGCACCATCCCCGAATTCGCTCCCGGCGACACCGTCATCGTGAACGTGAACGTCGTCGAAGGCACCCGCAAGCGCGTGCAGGCCTACGAAGGCGTGGTCATCGCCAAGCGCAACCGCGGCCTGAACAGCAGCTTCATCGTGCGCAAGATCTCCAGCGGCGAAGGCGTGGAACGCACGTTCCAGACCTACAGCCCGCTGATCGCCAGCATCGAAGTGAAGCGCCGTGGCGATGTGCGCCGCGCCAAGCTGTACTACCTGCGTCAGCGCAGCGGCAAGTCGGCACGCATCAAGGAAAAGCTGGCCTGACCTCAAAGGTCAGCCTGCGGCAAAGCCGCAGGTCGCGCGAAAGCGCGGAGCCAGCTTTCGGCGCGACCCGGCGCAGCCGGCCGCGCCACAAGCTTGCCTCTAGCCACCCTGCCGTGTCCCCACCCCGCATCCTCAACCCCCGAGAGATCCCGGTGGCGGGCACCGACAGCCACCTGCCGGCCGTCCCCCCCGAATCCCTGACCCCGGCCGCGTTGCGCCAGCGCTTCTCGGCCGCTGCCGTTTGGCAGCCCGAGTTCCTGGGCGATGGCCGCATCGGCCCCGAGCGTACGCCCGCATCCGCTGCGGTGCTGGTGCCTTTGGTCGACCGCGGCGACAGCGGCCTGCACGTGCTGCTGACCCGCCGCACCGACCACCTGCGCGACCATGCCGGCCAGGTCAGCTTCCCGGGCGGCCGCAGCGAGCCCGAAGACGGCAGCGCCGCCGCTACCGCGCTGCGCGAGACCGAAGAGGAAGTGGGCCTGGCGCCGCGCCATGTCGAGGTCATCGGCCAGATGCCCATCTACACGACGGTGACGCAGTTCGTCGTCACGCCCGTTGTCGCGCTCGTTCAGCCGCCCTTCGAACTGGCCCTGGACACCTTCGAAGTGGCCGACGCCTTCGAGGTGCCGCTGGCCTACCTGATGAACCCGGCCCACCACCGCCGGCACGTGATGGTCTACGAAGGCGGCCAGCGCCAGTTCATCTCGATCCCCTGGCAGGCGCCCGGCCACGAGCGCGACTTCTTCATCTGGGGTGCCACCGCCTCGATGCTGCGCAACCTGTACCGATTCCTCAGCGCGTGAGCGGCGCCTTGCGCCCCTATCATCCCTGGCGATGAGTTTCTTCGCCGTCCTGTTCGCGCTGCTGATCGAACAGCTCAAACCGCTGCCGCGCGACAACTGGGTGCACCAGGCGTTTGCGGCCTGGGTGCGCTGGACCGGCCGCAACTTCGACGCCGGCCAGCCCCACCACACGTGGGTGGTGTGGTGCATCTCGGTGCTGGTGCCCGCGGTGCTGGTGGCACTGCTGCACGCGCTGATCAGCCACTGGAGCCTGCTGCTGGCGCTGGCCTTCGACGTGCTGATGCTCTACGTCACCCTGGGCTTCCGCCAGTTCAGCCACTACTTCACTGACATCCGCGACGCCCTGGAGCGCGGCGACGAGGCCGAGGCGCGTCGCCTGTTGGCCGAGTGGCGTCACCTCGACGCCAGCGAACTGCCGCGCACCGAGCTGCTGCGCCACGTCATCGAACACGCGCTGCTGGCCGCGCACCGGCATGTCTTCGGTGTGTTCTTCTGGTTCGTCGTGCTGTCGGCACTGGGCCTGGGGCCGATGGGCGCCGTGCTCTACCGCATGGCCGAGTTCAGCACGCGCTATTGGGGCTACCGCCAGCGCACGCTGGACGCACCGGCCAACGATGCGCTGCTGGCGCTGTCGCGCCGGCTCTTTGGCTGGATCGATCATGTGCCGGCGCGCCTGACCGCATTCGGTTTCGCGGTGGTGGGCAACTTCGAGGAAGCCGTGGCCAGCTGGCGCCGCGACGCCACGCTCTGGCAACACCCGAACGAAGGCGTCATCCTGGCCGCTGCCGCCGGCGCGGTGGGCATGCAGCTGGGCGGCGCGGCAGCGCCCGGCGTCACGCCCGACCGCTCCAAGACCTTCAGCGCCGGCGGCGAAGCCGGCATGGCCGACGCGCAGGGCTCGACGGCCGGCTTGCCCGTCCAGCCCGGCCATCTGCACAGCCTGGTGGGCCTGGTGTGGCGCTCGGTCGTGTTGTGGATGCTGCTGGTGGCGCTGTTGAGCCTGGCCAACGTCCTGGGCTGATCACCAGCGCTTCTGCGACAGCTCGTCGTAGAGCTCTTCGTAGATGCGCTGCCGGCTCGGGCTGATCTCGCCCCGCTCCATCGCATCGCGCACGCCGCAGCCCGGTTCATGGCGATGGCTGCAGTTGTGGAACTTGCAGTGGCCCAGCACCGCGGCGAAGTCAGGCATCAGCGTGGCCAGCTGTTCGGGTGCCACCTGGCGCAGGCCAAACTCCTGAAAACCGGGCGAGTCGATCAAGGCACCGCTGCGGCCTTCGTCCAGCCAGTACCAGCGCGTGCTGGTGGTGGTGTGGCGGCCGGTGTTGAGCGCCTGCGAGATCTCGCCCACCTGCGCTTCGGCAGCCGGCACCACCAGGTTGATGAGCGTGCTCTTGCCCATGCCGCTGGGGCCCAGCACCAGCGTCGTGCGGCCCTTGAAATGCGGTGCCAGCGTCTCGAGCGAACGCGCCGGCTCGCGCTTGAGTGCGAGCTCGATGACCGTGGCGCCCATCGCGCGGTAGGGTGCCAGGCGCTCGCGCGCGACGTCGGCCGTGGGCAGGTCGACCTTGTTCAGGCCGATCAGGGTCGGGATGCCGGCTTCAGCGGCCGCGATCAGCGCGCGCGTCAGCTGCGACTCGCTGAAGATCGGCTCGGGCGCCACCAGCACCAGCAGCTGATCGAGGTTCGCGGCGAAGGACTTGGTGCGCCATTCGTCCTGGCGGTACAGCAGGTTGCGGCGCGGCTCCAGGTGCTCGATGACGCCGGCATCGGCCACCGGCAGCCAGCGCACGCGGTCGCCCACCACCAGGTCGCTCTTCTTGCCGCGCGTGTGGCACAGCACGCGCTGGCCCTCGGGCGTCTCCACCATGGCCTGGCGGCCGTGGGTGGCCACCACCAAACCGACGTCCAGCGCAACGGCTGATGTCAAGGCAGCAGCGCGTCCACCTTGGCGGCGCAGATGAAGTCGTTGATGGAGATTCCGCCCACGGAATGGGTGTTGAAGCGCACCGTGCAGTGGCCGTAGGACGCCAGCAGGTCGGGGTGGTGGTCTTCGGCGTTGGCGATCCAGGCCAGCGCGTTGACGAAGGCGATGGTGCGGTGGAAGTCGGGGAAGTCGAAACGCTTCTGGATCGCGCCGTCCACCAGCGCCCAGCCCGGTGCCGCGGCCAGGTGCTGTTCGATCTGCGCCGCCGGCATCGGCGCATGGCCTTCGAGCGGCCGGCAATGCTGCTGCGTGAGCGGGTGCATGGGCTCAGGCCGCGGCCGGCGCGGGCAGGGCGGCCAGGCGCTCCAGCGTCGGTGGGTGCGAGTAGTAGAAGCGCACGTAGAGCGGGTCGGGCGTCAGCGTGGTCGCGTTGTCCTCGTTCAGCTTCAGCAGGGCACTCGCCAGGTCGCGGCCATCGGCCTGGGCGCAGGCATAAGCGTCGGCCTGGAACTCGTCGCGCCTTGAGAAGTGGGCCATCAGCGGCGAGATGAAGAAGGTGAAGGGCGGCAGCGCCAGCATGAAGAGCAGCAGTGCCAGCGCATCGTTGGGCGCGCCGAAGTTGGGCTGCACGCCCAGGCCGGCATAGAAGCCGCTCTGGCCCGCCAGCCAGCCCAGCAGCGCCAGCCCGGCCAGGCTGAGGCCGAAGATGGCGACCATGCGCTTGGTGACGTGCTTGTGCTTGAAGTGGCCCAGTTCGTGCGCCAGCACGGCTTCCACCTCCTCGGCCGACAGGCGTTTGAGCAGCGTATCGAAGAACACCACCCGCTTGGCCGCACCCAGGCCGGTGAAGTAGGCGTTGGCGTGGGCCGAACGTCGGCTGCCGTCCATCACGAACAGGCCCTTGGCGGCAAAGCCGCAGCGCTGCATCAGGCTCTGTACGCGGCTCTTCAGCGCCTCGTCGGGCAGGGGCTCGAACTTGTTGAAGATCGGCGCGATCACGGTGGGGTAGATCACCAGCATCAGCAGGTTGAAGGCCACCCACGCGAACCAGGCCCACAACCACCACAGGCCGCCGCTGGCACCCATGATCCACAACACCAGCGCGGCCAGCGGCAGGCCGATGACGGCGCCCACCAGCGCGCCCTTCACCATGTCGGCCAGCCACAGGCCGAGCGACATGCGGTTGAAGCCGAAGCGCTGTTCGATGCGGAAGGTGCTGTACCAGTCCAGCGGCAGCTCGATGAGCCCGCCGATGATCGAAAACGCGGCCAGCAGCGCCAGCTGGTAGGCCATGCTGCCCCATGTCGGCAGCACAGCATCGCGCAGCACGGCATTCAGCACGTCCAGGCCGCCCAGCAGCGTCCAGGCCAGCAGCAGGGCGCTGCCGAAGGCGGCGCTGACCAGCCCGAAGCGGCCTTTGGCCAGCGTGTAGTCGGCGGCGCGCTGGTGCGCTTCCAGCGTGACGCTGCCGGCGAAGGCGGCCGGCACGGCAGCGCGGTTCAGCGCCACGTGGCGCATCTGGCGCGTGGCCAGCCACAGTTTGACGGCCAGGGAAAGCAGCAGCACGGCAGCGAAGGCCAGCGTGACGGTGGAAGATTGCATGGGGCGGGAGTGTAGGCCTGCGCCGGACGTGCGGACTTGCCTGCGCAAGTCCGCACGCGTGCGCAGGGGCCGCCGCATGCTTGCGGCGGCGCGACCCGCAGGGTTGGGCGAGAATCCCTCGCTTCTTCACCGCGACCACCCCCATGACCGACGCCGCCCTGACGCCCAGCGACCAGAACCTGATCTGGATCGACCTGGAGATGACGGGCCTGCTGCCCGACAGCGACCGCATCATCGAGATCGCCGTGGTGGTGACCGATCCGCTGCTCACGGTGCGTGTCGAAGGCCCCGTCTTCGCCATCCACCAGAGCGACGCCGTGCTCGACGGCATGGACAGCTGGAACAAGGGCACCCACGGCCGCAGCGGCCTCACCGAGCGCGTGCGCACCTCCACCGTCGACGAAGCCGCCGCCGAGGCCCAGACCATCGCCTTTCTGCAGAAGTACGTCGGCAAGGGCAAGAGCCCGATGTGCGGCAACACCATCTGCCAGGACCGCCGTTTCCTGGCCCGCACCATGCCCACGCTGGAGGCCTTCTTCCACTACCGCAACCTCGACGTCAGCACGCTGAAGGAACTGGCGCGGCGCTGGAAGCCGGCGGTGCTGGACGGCTTCAAGAAGGCCCAGGCGCACACGGCGATGGCCGACATCCACGAGTCCATCGACGAATTGCTGCATTACCGGCAGCACTTCCTGGCACTCTGAAGCCCATGCAAGAGCAGCTGCTGCCCCTGGTGGGCGCCACACCGGGCCTGCAGCCGGTGTTGAAGGTGCTGCGCTACGGCCGAGCCGGGGCCGGCCCGAAGGTGGCTATCCAGGCCGCGTTGCATGCCGACGAGGTGCCGGCACTGCTGGTGGCGCGTGAGCTGGCGCGTGAGCTGCAGGCGTTGGACGCCGCCGGCGCCGTGCTCGGCGAGATCGTGCTGGTGCCCTATGCCAACCCACTGGGCCTGGCCCAGCAGGTGATGGGTGTGCACCACGGTCGTTTCGACCTGCGCGACGGCATCAACTTCAACCGCCAGTTCGCCGATCTCACCGAGGCGGCCTCCACCGCCGTGACGGGCCGGCTGGGTGACGACGCCACGGCCAACGTCGCCCTGGTGCGCGCCGCGTTGCGCGAGGCTGCCGCCGCCTTGCCGGCCCGGAGCCCGGCGGAAGACCTCAAGCGCCGGCTGCTGGCACTGGCCATCGACGCCGACATCGTGCTCGACCTGCACTGCGACAACGAAGCCAGCCTGCACCTGTACGGCCTGACGCCGCAGGCCGATGTCTGCATCGAGCTCGGTGCGCAGCTGGGCGCGCGCGCCATCCTGCTGGCCACCGAATCGGGCGACGGTCCTTTCGACGAAGCCTGCAGCCGCCCCTGGTTCGAGCTGCAGCGCCGCCACCCGGGCCATCCGCTGCCGCTGGCTTGCTTCAGCACCACCGTCGAACTGCGCGGCCAGGCCGACACGCAGCCCGGCCAGGCGGCGGCTGACGCCGCCGCGCTGCTGGCCTTCCTGCGCCGGCGCGGCGTGCTGGCGGGTGACCCGGGCCCCTTGCCGCCAGCGCAGTGCGAACCCACGCCGCTGGCGGCCAGCGAGCCGATCAAGGCCCAGGTGCCCGGCGTCGTGGTGTTTCACCGCGGCGTCGGCGAGACGGTTGCCGCCGGCGACCTCGTGGTCGAGGTGGTCGACGTCGACAGCGGCACGGCCCACGCCATGCACGCCCGCTCCAGCGGCGTGCTGTACGCCCGCTGCGCCACGCGCTGGGCGCTGCCGGGCGACCGCCTGGGCCAGATCGCCGGCACCACGCTCGTGCGCACCGGCAAGCTGCTCAGCCCCTGAGCGGGCGGGCCTGTCACGCGACTGTCGTTCGCCGTCCCTACACTCGGCGTATGTCCGACGATCCCAGCGCCGCCATGCCCTTGCAGGCGGTGGCGGGTGGCGCGCCCGCCGCGCCGCTGAAGCTACTCAACCGCGAACGTTCGCTGCTGCAGTTCAACCGCCGCGTGCTGGCCCAGGCCCTGCGCGAGGACGTGCCGCTGCTGGAGCGGCTGCGCTACATCACCATCGTCTCCAGCAACATCGACGAGTTCTTCGAGGTGCGGGTGGCGGACATCATCGAGTCCACGCGCCAGCCCGGCTCGGGTTTCTCGCGCCACGACCTGGCCTCGGTGGCCAAGGCCGCGCACGAACTGATCGACGAGCAGTACGCCGTGTTCAACGACGTGCTGATGCCGGCGCTGCAGCGCGAAGGCATCGTGGTGCTGAACCACGCGGAGCGCAACGCCCTGCAGCGGCAGTGGGTTGCGCGCTTCTTCGAGAACCAGGTGCGGCCGCTGCTGGTGCCGGTGAGCCTGGACCCGAGCCACCCCTTCCCGATGGTGGCCAACAAGTCGCTGAACTTCATCGCCCGCCTGGGCGGGCGCGACGCCTTCGGGCGCGAGAACCAGATTGCCATCGTCAAGGTGCCGCGGGTGCTGCCGCGTGTCATCGCGCTGCCGGCCGAGCTGTGTGAGGGCAAGCAGGGCTTCGTGCTGCTGACCAGCGTGATCCGCGCCCACCTGGGCGAACTCTTCCCAGGCCGCACGGTGGAGTCGTTCTCGCAGTTCCGCGTCACGCGCGACTCCGATCTCGATGTCGACGAGGACGACGTCACCAACCTGCGCCAGGCGCTGCGCACCGGCCTGACCACGCGCCACTTCGGCCAGGCCATCCGGCTGGAGGTGGTGAGCACCTGCCCGGAAGAGCTGTGGCGATTCCTGCTGCAGCAGTTCGACCTGCCCGAGGTGGCGCTGTACAAGGTGAACGGCCCGGTCAACCTGGTGCGGCTGAACCAGCTCATCGACCAGGCCGACGCCGACGCGCTGCGCTTCCCGCGCTTCGAGCCACGCTGGCCCGAAGGCCGGCTGCCGCGCAGCCAGGGCGTGTTCGAGCGCCTGCGCGAAGGTGACGTGCTGCTGCACCACCCTTTCGAGAGCTTCGACCCCGTGGTGCAGTTCCTGCGCGAGGCGGTGGAAGACCCCGACGTGCTGGCCATCAAGCAGACCGTTTACCGCACCGGCACCCAGAGCGTGCTGATGGACCTGCTGATCGAAGCCGTGCGCCGCGGCAAGGAAGTGCTGGCGGTGGTGGAGCTGAAGGCGCGTTTCGACGAAGAAGCCAACATCAACTGGGCCGAACGGCTGGAAGCCGTGGGCGCCCAGGTGGTGTACGGCATCGTCGGCCTGAAGACGCATGCCAAGCTGCTGCTGGTGACGCGCCGCGAGGGCGCCCGTCTGCGCCGCTACGCCCACCTGTCCACCGGCAACTACAACCCGCGCACCGCGCGCATGTACACCGACATGGGCATGCTCACCGCCGACGCGGGCCTGACGGCCGATGCCGACGCGGTGTTCCTGCAACTCACCAGCCAGGCGCGCGTGAAGGCGCCGCAGCAGCTGCTGACGGCGCCCTTCCTGCTGCACAAGCGCATGGTGCGCCACCTGGCGCAGGTGGCCGATGCGGCACGTGCCGGCCAGCCGGCGCGCATCGTCGTGAAGGTGAACGCGCTCACCGACCCCGGGCTGATCCAGGGCCTGATCGAAGCCGGCCAGGCCGGCGCCCAGATCGACCTGATCGTGCGCGGCGCCTGCATGCTGCCGCCGGGCCTGCCGGGGCTCACCGACAACATCCGCGTGCGCTCGGTGGTGGGCCGCTTTCTCGAGCACTCGCGCATCTGCTACTTCCGCTGGGGCACTCGCGACGACGACGAGGCGCTGTACCTGAGCAGCGCCGACTGGATGGGCCGCAACATGTTCCGCCGCATCGAAGTGGCCTGGCCGATCCGCCAGCCGGCGCTGCGCCAGCGTGTCATCGACGAGGGCCTGGTGCCCTACCTGCACGACGGCCGCGACGCCTGGGCGCTGGACGGCGAGGGCCGCTACCGCCGCATCAGCGAGGACGGCGTCAGCGCCCAGCAGGCGCTGATGGCGCGCTACTCATCATGACGATGGACCTGATCCTGTGGCGCCACGCCGAGGCGCTGGAGATGCGCGAGGTGCAGGACGATCTGGACCGCGCCCTCACCAGCAAGGGCGAACGCCAGGCCCAGCGCATGGCGGGCTGGTTGAACCGCCAGCTGCCGGCCAGCGCGCGCATCCTGGCCAGCCCGGCGCGACGGGCGCAGCAGACGGCGGCCGCGCTCGACCGCAAGTTCAAGACTGTGCCCGCGCTGGCGCCCGACACCACGGTCGAGGGCCTGTTGCACGTGGTGCGCTGGCCCGACGCCGGCGAACCGGTGCTGGTGGTGGGCCACCAGCCCACGCTGGGCGTTGCCGCGGCCTACCTGCTGACCGGCCAGGCCCTGCCGTGGGCGGTGCGCAAGGGCGCGGTGTGGTGGTTGCGGGCGCGCGAGCGCGAAGGTGAACTCCAGGTGGTGTTGCACGCGGTGGTGGCGCCCGAGATCATCTGAGGCATCAGTAGATCAGCCGCCCGTCGCCGTTGACCACGCCGATGTCGACGAAACGGCTGCCGGTGTTGCCCTTGCTGAAGTCGACCCGGAAGCCGCCCAGGTCGACGTCGCCCATGCCGCGCAGAGCGCGCGCCATGCCGTCGGCCGTCAGTTCGCGCGCGCGGCGTGCCCCTTCGATGAAGACACGCGCGCTGACATACCCTTCCAGGTGGAAGGAGGTGTAGGCCGCGGGGGCGGGCGAGCTGATCTTCATCGCCGCCTGGAACTCGCGCTGCAGCGGCAGCGAGGCGCCCATCGGGTTGGGGTAGGTCTGTGCCAGTGCGACGCCGCGCGCGCCGGCGCCTGCCACCTTGGCCAGCAGCCCTGCTGGCACATACGACAGGGCAAAGATGAACTGCCGCATGCCGGCCTTGCGCAGCTCGGCCACGCCGTCTGCCATGAAGCGCGGGGCACCCAGCACGATCGCGGCCTGCGGGTTGGCGGCGATCAGCTTGCCGGCGGCGGCGGCCAGGCTCGGAAGCTCCAGCGTTGACTCGAAAGGTTTGACCTCGACGCCGCCCACGCGCTTGGCGGCTTCGGACGCCATCGCCAGGCCCGAAGTGCCGATGGGGATGTTCTGGTGCAGCACACCCAGCTGCGTGACGCCCAGGTTGCGCGCATGGTCGACGATCTTGTCGATCTGCTGGCGATCGCCGGCGCGCACGTGGAACAGCCTGGCGTGGCCCGGGCTGCGCAGCGCCTCGGCACCGGGCACGGCGTTGAGCACGATGACATCGGCGCTGTCCAGCAGCTTGTCGTCGAGCATGCGCTTGAGCGACACCGAGCCCACCGGGCTCAGCAGTGCAACGGGCCTGCGCTTCATCGCCTCGGTGAAGGCCTTGACGAAACCGTCGCCGGTGTAGGTGTCGTCAAGCTCGAAAAGGGTGATGCGCCGGCCGGCGACGCCGCCGCGCGCATTGGCCTGGGCAAAGGCCGCCTTGATGCCTTCGTTCAGCTGAGAAGCGTCAGGCACCGGGAGGCCGGTGAAGGGGCCGATCTGGCCCACGACGATGTCGTTCTCGGCCGCTGGCGCGCTGCGCCAGGCGGCCAGGCCGGCCAGCGTCAGGCAAGCGCGGCGTCGATTGGTCTGCAGCATCGGGGCTCCCGGCAACTCGAGGTGGATCAGACGGCCGGCAGCACCAGCCGCAGGGGCCCGCTGCGCGCCCACGCCGTGGCCTCTTCGCGCAGCAGGAAAACGGTGCGGGGATGCGACTCGGTCCAGGCAGAAGCGTAGACCAGTTGCGCATCGCGGCCGCGCGCGCGCAGCACCAGTGCCTGCGGGTCGACGTCGCCGCGCGCGTGGCACTTGATGACGGCCAGGCGCAGGCAAAGCGCCTGCCAGGCGAAGGTTTCGCTGGCCAGTTGCGGTTCGATCTTGCGCAGGCCGCCGCGCTGCGCCAGCACCAGCTCACCGATGCGCCGCTGCTGGCTCTGCGAGAAGCCCGGCGCGTCGACGTGCGCCAGCAGGTAGGCGCTGTGGCGGTGGTGGTCGTGGTGCGACACCATCAGCCCCACCTCGTGCAGCGCGCAGGCCCAGGCCAGCTCGCGCTGGGTGTCGGTGGTGGCGTCGGGCATCACCGCGTCGAACAGGGCCAAGGCCACCGAGGCCACGCGGGCGGCCTGGCCGGCATCCACGCCGAAGCGGCCCTGCAGCGCGGCCACGGTGCTGTCGCGCAGGTCGTGGGCCTGCCCGCCGCGTTCGGCCAGCAGGCGGTCGTGCAGGTCGACGATCACGCCCTGGCGCAGCGCGCCCTTGGCGGGCTGCAGGCTCTGGATGTGGAAGTGCGTGGCCAGCGTGTACAGGATGGCCAGGCCGCCGGGCAGCACGGCGCGGCGGTCGGCCTTCAGGCCCGGCAGTTCGATGCGGTCGATGTGGCCGGCGCTGATGCAGCGTTCGATGCACCAGCGCAGGCCCTCGGGCGTGATGCGGCCATCGGTGACGCCGGCGGCCTGCAGCAACTGCGACACCGCGCCGGCCGTGCCCGAAGAGCCCAGCGCCTGCGTCCAGTGCTGCGGCGCGAAGGGCTGCAGGCCTTCCTCGAACTCGGCCCCGGCTGCGACCTGCGCGTTGCGGAAGGCCGCGGCCGTGATGCGCCCGCCTTCGAAGAAGCGCATCGACAGGCTGACGCAGCCCACGCCGAAGGATTCAGCCACCGTCGGCTTGTGGCCCTGGCCCAGGATCAGCTCGGTGCTGCGCCCGCCGATGTCCACCACCAGTCGTGGCGCCGCGCCGGGCTGCAGATGGGCCACGCCGGCGTAGATCAGGCGCGCCTCTTCGCGGCCCGAGATCACCTCGATGGGGAAACCCAGGGCCTCCTGTGCGCGCAGCAGGAAGGCGTTGCGGTTGCGCGCCTCGCGCAGCGTCTGCGTGGCCACGGCGCGCACCTGGCCGGGTGCGAAGCCGCCCAGGCGCGCCGAGAAGCGCCGCAGGCAGGCCAGGCCGCGCTGCGCGGCGTCTTCGCTGAGCATGCCGTTGGCGTCGAGCCCGGCGCCCAGGCGCACGTTTTCCTTCAGGTAGTCGATGCGGCGGTAGCGGCCCTGCGGCATCTGGCCGATCTCCACGCGGAAGCTGTTCGAGCCCATGTCCACGGCCGCAAGCGGGCCGGCAGGGTTGACGCGTGAGTCCATGGGCTGATCGTACCTGCCGCACCGTGACAAGCCGGGCCTGCTTGACAGCCTCGCTAACATGCCAGCGATGACCCTTCTCTACATCATTCTGGCCACCACCGCGGGTGGCGTGCTCTCGGTGCTGATCGCCGCGTCGCTCACCGTGGCCGTGCTCGGCCGCGTCGTCAAGAGCCTGGTCAGCCTGTCGGCCGGCGTGCTGCTGGGCACGGCGCTGCTGCACGTGCTGCCCGAGGCCTTCGAGGGCCCGGCTTCGCCGCAGTCGCTGTTTGCCACCTTGCTGGGCGGGCTGCTCTTCTTCTGGCTGCTGGAGAAGGCCGAGCTGTACCGGCACGACCACCACCACGGCGGCGGCGGCCACCACCACCACCACCACTTCGACGCCCAGCAGGCCGGGCGCGGCGGGCTGTCGGTGCTGGTGGGCGACGCGGTGCACAACTTCTGCGACGGCATCATCATCGCCGCGGCCTTCCTCACCGACGCCAGCCTGGGCTGGGTGACGGCACTGGCCATCCTGGCGCACGAGATCCCGCAGGAGGCGGGCGACTACATCGTGCTGCTGGGCGCGGGCTTCTCACGCGCCAAGGCGCTGCTCTACAACGCGATCTCGGGCCTGGCGGCCGTGGTGGGCGGGGTGCTCGGTTACTACCTGGTAGCCGACTGGCACGGCGTGCTGCCCTACCTGCTGGTGGTGGCGTCGAGCAGCTTCGTCTACGTGGCCGTGGCCGACCTGCTGCCGCAGTTGCAGCAGCGCCTGTCGTTCAAGGACACGCTGGCCCAGGTGGCCTGGCTGGCGGCCGGCCTGGGCCTGGTGCTGCTGGCCGCGGCGGGGCGCCACGGCAGCCACTGAGCGGAGCGCTCAGCGGACGACCAGCACCGGCAGCGTGCTGTGCGTCAGCACCTTCTGTGTCTCGCTGCCCAGCAGCAGCGCAGTCATGCCGCGGCGGCCGTGCGAGGCCATCACGATCAGGTCGCAGCCTTGCGCCTTGGCATGGTCGAGGATGGCTTCCCAGGGGTGCAGTGCCTCGACCGTGTGGCCCTGGCAGGGCACACCGGCGGCTTCGGCCGCGGCCGTCACCACCTTCACGCGCGCGGCAGCCACCCGCTCCTGCGCGTCGAAGAACTCCTGCGGCGGCACCGGCTGCATCTCGGACACGGCGCTGTAGGGGAAGGGCTCCTTCACCGCCAGGGCCTTGATCTCGGCGCCCGACAGGCGGGCCATCGACAACGCGGTCTGCAGGGCCTTGGCCGTGATGTCCGATCCGTCGGTGGGGAACAGGATGCGCTTGAACATGGTGGCTCCTTCTCGGTGGACCGGCCTTGCAGGTTTGCGCGGGCCGTGTCGCTAGTTTGGCCCCTCGGGCGCCACTTGTGTTGACTGCGATCAAGCGCGGGCCACGGGCCTCTTGGGGTCGCTGCACCACTCGCTCCAGGAGCCCGGGTAGAGCGTGGTGCTGCCGAAACCGGCGTGGGCCATCGCCAGCAGGTTGTGGCAGGCCGTGACGCCCGAGCCGCACTGGTGCACCACCTGCGCATCGCCACCGCCCAAGGCCTCGAACTCGGCCTTCAAGTGGGCCGCGGGCTTGAATCGGCCGTCGGCCTGCAGGTTGTCCTTGAAGAAGCGCAGCGTGGCGCCGGGGATGTGGCCGGCCACCGGGTCCAGTGGCTCCACCTCGCCGCGGAAGCGCTCGCCGGCGCGCGCGTCGAACAGGCGCACGCGGCCCAGGCGGGCGAGCAGTTCGTCGGCCGTGAGCGTGGGCATGGCCGCCGGGCCGAGCGGGTAGGGTGGCAGCGGCCGGGGCGCCGTGGCCTCGGCCGTCCAGGCGCCACCCGCCGCGCGCCAGGCCGCGACGCCGCCGTCGAGCACGGCCACCGCGTCGTGGCCCAGCCAGCGCAGCAGCCACCACGCGCGCGCGGCGTAGGGGCCGCCCTGGGCGTCGCAGGTGAGCACCTGAACGCCGGGTGCCACGCCCAGGCGGCCGGCGGTGGTGGCGAAGGCGCTGCGCTCGGGCAGCGGGTGGCGGCCTTTGCCGGGGGCCTTGGGGCCGGACAGGTCGCGGTCCAGGTGCGCATAGACCGCGCCGGCGATGTGGCCGGCCGCATGGGCCTGTTCACCGGCACCGGGGTCGGCCAGGTCAAAGCTGCAGTCGATGACCACGAGGGGCTGACCGGCGGCCACCAGGGTCTGCAGGTCGGTGGCCTGGATCAGGGTGTTGAAAGTGGACATCGAAGCTCCTGGAAGAGGGGGTCAGGTTTCGTTGGGCGTGGCCTCGCTGCGCGGCGTGGGCCCGCGCAGCAGCGTGGCGGCCACGCCGGCGGCAACGATCAGCACCGTGCCCGCCAGCGCCACTGGCGTCACCGGGTCGTCGAACAGCCACACGCCGAAGCCGAATGAATAGGCGATGCCCAGGTACTGCAGCGCCGCGATGCCCAGCGTGGCACCGGTGGCGTAGGCGCGCGTCATCAGCCATTGCCCCACGGTGGCCAGCAGGCCGATGGCCAGCAGCAGCCACGCGCCCTGCAGCGTGTGGCCGTGCGGGCCGCCGCTCAGCGCCGTGAGCACGCCGCCGGCCACCAGCCCGCCGAGCGAAAAGTAGAACACCACCCGCGTGCCGGGCTCGCCCACACGGCCCAGCGCCGTCACCTGCAGGTAGGCCACGGCCGCCAGCAGGCCCGAGCCCAGCCCCACCAGGCCGTGCCAGAGCTGTTGCTGGTCGATGGTGGGCCGCAGCACCATGGCCACGCCGGCAAATCCCGCGAGCACGGCGGCCACCAGGCGGCCGTCGATGCCAGCGCGTTCGTTGCCGAGCAGCACGGCGCCACCGATCAGGAACAGCGCGATCCACACCGAGGACATGTAGTTCAGCGTCATCGCCGTGGCCAGCGGCAGGTTGCCGATGGCATAGAACCACATGCACAGCGCGGTGACGCCGCTGGCACCGCGCCAGAAGTGCATGGCCGGCACCGGCGTGCGCAGCGACACGCCGCGTGTGCGCAGCACCGCGCCCATCAGCAGCAGGCCCACCAGCGAGCGGTAGAACACCAACTCGCCGGCGCTGTACTGCGCCGACGCGACCTTCACGCACACGCCCATCAGCGCGAACAGCAGCGACGACGCCACCATCAGCAGCGTCGGGGACGTCATTTGGCCCCTCGGGCGACGGGTACGTCGCCCGGTCCCCCAAGGGGACGCGGGCCGGCTTGGGAGCGGCCCGGCGCTCGGCCCATTAGGCGCCCGCGGCCATCCCCATCTCGCGCCGGTACCACTCGTGGAAGTGCTGCATGCCGTCTTCCATCGGGCTCTGGTACGGCCCCACTTCGTCGTCGCCGCGCTTCATCAGGGCGCGGCGGCCGGCGTCCATGCGCAGCGCGATCTCGTCATCCTCGATGCAGGTTTCCATGTACGCGGCCTGCTGGGCGTCCACGAACTCGCGCTCGAAGGCGGCAATCTCCTCGGGATAGAAGAACTCCACCAGGTTCAGCGTCTTCTGCGGCCCCTGCGGGAACAGCGTGGACACCACCAGCACGTGCGGGTACCACTCCACCATCACGGTCGGGTAGTAGGTGAGCCAGATCGCGCCCTGTTCGGGCGGCGCGCCGTTGCGGAACTTCAGCACCGCCTGGTGCCAGCGTTCGTAGGTGGCTGAACCCGGTTTGCCGAACATCTTGCTCACGCCCACGGTCTGCACCGAATGGTGCTGGCCGAACTCCCAGGCCAGGTCGTCGCAGGTGACGAAGCGGCCCAGGCCGGGGTGGAAGGGGCCGACGTGGTAGTCCTCGAGGTAGACCTCGATGAAGGTCTTCCAGTTGTAGTCGCAGCTGTGGGCCTGGGCGCGGTCGAAGACGTAGCCCGAGAAGTCGAGCTGCGCGGCCACGCCCAACCGTGCCAGGTCGGTGCAGACGCTGCGGCCGTTGTGCTCGAACAACAGGCCGTTCCACCTCTGTACCGGGTAGTTGCGCAGGTTCAGGCAGGGATCGTGGTCGAAATGCGGTGCGCCGACCAGCGCGCCGTGCAGGTCGTAGGTCCAGCGGTGCAGCGGGCAGACGATGTGGGCCCCGGCATTGCCGCGGCCCTTCAGCATCACCGCCTGGCGGTGGCGGCAGACGTTGGACACGAGTTCGATCCCGTCCTTGGTGCGCACCAGGGCCCGCCCTTCGTCTTCCTGCGCCAACGCCAGGTGGTCGCCGACCTCGGGCAGCGCAAGCTGATGCCCGAGGTAGCGCGGTGCGTGCTGGAAGATGAGTTCCTGTTCCCTCCGGAACAGGCCCTCGTCGAAATAACTGCTGACTGAGAGTTGAGTGCGACTGCGCTCAAGAGCTTCGAGACTGACGCTCAGGTCCGACATGATCCGAAAGGATCCTCCTTGCCGAGGAAATCGACCCCGCCGCCCGGTGGCCCCGCGGGCGGCAAATTTGGCTGATGATGGGAAAGCGCCGGGCCGGACTTGCCGGCTGGCGAGCGCGGGATTCTAGCCGTGCCCCACTGTGGTTTCGGCGCGCCGCCTGGGGAGGCCTGCCGGCCGCACCTGTAGAGGGCTTGTCTAGAATGCGGGCTTGATTTCACGCCACGAAATGCCGCGCAGCGCCGCCTCTACAGCCAAGGAACCCGCGACCTACGAGCAAGCCCTGGCGGAACTGGATCGCCTGGTGGCGCAGATGGAAAGCGGCCAGTTGCCGCTGGACGAGTTGCTGGACGGCTACCGCCGCGGCGCCGAACTGCTCAACTTCTGCCGCGCCCGTCTGCAGAGCGTGGAAGAGCAGGTCAAGGTGCTGGAAGACGGTCAGCTCAAGACGTGGACCCAGACATGACGGCTGGAGATTTCGACGGATGGTCGCGCCACCAGCTGGCCCGCGTGGAGCGGGCCCTGGAAGCCTGGGTGCCCGGCGACGCGCCGGCCGGCCTGGGCGAGGCCATGCGCTACGGCGTGCTCGACGGCGGCAAACGCCTGCGCCCGCTGCTGGTGCTGGCCGCCTGCGAGGCCGTGGTGGGCCTGGACGCGGCGGCGCTGCGTGCGGCGGTGGCGGTGGAGTTGATCCACGCTTATTCACTCATCCACGACGACATGCCCTGCATGGACAACGACGTGCTGCGCCGCGGCAAGCCCACGGTGCACGTGCAGTACGGCGAGGCCCAGGCCATGCTCGCCGGCGACGCCATGCAGGCCCTGGCCTTCGAGGTGCTCACGCCCGACAGCGGCGTGCCAC
>CAYREA010000068.1:0-22047 GCA_964423075.1 uncultured Rubrivivax sp. | reverse complement strand
TACCGCGTGGCGGGCGAACTCGGCGCCACCAAGATCGCGCTCGGCCACCACCGCGACGACATGGTGGTGACGCTCTTGATGAACATGTTCTTCGGCAGCCGCATGAAGGGCATGCCGCCGAAACTCGTGAGCGACGACGGGAAGAACGTGGTCATCCGCCCGCTGGCCTACGTGGCCGAAACCGACCTGGAGAAGTGGGCCGCGCACCGCCAGTTCCCCATCATCCCCTGCACCCTGTGCGGCAGCCAGGACCAGCTGCAGCGCGTGCAGGTGAAGAAGATGATCCGCGAGTGGGAGCGCCAGTACCCGGGCCGCATCGACAACATGTTCACCGCCATGGGGAACATCGTGCCCTCGCACATGATGGACCGGAACCTCTACCCCTTCACCACGCTCAGAGCCACAGGCGTGGCCGATGCCGGTGGCGATATCGCCTTCGACGACGAACCCTGCGCCCCGGCCGAACCCGGCCGCGTGGCCTGGCTGCCACCCACCCCGCGCGACGACAAGGAGGATTGATCCATGAACCGCACCGTCACGATCAGCTCGCTGCTGGCCGGCGCCGCCTTGCTCGGCGGCTGCGCCACCCTCAACACCGTGTCCAGCAGCGTGGCCAGCTTCGGCGAATGGCCGGCCGAGCGCAAGCCCGGCAGCTACGCCTTCGAGCGCCTGCCCTCGCAGCAGGCACGCGCCGCCGAGAGCGAAGCGCTCGAGGCCAGCGCCCGCAACGCGCTGGAAAAGGCCGGCTTCACGCCCAGTGCCGACGGCAAGGAACCCGACGTGCTGGTGCAGGTGGGCGCGCGCGACGCGCGCTACGTGGTGTCGCCCTGGGACGACCCGATGTGGTGGCGCGGCAGCTTCGGCTACTGGCGCTACGGCCCCTGGGTGTCGCCCCGCTGGGGCGTGAACATGCGCTACGACAGTTTCCCGCGCTACGAGCGCCAGGTGGCCCTGCTGATCCGCGACCGCGCCACCGGCAAACCGCTGTTCGAGACCCGCGCCACCAGCGAAGGCAATGCGCGCAGCGATGCCGCACTGCTGTCGGCCATGTTCGAGGCCGCGATGATGGACTTCCCGCGCCTGGGCATGAACCCGCGGCGCGTGGTGGTGGAACTGCCGCCATCCTGAGCCGGGCCGAAGTCAAGAGGCCGGCAGGAAGGTCCGCAGGTCCTCTTCCCAGCCCTTGAAGTTCTCGCGCGCGCGCTGGCGCTGGGCCGGTGTCGTGCTGTTGTGGATCTGCGCGGCAAAAGCGCAGTTGTAGTCGCCCAGCCGCTGCTGGTAGGCACGGTACTCGGGGTCGGGTGACCGCTCCAGGCGCTGCACCAGCACGCGCAGGGCAGCCAGGCGCTGGTCGGCATCGGCCTTCTCGGCGGACAGCCGGCGCAGCGTCTGCAGCACCTCGCGCTGGCGGCGCTGGCGTTCGGCCAGCCACAGCTCGGGGTCGAAGGGCGAAGCGGCCACACCCTCGCGCACCACACGCTTCTGGGCGTCGCCCACGCGGCCGTAGACACGCTCCACGCGCTCCAGCGTGCGCTTGACGGACTCATCGAGCCGGTCTTGCGCGTCGGCCTGCAGGAAGTCGCGCTTCATCTCGGTGTTGCCCTTGGCGTAGCGCTGCTCGATGTGGCGGTAGTTCGCCTCGGTCAGGCTGGGCAGGGTGTCGGCCGTGAGCTGCAAGGCCCGCTGCAGCGTGGGCTCCAGCGCCTCGCGCACCTGGGTCTGCCAGCGGCAGGCCTGGCCGGCCGTGGTGGGCTCGGCCACCTGGGCCTGGGCCGTGGCCAGCAGCGCCATCAGGGCCGGCAGCTGGGTGTTGCGGTGCCATTCGTGCAGGTTGTCCAGGCCCTGGCGCACGGGGGGTGACTGCTCGCCGTTGAAGTCGACGTAACCATCGATCCACCACCACAACAACTGCGGAGCATTGCCGTAAGCCAGCCGGATGCTGCTGCAGCCCCCAAGGGCCGCAGCGCACAGCAGGATCAGCAAACCGATAATCGAGGTTTTGATTCGAGATGAGCGCATGGCACTGAACGTCGTGATCATGGCCGCGGGCAAGGGCACCCGCATGAAATCGGCCCTGCCCAAGGTGCTGCACAAGCTGGCCGGAAGAAGCCTATTGCAGCATGTCCTTGAAGCGGCCACGCAGACCGGGGCCAGCCGCACGGTGGTAGTCACCGGCCACGGCGCCGAACAAGTGGAACATACGGCCGCCGCCACCCTGGCGGACGCACGCTTCGTGCGGCAGGAACCGCAGCTGGGCACCGGCCACGCCGTGCAGCAGGCCGTGCCGGTGCTGGACGACGGCGGCGCCACCACGCTCATCCTCAACGGCGACGTGCCGCTGATCCGCCCCGCCACCGCGCGTGCGCTGGTGCAGGCCTGCGCCGGCGAGAAGCTGGCGCTGCTCACCATCGAGCTGGCCGACGCCACCGGCTACGGCCGCATCGTGCGCCAGGGCGCCGATGTCAGCGCCATCGTCGAGCACAAGGACGCCACGCCCGAACAGCGCGCCCTCCGCGAGGTCTACACCGGCATCATGGCCGCGCCCACGGCGCTCTTGAAGCGCTGGGTGATGGCACTGAAGAATGACAACGCGCAGCGCGAGTACTACCTGACCGACATCGTCGCCATGGCCGTGGCCGAAGGCGTGCCGGTGGTCACCACCGCCGCCGCCAGCGAAACCGAGGTGCTGGGCGTCAACAGCCCCGTGCAGCTGGCCGACCTGGAACGCCGCTACCAGCGCGCCCAGGCGGAAGCGCTGATGGAAGCCGGGGTGCGCCTGGCCGACCCGGCGCGTTTCGACGTGCGCGGTGAACTCAGCTGCGGCAGCGACGTGGAGATCGACGTCAACTGCATCTTCGAAGGCCGCGTGCACATCGCCGACGGCGCCCGCATCGGCGCCCACTGCGTGCTCAAGGACACCACGGTAGGCCCCGGCGCGCTGGTGCAGCCCTACACGCACAGCGATGGCGCGCAGATCGGCGCCGGCGCGCAGATCGGCCCCTTCACGCGCCTGCGCCCCGGCGCCCAGCTCGGGCCCGACGTGCACCTGGGCAACTTCGTCGAGGTGAAGAACTCGAAGCTCGCCGCCGGTGCCAAGGCCAACCACCTGGCCTACCTGGGCGACGCCGACGTGGGCGAGCGCGTCAACTACGGTGCCGGCAGCATCACCGCCAACTACGACGGCGCCTACAAGCACCGCACCGTGATCGGCAACGACGTGCACGTGGGCAGCAACTGCGTGCTGGTGGCGCCCATCCAGATCGGCGAAGGCGCCACCATCGGCGCGGGCAGCACGCTGTCCAAGGACGCGCCGGCAGACCAGCTCACCTTCGCGCGGCCACCGGCGCGCAGCATCGCCGGCTGGAAGCGGCCGAAGAAGGCCCCCAAGGCCTGAGTTCACGCTGGGGTGCGCCCCAGCTGGGGCACGCCCGGTCTCGCGGCGCAGCATGGCGCCCACCATCATCGGCACCGCTTCAGCTTCGGGAGTGCCGCATGACCGACCCCGTCCGTTCTTCCGCCGGCAGCCTGACGCTGGCGCAGGCTTCAGCGCCCTCGCCCGCTGCGCCCGTGGCGGCGCAAGCCCAGCAGACTTCGCAGTCCGTCGCCGACCGTGTGCGCGATCTCACCAGCTACGCCTGGAACGACTGGTCCGTCTCGCGCGAAGACCAGACCCAGGTGGTGGACCTGCTGCGCAACGACCCCAACCTGAACGCCACCCTGCGCGACCTGTCGGGCGACGCCAACCTGTTCGGCACCAGCTCGCTCACCGCGGTGGTGAAGCGGGTGGACGACCCCGCGCTGCGGCGCCAGCTCATCGACGTGCTGGCCACGCGCAGCGACGCGGCCAACGCCACCACCGTGCGCGGTGAACTCGACAAGCTCGACACCACCGTCGTCAGCGGCCTGGGCGGCGCCGGCGGGGTGGCCGTCAACGGCAACCTCTGGCAGGTTCGCTTCAACCTCGTGCGCGCCGGCGTGCCCACAAACGGCCCGGCCTTCGACCGCACGCCCTACGCCGGGCTGGTGAGCAGCGACCCTTCGCGGCCCTTTACCGGCGCCGGTGCCAGCGGGGTGGATCCCACCGCGCGCACAGTGCCGCTGGGCGACCAGCTGGCCATGCTGGCCGGCGATGACGCCACCACCCGGCGCTACAGCAACCCGGTGGGTGACCTGCCCGCCTACCTGGCCAGCCTGCCGCCGGGCGACCGCGCGCGCCAGGCCGAGCTGTTCCTGCGCCAGCCCATCGCCTCGCCGATGGGCGAGGTGTGGGGCGCCCAGCCGCCCACGCGGGCCCAGGTCATCGAGGTGGCGGCGCGCCAGTACAACCTGGACCCGGCCACACTCGGCGCCTTCCTGCTGGCCGAGCAGCGCGACCAGTCGGCGCTGGAAGACGCCAAGGACTATGCCGCCGTGGTCAACGCCAACCACAACGGCTCGGTGGGCCTGGGGCAGATCGTCATCTCCACCGCGCGCAACAGCGACCTGTTCGCCGACACCGTGTCGCCCGCCACGCTGCGCCAGGCCGGCAACCCGGCCGTGGCGCGCCTGCTCAGTGACGACGCCGTCAGCATCTTCGCCGCCGCGCGCTACCTGCGCCAGACGGCCGATGCGGGCAGCCGCGAGACCATCGCCACGCTCGACGCCAAGACCCAGGCCCAGTCGCCCGGCGCGCCCAGCGCGGCGGTGCTGATGCCCGGCTTCAACCCCGCGGCCTACGCCGGCAACTCGGCCAGCTGGCCGGCCGCCAACGTCGTGGCGCTGGGCTCTGAATACACTTCGCGCCCATGGGACGGTGCGTGGTTCCAGAACTGGGGCAACTTCGTGGCCGAGGCGCGGCGCGACGTGGTGGCCAGCGGCGTGTTCCCTTGACCGGGCGCGGCGCGGCGGTGCTGGCCCTGCTGCTGCTGGCCGCCTGCCGCCCTTCCACGCCACCCGCCGAGGCCATGAACACCACCGAAGCGGCCGTCACCGTCACACACGCCAACGGTCTGCGCCTGGATCTGCCCAAGGGCTACGGCGCGACGCCGCAGGGCCCGGGCTTCATGGTCGAGACCGTGCCGCCGCAGGCCGCGCGCAGCGCCGTGCGCGTGCAGGTGGCCCTGCTGCCGGAAGCGCGCCCCATGGCGGAGGCCAGGACGCGCGAACTCGCGCCCGGCACCAGCTGGCGCTACGCCATGACGCGCCTTGAAGCCACCGGCAGCGGCGGCGCCGAAGTGACGCTCACCGCCTGCCGTGCCGCCGGCACGCGCTGGCTGTGCCTGTGGCAGACGCACCTGGCCCGGCATGGCGAACCCGAGTTCGAACTCTGGGCCATCGCCGCCGGCGCCAGCGCGCCCTGAAGCCCTACTTCGCCGCGACGGGTGCCGCCGCCGGCGCCCAGGGCTCGGGCACCGCGTTGCTCACCGCCGGCACCGTGCGCAGGTAGGCGAAGATGGCCTCGAGGTCACGATCGGTCATCTGGCTGTAGGCCGGGATCGGCATCGGCGGCAGGATCGCGCGTCCGCGCCCCAGGTGGCGGCCCGTGCGGATGGTGTCCCTGAAGTCCTTCGCGCTCCACTTGCCGAGGCCGGTCTCGGCGTCGGGTGTCAGGTTGGCCGTGAAGCTCACGCCCCAGGGGCCGGCCCAGGCGGTGTTGGTGGCCGCCGAGACCACCAGCCACGGGCCTTGCGGCAGCGCGGGCACCGGCGGCATCTGCATCCCGGCGGGGTGGCCCGACAACATGCGGCTCATGTCCGGCTCGGGGCCGTTGGCGCCCATCTTGAGGGGCGTGTGGCAGTCGTGGCAGCCCGAGGTGTTCACCAGGTAGCGGCCGCGCTCGACCTGCGGGTTCTTCTTCGGCTCGGCGGCTTCGGCCGGGCGTGCCAGGGTCAGGCCGAAGGCCAGCAGGTTGACGGCCACGGCGGCCAGTGCCAGCTGCATGGGCAGCTTCTCGTTGATCTTCATCTCAATGTTCCTTTCGTGGGGTGAGGTCGTGGGCAATCCACCGTTCGATGAGGGCCAGGCCCTCGTCGTCAGGCCGCTGCGTGCCCAGCGGCGGCATCTGCAGCAGGCCCAGGCGGGACCGCATGCGTTGAACCAGCACGCTGTTCTGCGGCTGGCCGGGCTCGATGAGGGGCGCGCCGGCATTGAAGCGGCCCCCGGTGTCCAGAAGGGATGCCAGCACCTCGGCGCGGCTGGCCTCGGGGTCGGCCACACGCTGCGCCAGGCGCAGCGCCACCGGCACACCGCCGCGGCCGTGGTGGCAATGGCCGCAGTTGGCGTGCAGCAGGCCGAGGGCAGCGCGTTCGCCGGCGCTGGCGGCGGCGATGCGCGGTGTCTGCTTCAGCAGCGCCGCGGGCAGGCCGCGCAGGCGGCCGCTGGCCACCAGCGCAGGCAGTTCGGGCGCCAGCTGCAGCGCCGAGTAGCCCAGCACCGGCGCCGGCGCGCCGCCGTGGCAGGCCAGGCAGTCGCCACGGCCGGGCACGACGTAGCGGCCATCGGGCGCGGCGGCCACGGCCAGCGTGGTGCCGCGCGCGGGGGCAAGCTCAGCCTCGGTGCCGGCGGCGTTCCAGATGTAGCTGGCGTAGGCCCAGCTGCCGTCGGCGCGGCGTTCGATGTAGCGCGTCTCCACCGGCCTGCCCTCGACGGCGAACTCCTTCCACAGCTTCGTGCCGCGCGGGAACACCCAGGCGTCGGGGTCGCGCGCGTCGATGGCGCTGCCGCGCGGCAGGGCGATCCAGCGGCGCTTGCTGGCACCGTCGGACCACAGCCGGTATTGCGGCGCGAAGGCCGTGACCCCGGGCGCGAGCAGGCCGGTGTCCACCAGGCGCCGCGGCGGTTCTGCCGGCGCCGCCGAAGCCAGCGCCGCCAGCGTACCCAGCAACGCGGCCAGCGCGGCGCGCAGGTGCGGCCAGGCGGCGGACAGGATCTGCTGGGGCGGGGGCATGGTGGCAGTCGACAGGCGGTGCATCGAGGACCGCACTGTCGGCCGAACGCCGCCTGCCGCCATCGCCCGATGGAGCCATGCCGTGGCCCGAGGCGGGCCATGCCCGCGCGCTGCGGGCCGCTGCCTGGGCCGGCCTTAGCCGGGCGCTGCGCGGCTGCGCAGCCAGGCCTCGAAGCCGGCCTGCGACAGGGGCTCGCCCATCAGGAAACCCTGCTGCGCGTCGCAGCCCTGGGCGCGCACCCATTCGCGCTGGGCGTCGGTTTCCACGCCTTCGGCCAGCACCTGCAGGTTCAGGCTGCGGCCCAGCTGGATGATGGCGCGCGCGATGGCCGCCGAGCCCTGGTCGGCGGGCAGGTCGGTGACGAAGCTGCGGTCGATCTTCAGCCGGTCCACCGGCAGGTGCTTCAGGTGCGCCAGCGAGGTGTAGCCGGTGCCGAAGTCATCGATGGCGATGCGCACGCCGATGGCCTTCAGGCGCATCAGCGCCGCGCGCACGGTGGCCACGTCTTCCATCAGCATGCGCTCGGTGAGCTCCAACTCCAGCATCGGGCCGCTGGCGCCGGTGGCGGCCAGCGCCGCTTCAACGCTCTCGACGAAACCCGCACTCTGGAACTGCAGCGTCGAGACGTTCACCGCCACCGGCACCGGCGCCAGGCCGGCCTCGTGCCAGCGCACGGCGCAGCGCAGCGCCTCGTGCAGCACCCACTGGCCGATGGGCAGGATCAGGCGGCGCGCCTCGGCCAGCGGGATGAACTCGTCGGCACCGAGCAGCCCGCGCAGCGGGTGCTGCCAACGCACCAGGGCCTCCACGCCCACCAGCGCGCCGTCGGCCAGCGCCAGCTGCGGTTGGAAGTGCAGCAGGAACTGCTGCTCGCGCACCGCCTGCGCCAGCAGGCTTTCCATCGCCAGTTCGGCGTAGGCGGTCTCGGCCATGGCCGGCTCGAACAGGCACCAGTGCGCGCGGCCTGAAGACTTGGCCTGGTACATCGCGGTGTCGGCGTGTTTGATCAGCTCGGCCGGCGTGAGGCCATGTTCGGGGTACATGGCCACGCCGATGCTGGGCGTGACCGAGATCGAAGCGCCTTCGGCCTGCAAGGGCAGGCCCACCGCCGACAACAGCTTGTCGGCCACCGCCTTCACGGCTTCGGGACTGGGGTTGCCCGACAGCAGCAGCACGAACTCGTCGCCGCCGAAGCGCGCCACCAGGTCGTTCTCGCGCGGGGCCGGCGCCTCGTCGCCCTCGGTCGCCACCGGCGACCAGCGCAGCGTGGCGGTGATGCGGTCGGCCACGGTCTGCAGCAGCATGTCGCCCACCTGATGGCCCAGCGAGTCGTTGACGCGCTTGAAGTGGTCGAGGTCGATGAACAACAGCGCCAGCGCTTCGCCGCGCTCGCGCGCCACGGCCAGCGCGGCCTGCGCACGTTCGTCGAAGGCCAGGCGGTTGGGCAGGCCGGTGAGCGGGTCGTGGTGCGCCAGGTGGTGGATGCGGGCCTGCGCCTCGACGCGGTCGCGGATGTCGCGCACGATGGTCATGCGCAGCGCCTCGCCGTGGTAGTGCACGGTGCGCACGATGAACTCGACCGGGATCTGATGCCCGTCCTTGTGCAGGATGACGCTGTCGTAGCTGATCTCGGGCGCGGCTGCGATCACCGCGGCCACGCTGGGCCGGTGCGCGGGCGCCACGAAGTCCAGCGTCGAGCGGCCCAGCACCTCGTCCATCGAATAGCCCATCAGGCTCAGCAGCGGTGGGTTGGCGTCGGTGATGAAGCCGCCCTTGTGGAACACGATGCCCTCGGCGCTGGCGTGCATGAACTTGGCCAGCCGCTCTTCGCTGTCGCGCACCGCGGCTTCGGCCTCGCGGTGGCGTGTGATGTCGCTGATCAGCACGAAGGCGCCGATGGCGTCGCCCTCGGGGCCGACGTGCGGCAGCAGGTGCACTTCGATGGAACGCGCGCGGCCGGTGGCGTCGGTGAGACGGCGTTCGTAGCGCGTGGCGGTGAGATCGCGGATGACCTCGTCGATGCGCGGCTGGATGGCCGCTGCCGCGTCGGCACCGATGATCTGCGCCACCGGCAGGCCCAGAATGCTCTCTTCGGTGCGGCCGAACATCTGCGCGTAGGCCAGGTTGGCGTAGCGGCAGGTGTAGCTCTGCTTGCGCTCGTAGTAGGCGATGGCGGCCGGCACGTTGTTGCACAGCAGCGTGAACTGCGCGATGCGCGCCTGCAGGGCCTGCAGCTCGGCGTCGTAGGGGTCGCGCGCGGTCATGGGGCGTTTCCTTCGGCCACCGAAGCGGCCAGGCACAGGTCTTCCCAGGCACGCGCCTTCTCGGGCAGGCTGCGCAGCAGGTAGGCGGGATGGTAGGTGACGATCAGCGGCACGCCCTGGTAGCGGTGAACGCGGCCCCGCAGCTTGCCTACGGGCGCGTCGCTGCGCAACAGGGCCTGCACCGCAAAACGCCCCATCGCCAGGATGATGCGCGGCTTCAGCAGCTCGATCTGGCGCACCAGGAAGGGCTCGCACTGCGCCATTTCCTCGGCGCTGGGGTTGCGGTTGCGCGGTGGCCGGCACTTCAGCGTGTTGGCGATGTAGACGCGCTGCGCCGGCGGCTCGGGGCCTTCGGTCGAGCGCGTGAGAGACAGCGCGGCCAGCATGCGGTCGAGCAGTTGGCCGGCGGCGCCGACGAAGGGTTCGCCCTGCAGGTCTTCGTTCTCGCCCGGGGCTTCGCCCACCACCATCCAGTGCGCCTGCTCGTGGCCGACGCCGAACACGGTCTGGGTGCGGCTTTCGCACAGGCTGCAGGCGCGGCAGGCGGCCACGGCCGCGCGCAGTTCGGGCCAGCCCAGGGCGGCGAGGTCGGCGCGCGCGGCGATGGGCGCGGGTGTGGCCGCCGGTGCCGGTGCCGGTGCCGGCCGGGCTGCGGGCGCCGGCGCGACAGCGCGCACGGCAGGCGCGCGGGGCGCATCGGTGGGCGCGGGCGCCGGCATGCCATCGGGTGCCGGCGCCCACACGCGCAGCCCCATCACATCCAACATGGCGCGCTGGCGTTCGGTCCAGCTCATGCGTCGCTCTCGTCGGCGGCACCAGGCCCCAGCGGCAGGCTCATCACCACCGCATCTTCGCGCCGGCCTGCCGCCGGGTAATACGCGCGGCGCAGGCCCACCTCGGCATAACCGAGCTGGCGGTACAGCGCACGCGCGCGCTGGTTGCCCTGGCGCACCTCCAGCCACAAGGACGCCAGGCCCTGAGCGCACGCATGCTCGGCCAGCGCCTGCAGCATCAGCCGCCCCAGGCCCTGGCCCTGCCAGGCGGGCGCGACCGTGACGTTGAGCAGATGCATCTCGTCGACACCGCGCATCGCGACGTAGTAGCCCACCAGGCCTGCACCGTCCTCCTCCAGCACCTCGGCCAGGTAGCCGGCGGCCAGCGAATCGATGAAGTTGCCGCGTGTCCACGGGAATCCGTAGGCGCTGGCCTCGATGGCGGTGACGGTGTCGAGGTCGCGCACCGTCATCGCACGCCGCTCCAGGCGCGGAGCCAGGCGCGCGCTCATCCGGCCAGGGCAGCGCGCGCTGCCTCGCGTTCGCGCGTGGTCTGCGCCACCTTGTCGCGCAGGTAGATCGGCAGGGCCAGCGCGGCGTCGACACCCTCGCCCGCCGCTGCTGCGGCTTGGGCCAGGCGCAGCAGTGCGGCGGCGCGGTCCTGCTCCTGCATGTACACGCGGGCCCCGGGCCGGGCCAGCTGGTCGCCGAAGGCGGCCCAGGCCGAACCGGCCACGGCCTCCAGGGCCAGGCCGGCCCAGGCCGGGGCCAGCGCGGGCAAGGCCAGCAGAGCCGGCTCACGCAGCACCTGCCATGCCGTGCCATTGAAGCGGTAGGCGGCGGCGTAGAGCTCGTTCATGCGCGCGTCCATCGCTACGCCCACGTCGAAAGGGGCCGTCGCGCCGGCCTGCAGGCGCGCGTCTTCGGCCACGATCAGCAGGCTGTCGATCGGCAGCACCGGCCGGCCGATGCCGTAGGCCAGGCCCTGTGCCACGGCACAGGCCGTGCGCAAGCCGGTGAAGGCCCCCGGCCCGCGGCCGAAGGCGATGAAGTCGAGATCGGCGTGGGCCAGCCCCGCGCCGGCCAGCAGGCGCGCCACCTGCGGCAGCAGCGTGGCCGAGGCCGCCGCACCACCCGGCTCGTTCAGCAGCGCGGCGCCGGCGGGCGACTGCAGCGCCACCGCCATGCGCTCGGTGGACGTGTCGAAGGCGATCAGGCACGGCGGCGCGCTCATGGCGGGAGTTTAGGCCGTGCGATCATCCTGCCGTGATCACGACGACCTGGCCCATCCTGCGCCGGCCGGACGCCGCCGCGGCGCACCGCAGCCTCGTGCTGGCGGCCTGCTGCACAGCGCTGGCGGGTGCAGCCGCCGCCGCGCCGCAGGCCACGCTGCCGCCCGAGGTGCAGCGCGCGCTGCACAACGCCGGCGTGCCGGCCGACGCGGTGTCGGTGGCCCTGCTCGACACCCACGGCGGCCGCCGCATGCTGCAGTGGCAGGACACGAAGCCGGTGAACCCGGCCTCGCTGATGAAGCTGCTCACCACCAGCGCCGCACTCGAGCGCCTGGGCCCGGCCTGGACCTGGGCCACGCCGGTGTGGCTGGCCGGCCCGGTGCAGGCCGGCGTGCTGGAAGGCTCACTGCACATCAAGGGCAGCGGCGACCCCAAGCTGGTGCTCGAACGGGTGTGGCTGCTGCTGCGCCGCGTGCAGCAGCTGGGCGTGCGCGAGATCCGCGGCGACATCGTGCTCGACAGCAGCGCCTTCGTCGTGCCCGAGGCTTCGGCCGCCGAATTCGACGGCGAACCGCTGCGGCCCTACAACGTGCGCCCCGCGGCGCTGATGTTCAACTTCCGCAGCAGCGTCTACACCTTCGTGCCCGACGCTGCGGCCGGCGTGGCGCGCATCGTGGCCGAGCCGCCACTGGCCGGCCAGGTGGCCGAGCGCACGGTGCCGCTGGCGGCCGGCCCCTGCGAAGACTGGCGCGGCGCGCTCAAGGCCAGCTTCGAACCCGGCCGCACGCGTTTTGCCGGCAGCTACGCGCTGGCCTGCGGCGAACAGAGCTGGCCCGTGGCCGACCCGCAACCCGCCACCTACGAGGCCCGCCTGGTCGAAGGCCTGTGGCGCGAGATGGGCGGCGTGCTGCACGGCAGCGTGCGCGAAGGGGCGGCGCCCGCCGAACTGAAAGCCAGTTTCGAGCTGCGCTCACCGGCCGTGTCCGAGGTCATCCGCGACATCAACAAGTTCAGCAACAACGTGATGGCGCAACAGCTGTTCCTGACGCTGGCGCGCGAAGCCAACCCGCGCCAGCCGGCCACGCCCGACACGGCGCGCGAGACGCTGGCGCGCTGGCTGATCGAGCGCACCGGCAACCTGGGCGACGAGGTGGTGCTGGACAACGGCTCGGGCCTGTCGCGCAGCGTGCGCATCAGCGCCGGGCGGCTGGCCAAGGTGCTGCTGCAGATGCACGACGGGCCGGTGATGAGCGAGCTGATGGCCTCGCTGCCGGTGTCGGGCCTGGACGGCACGATGCGCCGTTCGCGCGCCACGCCGGGCCGCGCCCACCTGAAGACAGGCTCGCTGCGCGACGTGGCCGGCGTGGCCGGCTACGTGCTTTCGAACAGCGGCCGGCGCTACGTGATGGTGGCGGTGGTGAACCACCCGAACGCCAACGCCGCGCGGCCGGCGCTGGACTCCCTGGTGCAGTGGGCCTTGCGCGATGCGCCGGCCCACCGCGTGTCGGCCGAGCCCTGAGGCGCGCCTGGGCTTCAGAAGCGGTAGGACACACCCGTCTCGTAGGTCCAGGGCCGGAAGTCGATGGTGCTCTGCAGCACCACGGCGCCGGTGGCCGTGAGGTTGCTCTTCACGTCGACGCGCGCGATGCTGGCGAACAGGCCCCAGTTGCGGTTGATGGCCCAGTCGAAGCCACCGTGCACAGCCAGGCCGATCGAATCGGACAGCTTGACGTTCCAGCCGTAGGGCGTCTTCACGTTGGTGAACCGGGTGTAGTTCCCGCCCACGCCGAAGTAGGGCCTGAAGGTGTCGCCGGGGTTGCCGACGTGGTAGTTCACCAGCAGCGTGGGGGCCACGTTGCGCGCCGACAGCACCTCGCCCAGGAAGGCCACCGAGCCGGTGGCCTTGGCCTTGATTTCCGGCGGCACGCCCAGCGCCAGTTCGACGCCGAACTTGGGTGTCACTGCGTATTCATAGGTGAACAGCAGCGTGGTGGCGTCGCCCACCTTGGCGTCGGCGCCGGCAGGGATGCCGATGCCGCTGATGCCGCTGGTCTTGGAGTGCGCGTCGTAACGCACCGCACCGAGCTTGAAGGTGTGCTGGGCCTGGGCGGCACCACAGGCCAGGGTCAGCGCCGTCAGTGTGCAGAGCGCCGGCAGTCGGATGTTCTTGTGCATGGGTTTCTTTCCGAAGGCGTGAGGCTCAGATCCAGCCGAAGGCACGCAGCTGCTGGGTGACGTAGTCGCTGATGACCTTGTGGCCGCCCGGCGTGGGGTGCACGCCGTCGGCAAACTGCCAGGTGTTGACGTCGGCGCCGGTGCGGATGCCGTTGTAGGGTGCGCCGGCGGTCGAGTTGCAGAACAGCGAAGAGCCGTCGGTCACCGCACCAGCTGTGATGAGGCTGATCTTGGCGCTGTCGCAGGTGGGCACCGTGTTGTTGGTCAGGCCATAACGCGCAGGGTTGGCGTACACGTCCTTGCCCGGTGCGTTCTGGTCGATGATCTTCACCGGCTGGCCGCCCAGGCCGTCGCGCAGCCACAGGTTGAAGGTGTCGACCAGGGCCGACAGCACCGGCTTGACCGAAGCCGGCAGCGCGCCGCCGAAGGGCGTGAGCGCCGAGTCGGGCAGCGTGAACACGGCCACGTACCGGCCGCCCTTGGCCAGGATTTCGCTGCGGACGTAGCCGGTGAGCTCCTGCGCCGCGGCCTTCAGCGCCGTCTGCGCGGCCGTCTGGGCTTCGAACAGTTGCTTGTCGGCCTCGGCTGCGGTGATCGCGCCCTGGGCCTCCCGGGTCTTGATGGCCGTGGCTGCCGCCGTGAAGGCGCCGAACTGGATGAAGACGTCGTTGTTGCCAGCCCAGACCAGTACCAGATCGCTGGCCTTGAAGCTGGTGAAGCGGCTGAGGTGGTTGGCGATCTGGGCCTTGACCGGCACCGTCAGCGCGGCCGGCGCGCCGGTCGAGGTGGTGCGGCCGATGCCGTTGACGTCGGTCACGCGCGAGCCGCCCTGGCCATAGGCGGTGCAGGTGCCGGCCAGCGCCGGATTGGCGGCCGCCGGGCACTTCACCGAAGCGCCGGCAAAACCCACTTCGGCGGGCGTCACCACCAGGCCCATGGTCGTGGCCAGGTTCTCCACCCACACCTTGGCGGTGGCGGAATTGGCCGTGAACTTGCCGCCGAAGTACGGCGCCTGTCCGTTGCCCGTGAGCGAGGTGGCGGGCGCGTAGGTGCCGATGTCGCTCAGGCTGTCGCCGAAGGTGACCAGCGCGGTGAAGGTGCCCTTGCTGGTGGGCGCGCCCGCGGGTTCGACGGTGCCGGGAATGGCGGGGTCGCTGCCCCCACAGGCCGCCAGCAGCGCGGCGGTGAGGGCTGTCACGGCCCAGCTTCGGTATGCCTTGTTCGTCATGTTGTCCCCACAGTTCCGGTGCGCCGGCAGGCGCCCACGGTCGCAAATAGCACGACCGTTCGCTTTTGGAGCGTGGACTATAGGCGTGGGTGAAGGCGCAGCCCGGCGGGGGAAACCCGCTGGCCCGCAAAGCGCCCCCTTGGGTGCGGGGCCGCTAGAAGGGGTTGCGGCGCGCGCGGTCGATGGCCAGGCTCGCCAGCTGCGAATGGCCGCCCGGGCCGAGGCGCGTGGTGTCGGCCCACAGGTAGCTGGCCGGCGTGGCGTCGGTGACCACGGTGGCGCTGCTGCAGTCGGGCAGCACCTCGGTACACACCGGGTCGGTGATGTTGGCCAGGCCGAAGGTTCCGGGCGAGCGCTTGATGGCCTGGAAGCGCAGCTGCGACTGCGCCAGCCCCACGTAGCGCCCGTCGAGCACCACGTTCACGCCCAGCTGTTCATTGAAGGCGGTGGTCAGGTCGGTGATCAGTGCGGCGCGGTCGGTATCGGTGGCCAGGGCGCGCTCGGCGATGGCGTAGGGTGACATGCCCAGGTCGGGCACGTCGGAGACCACCACCTTCACGCCCAGTTCGATGAGCCGGTTCACCACCAGCGCCAGCCGCTTGCCGCGGTTGCCGGCCTCCCGCATCAGCACGGCGCGGCTGAGCGAAGGGAACTGGCCATAGAGTTCGTAGATGTCGTTGGCACCGGCCAGCACCGTGGCCAGGTCCTTGTCGCGGAAGCCGCCGGCCGCCACCTGGGCTTCGACCTGGGCCGCCACGTCTTCCACCTTGGCGCCCGCCGTGGCCAGGATGCGACCGGCGGGGTCGAAGCTGGAATTGCCCGCGCACTCGGCGAAGCCGAACCCATAGATCGCGGCCACCGACTGCACCCAGATCGGCTCGACCGCGCAGTTGATGTTGCCGCTGGCATCGAGTCCGTTGACGCTGTAGTTCTGGCCCACCGGGGTGAGCACGCTGGTTTCATCGCCCAGCGCGAAATAGCGTTTGGGCACGAAGGCTTCCAGCTGGGAGGTCTCGCCGCCGCACGACGCGAGCAGGCCGAGCGCCGTGATGCCCGCCGCGCGGGCCAGGCGCAGGCGCCAAAGGGACAAGGGCCGCGCCGCGGGTTGCGTGGGGGCCTGGCTGCTGAAGATCATCTTGGCTCCGAAAGGGGGTGCGCCGGCCGGCCCGGTGTTGCGCTGCCTGCTCTAGGCGGCGGCGCGCTGCAGGCGGTCGCGCACACCGTCCCAGTCGGGCCCGGGCGGAGGACGTTCCACCCAAATGGCCGAAGCGCCGGCCGCGTCGAAATCGCGCAGCACGGCAAACAGTTCGTGCGCCACCGCTGCCGCGTCGTCCGGCATGACCTTGTGCAGCCAGGCCGGCCCAGCCGGGGGGGCGACCCGGGAATATACCGCGACCACCCCGGCCGGCCGGGCCGCGTCGGCCGCCCAGGGATGACACGATGCGACGGCGTCGAACAGGTGCACCGGTGCCGCCGGTGCGTAGTGGGACGCCAGCGTGCCCGAAGCACGCGGCGACTGTGCATCGGGCGCGGCCAGCGGGTGGCCCAGCACCGCTTCGAGCGCCTCGCGGCCAAGCTGGCCCGGACGCAGCAGCGCAGGTTCGGCGCGAGTGCAGTCGACGATGGCCGATTCGATGCCCAGTGAGCAGGGGCCACCGTCCAGCACCCAGAGTGCGGCGCCGAACTCGTCGCGCACATGCTCGGCGCGCGTGGGGCTGACGCGGCCATAGCGGTTGGCGCTGGGCGCGGCCACGCCGGGCACGCCCAACCGCGCCGCCTCACGCAACAGGGCCAGGGCCACGGGGTGCGAAGGCAGGCGCAGGCCGATGCTGTCCTGCCCGCCCGCGGCCGCGGCGGCCACGCCGTCGCGTCGCGGCAGGATCAGGGTCAGCGGCCCGGGCCAGAAGGCCGCCATCAGGCGGCGCGCCGCGGGCGGCACGGCGGCCGCGAAGGTGGCCACGGCCGCGTCGTCGGCCACGTGCACGATCAGCGGGTGCTCGGCGGGCCGGCCCTTGGCGGCGTAGATGCGGGCCACGGCCGCTGCGTCGTCAGCGCGTGCACCGAGGCCGTAGACGGTCTCGGTCGCGAAGGCCACCAGTTCGCCGGCCGCGAGCCTGGCGGCGGCCTGGTGCACCGCGCTGGCATCGCTGCCGGGCAGGATGGGCATGGAGGCGCCTGCCTCAGAACGCCGGCAGGCCGAGCAGCGCCGCAGCCTGCAGCGCCGTGGCCCTTGCCGCGGCCGGCGTGGCCGCGGTGAGCGTGAGATGGCCCATCTTGCGCGCACGCCGTGGCTCGGCCTTGCCGTACAGGTGCAGGTGGGCACCGGGCAGCGCGAGCACGCCGGGCCAGTCGGGCTCGCGCGGCGCGGTCGAGCCCGCATCGGCAAACCACAGGTCGCCCAGCAGGTTCAGCATCACGGCGGCCGAGTGCAGCCGCGGCGGCACCAGCGGCAGGCCGGCGAGCGTGCGCACCTGCAATTCGAACTGCGACACGTCGCAGGCATCGATGCTGTAGTGGCCCGAGTTGTGCGGGCGCGGCGCCATCTCGTTGGCCACCAGCGAGCCGTCTTCGAGCACGAAGAACTCGACGCACAGGACACCCACGTACTGCAGCGACGCGGCCAGCGCCTCGGCCTGCACGACGGCGCGCGCCGCGAGCGCGGCATCGATGTCGGGCGCGGGCACCTGGGTGACGGCGAGGATGCCGTCGCGGTGCAGGTTCTGCTGCACCGGCAGGTGCACGACGGCGCCATCGCGGCCGCGCGCAACGATCACGCTGATCTCGCGCCGCAGCGGCAGGCGCTTCTCCAGCACGCAGGGCACACGGCCGAGAGAGGCGAAGGCGGCGGCCAGATCCGCCAGGGTCGCTGCCCCAGCCTGGCCCTTGCCGTCGTAGCCGAGGCTGGCGGTCTTGAGGATGCCGGGCAGCAGCGCGGCCAGCGCGGGCGCGCCGAGGTCGGAATCGGCATCGAGCAGAGCGTGCGGCGCGCAGGGCACGGCTGCGGCCGCAAACGCCGCCTTCTCGCGCGCCCGGTGCTGGCACACCATCACGGCGTCGGCCGGCGGCGCAACAGGCCGTTCGAGCGCGAGCGTGCGCAGCGCTGCGGCCGGCACGTTCTCGAATTCGGTCGTCACGGCGGCACACGAACGGGCCAGCTCCGCCAGCGCGTCGGCATCGGTATAGGCGGCCTTGACGTGCACATCGGCTGCCGCGCCGGCCGGGCTGGTGGCATCGGGCTCCAGCACGGCGACGCGATAGCCCATGCTCTGTGCGGCATGCACGAACATGCGGCCGAGCTGGCCACCGCCCAGCACACCGAGCATCGGCAGAGCCGACGCGGCTTGGGTCGGCATCACTTCAGGTCCTGCGTCATGGCGCGTGCCGCGGCGGTCTGGCGGGCACGGAAGTCGAGTAGGCGCTGGCGCAGCGCAGCGTCTTCATTGGCGAGCATGGCCACTGCGAACAGGGCCGCGTTGGCGGCGCCCGCCGCACCGATGGCGAAGGTGGCGACTGGAATGCCTTTGGGCATCTGCACGATCGAATAGAGGGAGTCGAGCCCGCTGAGATGGCGGCTGGGGACCGGCACGCCGAGCACCGGCACGACAGTCTTGGCCGCGAGCATGCCGGGCAGATGCGCTGCACCACCCGCGCCGGCGATGATGGCCTTCACGCCCCGCGCGGCAGCTGACTCGGCAAAGGCAAACATGTCGTCGGGCATGCGGTGTGCGGACACGACCTGCTTGTCGTAGGCGATCTGGAATTCGTCGAGGAGGGCGGCGGCGTGCTGGAGGGTGTCCCAGTCGCTGGAGGAGCCCATGGCGAGGGAGATGATGCTCATACAAAGCCTGCCGCACGCCGACGGATCTCAAGCTTAGTCGCAAGGTAGAAATGCATGACGGACCTATTGAGCGAATTCGCTCAGCTTACCGCCGAGATCGTCCATCATGGCTCGGTAAGCTATCACCGCTGACTCGGTCAGCAGCCTTGCTTTCACTGGATCGCCAAACTGCGTGTCCAATTCCGAGAGCTTCTGCTTGATCCACGCCGCCACAAGTTGTTCGTCGACGTCTAGGTTCCCGAAATCTTGCTCCGGCAAAGCAGAGAGGGTTTCCTGAGCACTAGCCACGTCACCTGCGTAGGCCTGACAGTACGCGATCTCGAGATCGACAAACGCCGTACTGAAGTTGTGACTGGCGAATCGTCGCCCATCACGCACCTCTCGCAGAACTTCTTCGGCCGATCTGTATTCGCCCTCGAGCATTCTGAGACGGGCGTCCCACAAGCGAAGATGCTCTGGCAGTGACGCCATCTTGGACAGGTCCTGAAAATTCTTCGCCGAAGACACTTCCATTCTGAGCATGCGCAAGTGATCAACATCGACAGCTTGAATGCAGTTCTCTGCCCGAGCGTGAGTGACCAAGAAGGCTGCCCGGCTGTACAGAAGCCCCTCTATGGTTAAGCGATCCCCGTTCTTCGCAGCCGCCTCTCGCGCCCGCATGAACCAGTGCTGCGCTGCGTCGCCATTTCCGGCGATCGAGAACGCGCTGAATAACGTTATCCCAATTCTCGATATTGCATCGAGGTTCTCTTTGTCCGCATGGCGCACAGCCAGACGTAGAGCAGCCGCCATTTCCTCGTATTCTTCGAATTCGAAGTGGTAGTTCGATTTCCAAGCCGATGAAAGAGCGATGCCAGCGTCATACTTCATTCCGATGCTTAGCAATTGAGCGCGAGAAAACCGATCTAGTGCTTGCGGTCGAAAGGATTCGTAGAAGTGCAGCATTCCCTCTGCCAACATGATCGAAACTGTTACCACGCCACTTCGCCCATCTCCATAGATTGCGCGCAGGTCCTCGACCGCCTTGCGGGAACCGTCGAAGTCACCTAGCCTAGCTCGCATACCAGCGATCCTGGCCAATAGCTCGGCACGTCTGTCAGGTGAATGAGCACGCTGCAGATCTTCGAGAAGTCGTGATAGGAACTCGTTCATGTTGAAAGCTACGGCTCCGCGGCGAGTCCCGGAGGGCTCCGGGGCTTGGCCGCAAACACTAGCGCCCAGTCAGTTCACAGGAACAGGATTACACCTCACCCACATTTCGGCCGCAAAGAAAAAACGGCCCAGCTGTGCTGGGCCGTTTCGAGAGTGCTTGAACTAGCCGATTAGCATCGTTCAGGCGAGATTCCCTCAGGGCTTGTTGCCAGTCGGGAACGGCCAAGCAGCCGCAGGGTTCAGCGCAGTCTTTGCTGGCGCAGACGCGGCAGCAGGGGCAGTGGGCGCGGCAGGGGCCGCCTTCTTCGCGGCCTTCTTGGCGGCGGCCTTCTTCGCCGGCGCCTTCTTCGCGACGGCCTTCTTCGCCGGTGCCGCCTTCTTCGCCGGCGCCTTCTTCGCCGCAGCCTTCTTGGCCGGCGCAGCCTTCTTCGCCGGGGCCTTCTTGGCCGCAGCCTTCTTGGCCGGGGCGGCCTTCTTGGCCGGGGCGGCCTTCTTGGCGGCAGCCTTCTTGGCCGGAGCGGCCTTCTTCGCCGGGGCCTTCTTCGCCGCAGCCTTCTTGGCCGGAGCGGCCTTCTTCGCAGTTGCCATAACGATCTCCTTGATCAAGTTGCAAATGGCTCCGTGCTGCTCATGCAGCCCGGAGATCCACCGCCCGGTGGTCTGCTGCCCGGCTTTCGCCTTGCAACGGTTGCCCCAGTGCGGTGAACGGGGTCACGAACTCGGCTTCGGTCTGACGCCTGCCTTGGTTCGCAATTCTTGATCTCTCACTGCCACCCGCGCGGCGCATCCACTTCGATGCGTCATGCGGGGCTGTTGGCAGTGCGTGGGCCATGGGACTTTTGCTTCAGTCCCAGGCCAGCGCACCGCCGGTCTGGTAGTCGATGACACGGGTCTCGAAGAAGTTGCGTTCCTTCTTCAAGTCGATCATCTCGCTCATCCACGGAAACGGATTCTCTTCGTTCGGGAACAGGGCTTCCAGCCCGATCTGCGTGGCACGCCGGTTGGCGATGTAGCGCAGGTACCCCTTGAACATCGACGCGTTCATGCCGAGCACGCCGCGCGGCATGGTGTCTTCGGCGTAGCGGTACTCCAGTTCCACAGCCTGCTCGAACAGCGCCTTGATCTCGGCCTTGAAGGCCGGCGTCCACAGCTGCGGGTTCTCGAGCTTGATCTGGTTGATCACGTCGATGCCGAAGTTGCAGTGCATCGACTCGTCGCGCAGGATGTACTGGTACTGCTCGGCGGCACCGGTCATCTTGTTCTGGCGGCCCAAAGCGAGGATCTGCGTGAAGCCGACGTAGAAGAACAGGCCTTCCATCAGGCAGGCGAAGACGATCATGCTCTTGAGCAGCGTCTGGTCGGCCTCGGGCGTGCCGGTGTGGAAGTGCGGGTCCATGATCGCGTCGATGAACGGGATCAGGAACTCGTCCTTCGCGCGGATCGAACCCACCTCGTGGTACGCGTTGAAGATCTCGCCTTCGTCCAGCCCCAGCGATTCGACGATGTACTGGTAGGCGTGCGTGTGGATCGCTTCTTCGAAGGCCTGGCGCAGCAGGAACTGGCGGCACTCGGGCGCCGTGATGTGGCGGTAGGTGCCCAGCACGATGTTGTTGGCGGCCAGCGAATCGGCGGTGACAAAGAAGCCGAGGTTGCGCTTGATGATGCGGCGCTCGTCTTCGGTCAGGCCGTTCGGGTCTTTCCAGGTCGCGATGTCGCGCGACATGTTCACTTCCTGCGGCATCCAGTGGTTGGCGCAGGTGGCGAGGTACTTCTCCCAGGCCCACTTGTACTTGAACGGCACCAGCTGGTTGACGTCGGTCTGGCCGTTGATGATGCGCTTGTCGGCGGCGTTCACACGGCGCTGCGTGTTGACCGAAGCCGCCTTCACGGCGGGCGCGACGGGCACGGTGCTGATGGGCTGCACTGCGACAGGAGGCACAGGCAGCGCGGCGGCCTGCGCTTGAGGGGAAGGCTGAGCGACGGTTGCGGTCGGCGCGGCCGGCAGGGGTGCCAGGGCCTGACGCTGAACATTCGGCGCCGCTTGATTCGGTGTGCTTTGGACTTCGTCTTCCCAGACCAGCATGTGTGGACTTCCTGTAGGCGCGGATTATCGGAGTGTTGTGCGCAAACACCAAGCCTTGGTTGACATGGGGCGCGACTCGTTGTTGCAGCAATGCATCGACGCGTGGTCACACGTGTCGATGCCATGGCCTCAGAGCATCACTGACAGACCTCGAAAAATCATTGGCAGGCTTCGCAGTCGGGGTTGTCGATCGAGCAGAACTTGATGTCGCTCGCGGGCTCCGCGGCCGCCGCAGCAGCCGCGATGGAGGACGCGTCGTTCGTGGGCACCGCGTTGAGCTTGCCCGCGGAGACCGTGGACTTCTCGCTGTACGTGGCGCTCGTGGTGCGCAGGTAGTAGGTGGTCTTCAGGCCACGCAGCCACGCGAGCTTGTAGG
>CAYREA010000067.1:0-22306 GCA_964423075.1 uncultured Rubrivivax sp. | reverse complement strand
CTACATCCACCCCTACCGGGTGCAGATCGTCGGCCGCCGCGAGGTGGCCTACCTGTCGCACTCGGCACCAGAAGATCAGGAGCGGCGCATTGCACGCATCGTGACGCTGGAGCCGCCGGTGCTGATCGGTGCCGACGGCGTGGCGCCGCCCGACCGCCTGGTGGCCATGTGCGACCGCGCCGAGATCCCGCTGTTCGTCACTGGCGAATCGGCCGGCCAGGTGATCGACATCGTGCGCAGCTACCTGGCGCACCTGTTTGCCGACCGCATCACGCGCCACGGCGTGTTCATGGACATCCTGGGCCTGGGCGTGCTGCTCACCGGCGAATCGGGCCTGGGCAAGAGCGAACTGGGGCTGGAGCTCATCAGCCGCGGCCACGGCCTGGTGGCCGACGACGCGGTGGACATCTACCGCATCAGCCAGACCGCGCTGGAAGGCCGCTGCCCGCCGCTGCTGCAGAACCTGCTGGAAGTGCGCGGCATCGGCCTGCTGGACATCAAGGCCATCTTCGGCGAGACGGCGGTGCGGCGGAAGATGCGGCTGAGGCTCATCGTGCACCTGGTGCGCAAGGAGACGATGGAGCGCGAGTTCGAGCGCCTGCCCTACGAGCCGCTGAACGAAGAGCTGCTGGGCCTGCCGGTGCGCAAGGTGGTCATCGCGGTGGACGCCGGCCGCAACCTGGCCGTGCTGGTGGAAGCGGCGGTGCGCAACACCGTGCTGCAGCTGCGCGGCATCGACACCTATCAAGAGTTCATCAAGCGGCACCAGGCCGCGATGGAACAGGGCGAGGACGGGTAGTCCTACCTACTTGTTCCGGTGCTCGCAGTCGGTCTTGGTGCAGCGGGCATACAGGGCCAGCGAGTGTTCCTGCAGCTCGAAGCCGCGCGCGATGGTGACGGCGCGCTGGCGCTGTTCGATCTCGGGGTCGAAGAACTCCTCGACGCGGCCGCAGTCCAGGCACACCAGGTGGTCGTGGTGCTGGCCTTCGTTGAGCTCGAACACGGCCTTGCCCGACTCGAAGTTGCTGCGCGTGAGCAGCCCTGCCTGCTCGAACTGCATCAGCACGCGGTAGACCGTGGCCAGGCCGATGTCGGCGCCCTCGACCAGCAGCGACTTGTAGACGTCCTCGGCCGTCATGTGGCGGCGCTGGGTGTGCTGGAAGACCTCCAGGATCTTGATGCGCGGCAGCGTGGCTTTCAGGCCGCTGCTCTTGAGTTCGTCCACATGCGTCATCGTCGTCCCCCAAGCTGGCCCCGGGCCCACAGCCGGCCCTCGCTAGAATCGCGCGATCATAGCCAGCCGGGCTTGTCCCCGGCGCCTAGGCCGCTGCCCCGATGCGTAGAACTCTGACTATCCTCTGTGCGCTGCTGCCCCTGGCGGGCTGCGGCGCCTTGCAGCGCACCGACAGCCTGTTCGGCCTGATCACGCCTTACCGCATCGACATCGTGCAGGGCAACGCCATCACCAAGGAGCAGGTGGCCCTGGTGAAGCCCGGGCTGGCGCGCCTGCAGGTGCGCGACGTGCTGGGCACGCCGCTGGTGGCCGACCCCTTCCACGCCGACCGCTGGGACTACATCTTCACGCTGCGCCGCCCGGGCACCGAGCCGCAGCGCCGCAGCGTGGTGGTGTTCTTCGAAGGCGACGTGGTCAAGAACGTCGAGGCGCCCGACCTGCCCTCGGAGCTGGAGTTCGTGGCCTCGATCAGCCGATTCAAGAATCTGAAGGCACCCAAGCTGGAACTGTCCGACGAAGAGCGCGCGGCGCTGCCCGCGCCGCCCAAGCGTGAAGCGCCGCCGGCCGAGCCCATGGGCCCGGTGCGCGACTACCCGCCGCTGGAAGCCAGCTAAAAGCCATGCTGAACATCGCGATCACCGGCGCCGGTGGCCGCATGGGCCGCATGCTGGTCGAAGCGGTGCTGGCCAGCACCGACTGCCGCCTGAGCGGCGCCCTCGACACGCCCGCCAGCCCCAACCTCGGCCAGGACGCCGGCGCCTTCGCCGGCCGCGCCACCGGCGTGAAGGTGACGGCCGACCTGCGGGCCGGCCTGGCCGGTGCCGACGTGCTGATCGACTTCACCCGCCCCGAAGGCACGCTGGCCCACCTGGCCGCATGCCGCGAACTGGGCGTGCGCGCCGTCATCGGCACCACCGGCTTTTCGCCCGGGCAGAAGGCGCAGATCGCGGCCCATGCGCAGGCGGTGGCCACCGTCTTCGCCGCCAACATGAGCGTGGGTGTGAACGTCATGCTGCGCCTGCTGGAGCAGGCCGCGAAGACGCTCGGCGAGGGCTACGACATCGAAGTGATCGAGGCCCACCACAAACACAAGGTCGACGCGCCCAGCGGCACCGCGCTGGCGATGGGCGAGGTGCTGGCGCGCGCGCGCGGCATCGACCTGGCGCAGCAGGGCGTGTTCACGCGCCACGGCCACACCGGTGAACGTGCGCCGGGCAGCATCGGCTTTGCCACCGTGCGCGGCGGCGACATCGTGGGCGAACACACGGTGATGTTCGCCGGCACCGGCGAGCGCATCGAGATCGCGCACAAGAGCAGCAGCCGCGCCAACTACGCCGACGGCAGCCTGCGCGCCGCGCGCTTCCTGGCCGGCCGCGCGCCCGGCCTCTACGACATGAGCGACGTGCTGGGCCTGAGGTAGGCCGGGCCGCACCATGCAAGGCCTGGAACACTTCTGGAACCAGGGCGACGCGGTCGGCCGCGCGGTGGCGCTGCTGCTGCTGGCCATGTCGGTGGCGGCCTGGGTGCTGGTGCTGTGGAAGGGCTGGCTGCTGCGCCGTGCCACCGGCGACATCGCGCGTGCCGTGCCCGCCTTCTGGGACGCCGCTTCGCTGGACGAAGGCCGCGCCCGCCTGCAGGCGCTGGACCGCGAAAAGGTGCTGTTGCCGCTGCTCGATGCCGCCGCGGCGCGCCCTGCCGCTGGCACGCTGGAAAGCAGCGGCCAGCTCGAGGCCCAGCTCACGCGGCGCCTGCGCGACGCGCTGCACCGGGGCCTGGCGCACCTGCAGTTCGGCCAGGTGCTGCTGGCCTCGGTGGGCAGCACCGCGCCCTTCGTCGGCCTGTTCGGCACCGTCTGGGGCATCTACCACGCGCTGGCGGGCATCGCGGCTTCGGGCAGCCTGTCCATCGACAAGGTTGCTGGGCCCATCGGCGAAGCGCTCATCATGACGGCCGCCGGCATCGCCGTGGCCGTGCCGGCGGTGCTGGCCTACAACGTGTTTGGCAAGTGGGTGGCGGCCTGCGAGGCCGAACTCGAAGGTTTTGCTCACGACCTGCGCCAGATGGTGCTGGACTCGAAAACGCACTGACATGGCCTTCGGTCGCCTCGAACGCAGCCCGGGCGCGTCGCCGATGAGCGAGATCAACATGACGCCGCTGATCGACGTGATGCTGGTGCTGCTGGTGATCTTCATCATCACCGCGCCGCTCATGACCAGCAGCCTGAAGCTGGACCTGCCCAAGGCCGAAGGCGGCAGTGCGAGCAACGCGCCGGCCTTCCTGGCGCTGGCCATCGACGCCGAGGGCCGGCTGTTCCTGGGCGACGAAGCGGCGCAGCAGGCCCAGCTCGTGCAGCGCGCCCGCGAGGCCGTGCAGCGCGACCCCGCCACCGAGGTGCAGCTGCGCGCCGACAGCCGCGTGCCCTATGGCCGCGTGGCCGAGGTCATCGGCTGGCTGCAGGAAGCCGGCCTCACGCGGATCGGCTTCGTCACCGAAACCCCGGCGAGCAAGTAGCTCAGGCCGGCACCGTCACCGCCAGCAGCTCCAGCACCTGCTCGGCGCGCAGCGGGCGCGACAGCAGGTAGCCTTGGCCATAAGGCACGCCCAGGCGGCGCAGCGTGGCCAGCTGCTCGGCGGTCTCGACGCCCTCGGCGATGACCTTGCGGTTCAGGCTGTGCGCCAGGTTCAGCACCGCACGCACGATCTCCACGTTCTGCGGCAGCTCGTGCAGGCCCATCACGAAGCTGCGGTCGATCTTCAGGCTGTCGATGGGCAATGTGCCCAGGTAGGCCAGCGACGAGTAGCCGGTGCCGAAGTCGTCGATGGAAAAGCGCACGCCGGCTTCCTGCAGGCGGCCCATGGTCTGCAGCGCCATCTCGAGCTTGCCCATCAGCGTGGTCTCGGTGATCTCCAGCGTCAGCGTGCCGGGCGAGATCGCGTGCCGTTGCAGCACCTGCTGCACGTAGGGTGCGAGATCCGGCCGCAGCATGTCGCGGCCCGAGATGTTGACGTGCATGCCCAGGCGCGCCGCCGCCGGGCTGTGGCGCTGCCACTCGGCCAGCTGCGACGCGGCGTGTTCGATCACCCAGTCGGTGAGCTGGTCGATGCGGCCGGTTTCTTCGGCCAGCGCGATGAACACGGACGGGTTCACCGGCCCGCGTTGCGGGTGCGTCCAGCGCGCCAGCGCCTCGAAGCCGTACAACCGGTAGGGTTCGAGCTGGAACATGGGCTGGAACTGCACCGTGAGCTGCCCTTCGCCGATGGCGCGCCGCAGGTCGGCTTCCAGCGCCAGCTTTTCGGCCACGCGCGCGTGCATGCTGCTGTCGAACAGCGCCACGCGGCCGCGGCCACCCGCCTTGGCTTCGTACATCGCCAGGTCGGCGTCGCGCAGCACCTCGTCGACGTTGCGGTAGCCCAGGTCGCTGAAAGTGATGCCGATGCTGGCCGCGGGCACGACCTCGGTGCCGCTCAAGGCCACCGGCAGCGACAGCGTGGCAAGCACACGCTGCGCCAGCCGCATGCCGACTTCGGTGTCGTGCAGATGGTCCAGCAGGATGGCGAACTCGTCGCCGCCCAGGCGCGCCACCAGGTCGCCCGGGCGCACGCAGGCGCGCAGGCGCTGCGCCACCTCGCGCAGCAGCTCGTTGCCGGCCATGTGGCCCAGGCTGTCGTTGACGATCTTGAAACGGTCGAGGTCGAGGAACAGCACCGCGAAGCGTTCGCCGGCGTCCTGCGCCGTGCGTTCCACCGCCACCTCCAGGCGTTCGTGGAAGCAGGTGCGGTTGGCCAGGTCGGTGAGTCCGTCGTGGTAGGCGATGTGGTGCAGCCGGCTCTCGGCGATGTGGCGCGAGGTGATGTCGTGCAGCTGCAGGATCAGCCCGTCGCCGGCGCCGCCGGGGTCGGCATAACGGCTGCAGTGCAGCACCACCCAGAGCTCGCTGCCGTCGCGCGCGTCGCAGCGCAGTTCCATCGAGAAGGCCTGCTCGGGCTGCGCCAGCACGCTGTCGGCGCGGCGCTGGAACAGCGGCGCGTCGCCCTCGTGCAGCAGGCCGGCGAAGGGGCGATGGAGCAGTTCGATCTCGTGTCGACCGAGCAGCGCGCACAGCGCGTTGTTCACCTGCACCATGGCACCGTCGGGCCGCACGATGGCCATGCCGATGGCGGCATGGGTGAAGGCGGCGGTGAAGCGCTGCTGGCTCAGCTCGGCTTCGTGCTGGGCCTCGCTGACGCGCTCTTCCTGGGCCTGACGCTCGCGGTCCAGGCGCTGCAGCGTCAGGCGCAGCAGCACCACCATGGCCGCCACCAGCGCGGCGGCGATGACGAACACCGCCGGCCCGAAACGCTGCGCGTTCAGGTAAACCAGGCCGGCGACGAAGGCCGAGCCCAGCGCCATGGCGGCGATCCAGGTCGCGGCGCCGAACCAGTCGCGCAGCGACAGCCAGCGCCCCTGCTTGGCCACGATCATCGACATCAGCGAGCCCGTGGTCAGCGCCACCGGCACCGGCGAGGTGAGGCACAGCGCGGCCAGGCCGGCCACCTCGGGCGCCACGCCCAGCTGCACCAGGCCGGCGTGCAGCGCGGTGTAGACCGCGGCACCGACGGCCATGGCCGCCATCGCCGCGGCCGGGGCGCTGACGTGGGTGCTGAGCCGCCTGGAGCTGCGCAAGGCGCCGATCAGCCCTTCCAGCCCCGCGGCCAGCACCGCGGCCGGTGCGCCGAGCGCGGCGAGCAGGGTGTAGATGAAGACATCGGCCACCAGCACGGTGTGCGTGGAGCGCGGAATCTGCACCGGGAAACAGGCCGCCAGCGCCACCCCGATCAACCCCGCCAGCACCGGCCAGGCCGCGGTGGCATGGCTGCCGGCCAGCGTGGCCAGCGCCCAGGCCAGGGCCGCCGTGCCGGCCGCCGCCACGCCCAGCCACAGCCGCAGCGCGGCCGGTGTGTAGTCGAACAGGTGCCGGTGGCGAAAGCGCGCCCAGGGTCCACCGGCCGGGCTGGCAGGGGGCGGCGGGGTGGGCGGATTCATGGGGCGGCGTGGATGGAAAGGCAGGTGCGGCGGCGCAGGCCGGGGCCGGCAAGCCCATGCGTCCACACCGGTGAATCGGCCGCGAGGGCCCTCAACTTGAGCGTACGCCCAGTGTGCCCGCGCTGAACACCCCCATCGTGGCGAAGGGCCGCTCCCGCTGGCGCGGTGCGGCCCGGCGCGGCGGGCTGCGCTTTACTCGCCCAGGTAGCTGCCGTCGGCAGCCGCGGCGGGGTCGGCCAGGCCTTCACTGACGATGAAGCCTTCGCTGACGATGAAACCCTCGCTCACGATGAAGCCTTCACTGACGATGAAGCCTTCGCTCACGATGAAACCCTCGCTGATGATGAAGCCTTCACTGACGATGAAGCCTTCGCTCACGATGAAGCCTTCACTGACGATGAAACCCTCGCTGACGATGAAGCCCTGGCTCAGCACGAAGCCTTCGGCCGACACCGTGCCGCCGGCGGCCGAGAAGCCGGTGGCCAGCGTCAGGCCGGCGCCGGCGGCGGCACGGGCCACCAGCGTCTGAACCGGGGTGAAGAGGGCGCGCGGGCCGCCGTCGGTGCCCTGGGCCACCGCGTCGAGCAGGCGCACGCCGGGCACCAGCAGCGCGGTGGCCGGGGCGTTGTTTTCCACCACCGCGGTGGGCACGGTCAGCGCCGGCACCCCGCCGCCGGCGGGCATCCAGCTGATGGTGCTGCGCAGCGCCACCTGGCGCGCCCAGGTGAGGGCCGGGTCGTAGATGGGCTGCCAGCGCGTGAAGAGCGCGTCGCCGCCCACCAGACGCGAGCCGCCGGCCACCGCCAAACGTGCCCAGGGCACGGCCTGGCCGTTGACGGTGGAGCTGGGCGTGGGCAGCACCTGGCCTGCGGCCAGCATGTTGTCGCCAGGCTGCAGCGTGCCGGCGGCCAGGGCCGGGCCCAGGTCGGTGCGCAGGCTGCGCGCCAGGCGCACGGCGCCTTCGACGTTGAGCAGGCCGGTGCCCTGTTCCACCAGCGTGGCCGTGGGCAGCGGCTGGGCGCTGTACTGGAGGATGGCCTTCACCAGCGGCGGCGTCAGCCCCGGGTTGGCCTGCAGCAGCAGCGCCACGGTGCCGGCCACGGCGGGCGCGGCCACCGAGCTGCCGCTCAGTTCCATCAGCGTCTGCTTCGGGGTCTGCGTGGCGCCGGGCACCTGGGCCAGCTGCGGGTAGGTGCGGGCCAGCAGGTTCCAGCCGCTGGGCAGGCCGCTCTTGTCGACGCCCAGCGCGGCCACGAGGCGGTTGCCGGGGGCCACGAGGTCGGGCTTGATCAGGTTGTCGGTCCAGCGCCGGCCGCTCGTGTAGACCAGGCCGCCGCGGGTGGGGCCGCGCGAGCTGAAGCGCGTGACGAGGTCGTCGTTGCGCCCGGCGCTGCCGAACAGGTTGGCCGCGCCCACGGTGATGACGGAAGGTTCGTGGCCCGGCGACGAGATGGTGCCGTACACCGCCTGCCCGGCCGCGTTCTTGCCGGCGTTGCCGGCCGCGGCCACCACCACCAGGCCCATGGCCGTGGCGCTGCGCGTGGCGCGGGCCAGCGGGTCGACCAGGAAGGAATCGGTGGACGAAGCACCCAGGCTCAGGTTCAGCACGCGGATGTTGACCTGGCGGGCGCGCTGCATCACCCAGTCGATGCCGGCCAGGGCATTGGCCATCTCGCCCACGCCGCGATCGTCGAGCACGCGCACGTCGTACAGGTCGGCACCCGGGGCGATGCCGCCCGACTCGGGCGACTGGTAGTTGCCGGCACCCGCCGCCACCGCCGCCACGTGCGAGCCGTGGCCGTAGGGGTCAGGCTGGTTGCTGCTGGGGGCCAGCTTCTTCAGCTCGTGCTTGAACTTCGTGCCATCGATGGCGACCTTCAGCGAAGGCGACCAGTCCTGGCCCTTGGCCCAGCCGTTGCCGAACAGGTCGCGGCCCAGCTTGATGATGTCGACGGCGGCGCGCACGCGGGTCTTGCCGCTGGCGTCCCAGGTGTGGCGGTGGCGGTAGTCGATGCCCGAGTCGAGCACCGCGATGCCCACGCCGCGGCCGTCGAAGCCCGGCACGCCCTGGCCACCGGCCGTCTGCGGCAGCTGCGTGCTGGCGCCGGTGGCCGTCTGCAACAGGCTGGCGTGGCGCGTGGTGCTGCGGTTGGGGGCGATGCCGATGACGTCGCTGCGCGCGGCCAGCGCGTCCAGCGCCGCGGCCGGCACCAGCGCCGACAGCGCCCGCACCGACAGGAAGTTGTAGAAGACCGAGCCGCCGCGGGCCAGGATGTCGGCCCGCAGCGCCACCAGGTTGGGGTCGCTGCTGGTGGCGTTGATCAGCACCTTCACGTGCCACTGGCCGCTGAGCTTCTTGGCCCACGGCACCGGGTTGGCGGCCGGTGCAGCCAGCACGCCGCGCAGGTCGGCCGCGACCTTGGCATTGGTTGGCGCCTGCGCGTGGGCTGCGGTGAAGAGGCCCGCGGCCAGGGTGGTGGCCAGGGCGAGTCGTTGCAGGAGGAAACGAAGTTTGATCATGCGTAACTCGTAGACGGGCGTGCGCAATCGGGGCTGCGACGGATGTGTCGCCTCCCAGGGTCTGCTCGGTACATCGGCCGCCCGGGCGGCCACTTGAGGCAATGCGGTGCCGGCAGGCAGGCCGGCTGTGCATTCCTGCGCAGGATACGGGGCGAACGGGGGCCCCATCCCTACAATCAGCGCCATGAAAGACAAGTACTTACCCGGCGAGGTCGAGGCTGCCGCACAGGCGCATTGGGAGCAGACCGGCGCCTTCCATGTGCGCGAAGACCGCACGCGCGAGAAGTTCTACGCCTGCAGCATGCTGCCCTACCCCAGCGGCAAGCTGCACATGGGCCACGTGCGCAACTACACCATCAACGACATGATGGCGCGCTACCTGCGCATGCAGGGCAAGAACGTGCTGATGCCCATGGGCTGGGACGCCTTCGGCCTGCCGGCCGAAAACGCCGCCATCGACAACAACGTGCCGCCGGCGCAGTGGACCCGCGCCAACATCGCCGACATGAAGAGCCAGATGCGCCCGCTGGGCCTGGCGCTGGACTGGAGCCGCGAACTCGCCACCTGCGACCCCGGCTACTACAAGTGGAATCAGTGGTTCTTCCTGAAGATGCTCGAGAAGGGCATCGCCTACAAGCGCACCCAGGTCGTCAACTGGGACCCGGTGGACCAGACTGTGCTGGCCAACGAGCAGGTGGTGGACGGCCGCGGCTGGCGCAGCAACGCCATCGTCGAGAAGCGCGAGATCCCGGGCTACTACCTGGCCATCACGCAGTACGCCGACGAACTGCTGGCGGGCGTGAACGACAGCACCAGCGCGCACTTCCTGGAAGGCTGGCCCGAGCGCGTGCGCCTGATGCAGGAGCACTGGATCGGCAAGAGCGAGGGCGTGCGCTTCGCCTTCCCGCATGCGATCAAGGGCGCTGACGGGCAACCGGTGCAGGGCGGGCTCATGCACGTCTTCACCACGCGCGCCGACACCATCATGGGCGTGACCTTCTGCGCCGTGGCGCCCGAACACCCTCTGGCCACGCTGGCCGCCGCCACGCAGCCCAAGGTGGCCGCCTTCATCGAGGAATGCAAGAAGGGGGGCACCACCGAAGCCGAGATGGCGCTGAAGGAAAAGGCCGGCCTGCCGCTGGGCCTGAGCGTGCGCCATCCCATCACCGGCGTCGACGTGCCGGTGTGGGTGGGCAACTACGTGCTGATGAGCTACGGCGACGGTGCCGTGATGGGCGTGCCCGCCCACGACGAGCGCGACTTCGCCTTCGCCAAGAAGTACGGCATCCCCATCCTGCAGGTGGTGCACGTCGACGGCGAACACTTCAGCTACGACCACTGGCAGGACTGGTACGCCGACAAGCAGAACGGCATCACCATCAACAGCGACAACTTCAGCGGCCTGCACCACAAGAACGCGGTGGACGCCATTGCCGCGGCGCTGAAGGCCAAGGGCCTGGGCGAGAAGAAGACCACCTGGCGCCTGCGCGACTGGGGCATCAGCCGCCAGCGCTACTGGGGCACGCCCATCCCCATCATCCATTGCGACCGCTGCGGCTCGGTGCCGGTGCCCGAGAAGGACCTGCCGGTGCTGCTGCCCGAAGACCTGGTGCCCGACGGCAGCGGCAACCCGCTGAACAAGTGCGCCGCGTTCCTGAACGTCGGCTGCCCGCAATGCGGCAAGCCGGCGCGGCGCGAGACCGACACGATGGACACCTTCGTCGATTCGGCCTGGTACTACATGCGCTACTGCTGCCCCGGCAGCGACGGCGCCATGGTGGACGCGCGCAACGAGTACTGGATGCCGATGGACCAGTACATCGGCGGCATCGAACATGCCGTGCTGCACCTGCTCTACGCGCGCTTCTGGACCAAGGCCATGCGCGACATCGGCCTCGTCAGCTACAGCGAGCCCTTCCGCAAGCTGTTCACGCAGGGCATGCTGCTCAACGAGTCTTTCTACCGCGAGGACGCCAGCGGCAAGGCGCGCTGGTTCTACCCGTCGGAAGTGGACGTGAGCTACGACGACCGCGGGCAGCCCACCGGTGCCGTGGCCAAGGCCGACGGTCTGCCAGTGACCCTGGGCGGCATCGAGAAGATGTCCAAGAGCAAGAACAACGTCGTCGAGCCCAAGGACATCATCGCCAAGTTCGGCGCCGACACCGCGCGCGTGTTCACCATGTTCGCCGGCCCGCCCGACCAGAGCGCAGCCTGGAGCGACAGCGGCGCCGAAGGCAGCTATCGCTTCCTGCGCCGGCTGTGGAGCAACGGCCTGAAGCTGGCGCCGCGCCTGGCCGCGGCCGGCCCCGGCAGTGCCAGTGCGGCGGCGGCCGCGCTGCGGCGCGAGGTGCACCTGCTGCTGCGCCAGGCCAGCCACGACTACGAGCGCATGCAATACAACACCGTGATCTCGGGCGCGATGAAGATGCTCAACGCGGTGGAAGACGCCCAGCTCGAAGACACGCCGGCCGACACACGCGTGCTGCACGAGACCTTCGGCATCCTGCTGCGCAGCCTGTACCCGGCTGCGCCGCACATCACCCACGCGCTGTGGCAGGAACTGGGCTACACGAAGGTGATGGGCGACATCATCGACGCGCCGTGGCCCCAGGTGGACGAAGCCGCGCTGGTGCAGGATCAGATCGAACTGGCGCTGCAGGTGAACGGCAAGCTGCGCGGCAGCATCCGTGTGCCGGCATCGGCCGACCGCCACGCCATCGAGGCCGCGGCGCTGGCTTCGCCTGAGTTCCTGCGCTTCAGCGAAGGCAAGCCGGCGAAGAAGGTGGTGGTGGTGCCGGGCCGCCTGGTCAATGTGGTCGTCTAGCCGCCGAAATGCGCTGACCGCTCTGGCCGGCGGCCTGCTGGCCGGCTGCGGCTTCCACCTGCGCCAGCCGCCGCAGCTGGCCTTTGCCAGCATCGCTCTCACCGGCTTCGCGCCGCGTTCGCCGCTGGCGGACGCGTTTCGGCGCGAGCTGGAGCGGCAGGTGAAAGTGCTGGACACACCCGACAAGGCCGAGGTCGTGCTGCAGGCGCTGGAAGACCTGCGCGAACGCAGCGTGGTGGCCTCCACCTCGGCCGCGCAGGTGCGTGAATTCCAGCTGCGGCTGAAGTTCAACTTCCGCGCCCACACCTCGGCCGGGCGCGAGCTGATTCCGCGCGCCGAACTGCTGCTGTCGCGCGACATGAGCTACAGCGAGACCCAGGCCCTGTCCAAGGAGGCCGAGGAAGGCGAGCTTTATCGCGAGATGCACGCCGACGTGGTGGCCCAGGTGATGCGGCGCCTGGCGGCGGTGCGCGTGTAGGAGCGGCAAGGATGCAGATCAAGCCCGAGCAGCTGGAACAGCACCTGTCGCGCGGCCTGCGGCCCATCTACACGATCCACGGCGACGAGCCCTTGCTGGCGCAGGAGGCCGGCGACGCCATCCGCGCCGCCGCGCGCGCCGCGGGTTTCAGCGAACGCCAGGTCTTCGTCGCCAGCGGCGCGCACTTCGACTGGAGCGGCGTGCTCGGCGCGGCCCAGGAGATGAGCCTCTTCGCCGACCGCAAGCTGATCGAGATCCGCATCCCTTCGGGCAAGCCGGGCAAGGAAGGCTCGGAAGCCCTGCAGCGCTACTGCGAGCGCCTGCCCGAGGAAGTGTTGACGCTGGTGCAATGCCCGAAGCTCGAGTTCGCGCAGCAGAAGGCGGCCTGGTTCGGGGCGCTGGACGGTGCCGGTCTCGTGGTGCGTGTCGAAACGCTGGAACGCAAGGCCCTGCCGGCCTGGCTGGGCCAGCGGCTGCAGCGCCAGGGCCAGCGTGTGCGCGCGGGTGAAGAAGGTCAGCGCACGCTGGCCTTCTTTGCCGACCGCATCGAAGGCAACCTGCTCGCCGCGCACCAGGAGATGCAGAAACTGGCGCTGCTGTACCCCGCGGGCGAGCTCGCCTTCGAGCAGGTGGAAGCCGCGGTGCTGAACGTGGCGCGCTACGACACCAACAAACTCTCGGAAGCGGCCTGGACGGGCCAGGTGGCGCGTGCGCTGCGGGTGCTGGACGGCCTGCGCCACGAAGGCGAGTCGGCCGTGATGGTGCACTGGACGCTGGCCGAAGACCTGCGCGCTCTGGCCCGCGCGCGCGCCGCGCTCGACGACGGCAAGCCGCTGCCGCTGGCCGTGAAGGAAGCGCGCGCCTGGGGCCTGCGCGAAAGGCTGATCGAACGGGCGCTGCCGCAGGTCTCGGCCTACCAGGTGGCGCACCTGCTGGAGGCAGCGAGCGTGTGCGACGGCATCGTCAAGGGCTTGAAGCACCCCGAATGGCCGCAGGGGCCGTGGGAGGCGCTGCGGCGCCTGGTGCTGATGGTGATGCAGCAGCCGCAGCGCGGCGCCCCGGTGCTGGCGCTTCAGTAGCCGCGCGCGGCGTCGACGAGGTTCACAAGCGAGAGCCCGTCGCGCGCGGCGCGCAGGTTCGCCACGGCGACGGCCGCCGCGCTGCGTGCGTCCGTCATCGCTGCGGCGTGCGGCAGCACGGTCACACGCGGGTGCTGCCAATACGGGTGGCCCTCAGGCAGCGGCTCGGTATGGAAAACGTCCAGCACGGCGTGGCGCAGGTGACCCCTGTCCAGCGCGGCCAGCAGGTCGGCATCGACGACATGGCGGCCGCGCGCCAGGTTCACCAGGCTGGCCTTGGCGGGCATGGCGGCGAAGAAGGCGGCGTCCAGCAGCCCACTCGTTTGCGGCGTCAGCGGCAGCAGGTTGATCACGATCTGCGCCTGCGCCAGCAGCGGAGCCAGTGGCGTGTCGTCGCGGCGCCAGCCGCTCACGCGGTAGCCCTGGGTGGCGATGCGCTCGCCGGCCGTGCGGCCCATCTGGCCTTGGCCGAGGATCAGCACGCTCACTTCGCCGGCCCGCTGCTGCGCATGCGGCAGCCAGCGCTCCTCGCGCTGGCGCTGCGCATAGGCGAAGAAGCCACGGTGCAGCGACAGCACGGCCCACAGCGCGGTCTCGGCCATCGCGGCGTTCATCGCGGGGTCGACCATGCGCGCGATGGGCACACCGGCAGGCAGCGTGGCATCGGCCATCAAACGGTCGACACCGGCCCACAGGCTCTGGATCAGGCGCAGGTTGGGCAGCCCTTGCAGGCTGCCGGGCGGCGGGTTGGCGACAACGGCGGCTTGCACCTGGTCGGGCCGGCGGCGCGCTGCGTCGAGTTCGAGCCAGCTCGCTTCGGGCATCGCGGCCGCGAGCGCCGCCAGCCACTCGGCCCGTTCGGCGGCGTCCATGTCGCCGCACAGCAGCACGTTCAAGCCGCGGCCTCGTTCAGGCGCCGCAGCGCGGCGTGAACGGTGCCCGCGCGCACGGCGCTGCGGTCGCCATCCAGCTGCAGGCGTTCGGCCTGCACACCCGCTGCCGTGCCCCAGGCCAGCCACACCGTGCCCACCGGCTTGCCCGGCACCGCGCCACCCGGCCCGGCGATGCCGGTGACGGCCACGGCCAGCTGCACCGGCGCGTGCGCCAGCGCGCCTTGCACCATCGCGCGCGCCACCTCTTCGCTCACCGCGCCGTGCGCTGCGATCAAGGCCGCCGGCACGCCCAGCAGCTGTGTCTTGGCCGCGTTGCTGTAGGTGACGAAGCCGCGCTCGAACCAGTCGCTGCTGCCTGCCACCGAGGTGCAGGCGGCGGCAATCAGCCCGCCGGTGCAGCTCTCGGCCGCGGCCATGAACCAGCCGCGGGCGCGCAGCCGCTCGGCCAGCATCAACACCGCCGGCTCGAAGCTCATGACCTCCACAGCGCCACCCACAAGGCGATGAACAGAAGCGTGCAGCCGGCCGCCACCAGGTCGTCGAACAGGATGCCCAGGCCCTGGCGCCAGCCTATGGCCTGGCCGGGGCGCAGCTTGAAGAGCCGGTCGGCCCAGCCCACCGGGCCGGGCTTGGCGGCGTCGAAGTAGCGGAACAAAGCGAAGGCCACGAGCTGCACCCAGAAGGGCGCGGGCATCAGCAGCCACAGCACGATCCAGAAGGCCACCACCTCGTCCCAGACGATGGCGCCGGGGTCGGCGATGCCCAGGTCCTGCGCTGTGCGCGTGCAGGCCCACAGGCCGATGGCCAATGCGGCGGCGATGGCCAGGGCCCAGCGCGCATCGTTCAGCCATTGCGCCAGCCACAGGAAGGTGAGCCAGCCCCACAAGGTGCCCACCGTGCCCGGCGCGCGCGGTGACAGGCCGCTGCCGAAACCCAGCGCCACCCAGTGCGCCGGGTGCTTCAGCAGGAAGCGCGTGCCGGGGCGAACGGCCGTCATGGCGCGAAGTGGTCGAAGGCGCGCCAGGGCGTGGGCACGGCGCGGCCGTTGCGGTCGACCACGCGCAGGCCGGCGGCTTCCTCGATGCGGCCGCAGCGCGTGACGGCCACACCCGCCACGGCCGCCGCCGCCCGCACCGCGGCATCGGCGGAAGCGGGTGCGGTGAACAGCAGTTCGTAGTCGTCACCACCGGCCAGCAGGCATTCGTGCTGCAGCAGCAGTGGCTGGGCCGCCAGCACCGCACTGCGCGGCAGCGCGTCGACTTCGACCGTCGCACCCACGCCCGAGCGCTGCAGCACATGGCCCAGGTCGCCCAGTAGCCCGTCGCTCAGGTCGATGGCGCTGCTGGCCACGCCGCGCAGGGCACGGCCCAGCGCCACCCGCGGCTGCGGCAGTTCCATCGCCCGCCGCACCTGCTCGAAAGCCTCACCCGCCAGCGCCACGCGGCCGCGGAAGACCTCCAGCGCCAGCCGTGCATCACCCAGCGTGCCGCTCACCCACAGCGCATCACCCGGCCGCGCTCCGCTGCGCAGCAGTGCCTGCCCGGCCGGCAGCTGGCCGAACACCGTGATGCAGATGTTCAGCGGCCCGGCCGTGGTGTCGCCGCCGACCAGTTCGATGCCCTGGGCGTCGGCCAGTGCGAGCAGGCCCTGCGCGAAGGGCGCGAGGAAGCTGTCTTCGGCGCGTGGCATGGCCAGCGCCAGCGTGAAGGCCAGCGGCTCGGCGCCGCAGGCTGCCAGGTCGCTGAGGTTCACCGCCAGCGCCTTGTGGCCCAGGCGCTCGGGCGCGACGGTGGACAGGAAGTGCCGCCCTTCCACCAGCATGTCGCTGGACACGGCCAGCTGCATGCCCGGCGCCGGCTGCAGCAGCGCGCAGTCGTCGCCCACGCCCAGGGCGGCGCGCCGTACCGGGCGCGTGAAATGGCGGGCGATGAGGTCGAACTCGCCCGCCATCATCCGGCCTGGCGCAGCAGGTTGGCCAACTCCACCGCCGACTTCACGTTCATCTTGTCGAACACATGGGCGCGGTGCACTTCCACCGTGCGCACGCTGATCTGCAGCGCATCGGCAATCAGCTTGTTGGGCCGGCCTTCGATCACCAGGTGCATCACCTCGCGCTCGCGTTCGGTCAGCTCGGCCAGGGCGCGTGCGGTGCTGTCGCTGGCGCGGCGCTGCAGCAAGGTCTGCGCACTGAGTTGCAGCGCTTCTTCGATGCGGTCGACCAGCGCGTTGTTGGAGAAGGGCTTCTCGACGAAGTCGAAGGCGCCGCGCTTGACGGCGGCCACGGCCGTGGGCACGTCGCCATGGCCGGTGAGGAAGATCACCGGCAGCGCGGCCAGCAGGCCCTTGCCGGCCAGGTTCTCGAACAGCACGAGGCCGCTGGTGCCGGGCATGCGCACGTCCAGCACCAGGCACACGGGCGACGTGGGCCAGGGCCGGGCCTGGCGGGCCAGGAATTCCTCGAAGGCCTCGGCGCTGCCGAAACCTTCGGACAGCAGGCGGCGCGAGCGCAACAGCCAGGCCAGCGCGTCGCGCACGACCTCTTCGTCGTCGACCAGGTAGACGACGGGGATGCCCAGCGAGGGGTCGAGCGGCACGTTCAGGATTCAGGCGACGGTGGATGCAGACCCCGAAGTTTCGCCGCTTTCGGCCCCCGCCGGCGCCGGCAGCGTGAACCTGAACTCCGTGCCGCGTCCGCCAGGCCCGGGGCCGAAGTCGAGTGCGCCGCCGTGCTGTTCGATCACCGTGCGGCACAGGCTCAGGCCCAGGCCCATGCCTTCGCTCTTGGTGGTGAAGAAGGGCGTGAAGAGCTTGGCCGCCACCTCGGGCGGGATGCCGGGGCCGGTGTCGATGACCGACAGCGTCACCCAGCGCGCGTGCGTCTGGCGCGCTCGCAGCGTCAGCACACGTTCGGCCGGCGGCGTGGCGGGCTCCATGGCCTGGATGCCGTTGCGCGCCAGGTTCAGCAGCACCTGCTCGACCATCGTGCGGTCGCAGCGCACGCGCGGCGGGCGGCCTTCGGCGCCGGGCAGGTCGACCTCGATGCGCGCGCCGCTCTTGCGCGCCTGCATGCGGGCCAGCGGCAGCACGGCTTCGAGCAGCAACTCCACCGGCAGCGTCTCGTGCATCTGCTCGCGCCGGCGCACGAAGCCGTGCACGCTCTTGATGACGCGGCCGGCGCGTTCGGCCTGCTCGGCAATGCGCTCCAGCGCGCCGCGCAGCAGGCCCGGCGTGGCCGGGTCGGGTGTCGGTTCACCCAGCAGGTTGAGCGAGCCGCTGGCGTAGCTGGCGATGGCCGCCAGCGGCTGGTTCAGCTCGTGGCTCAGCAGCGAGGCCATCTCGCCCACCGTGGCCAGGCGCGCGGTGGCCTGCAGGCGTTCCTGCTGCTGGCGCGAGATCTCTTCCACCTTGCGCTGCGCGCTGATGTCGAGCACCGCGCTCATCCAGCCGGTGTGGCGGCCCTGGCCGTCGACCAGCGGGGCCTCGTAGATCATCACCGGGAAGCGCTCGCCGTTCTGGCGCATGAAGACGGTCTCGTAGCCTTCGCGCGGGTCGCCGCGCGCACGCTGGTCGCCCTCCAGGCGCTGGCGCTGGCGATGCAGGTAGTCCTCGACGAACTCGGGCGGCCAGTAGGGCGGGCTGTAGGGCGGCATCGCGGCCAGAGCCTGCTTGGGCGGCGGCGTCAGCAGTTCTTCGGCGCTGAAGCCCACCATCGCGCAGAAGGCCGGGTTGACGTAGGTGATGACCCCGCGCAGGTCGCGCGCGCGCAGGCCGGTGGACAGCGAGTCTTCCATCGCCTTGCGAAAGGCCAGCGCCTCGGCCAGCGCGTTTTCGGCCAGCGCCCGGCGGCGCACGTCGCGCGCCAGCAGCAGCACCAGCGCGAAGAGCGCGATCGACAGGCCCAGCACCAGCGCGATGGTGAGGTTGGGGATCAGGCTGGGCCGGCCGGTGGCCGAGTCGGCCCGTAGCTGCAGCGTGGCGCCGGGCAGGTCGACCACACGCTCGGCGATGTAGACACCGGCCCCTCGCGCCGCCCCGGCACGCGCCAGCCGCGTGCCATCGCCTTCGACGAAGCTGATCTCGTGGCGTCGCGCCTGGCGCGCGCTGGCCGAGGTTTCCAGCACCGCGCCCAGGGCGAAGCTGCCGACCAGGAAACCGGCCTCGCGCCCGGCCTGCTGCAGCGGCACGCACAGGTCGATGACCTCCACGCCCTGGCCGCCGGCCAGCGGCACGAAGTAGCTGCGCGAGAACTGCGGTGCCGCGGCCCGGCGCGCGGCGCCGCAGGCGAGTTCGGCTTCAATGCCCAGGTCCTGGCGCGCCATCAGGCTGAACAGCGGCGGCGGAAAGGGCGTGTCGACGGCGCTGCCGACCGTCAGGTCGCGCGCGCGCCATTCCAGGCGCTTCAGGTCGCGCCGGCTGCGCAGCAGGGCCTGCGCTTCCACAGGTGAATTGGAAAGGCCCAGTGCCTGCAGGGCCTGCATCTCGGTGAGCAGGCCGTGGCGCACGTCAGCGGCACTCTCGGCGGCCACGGCGTCCGTTTCGTCCTGCGCGCGGCTGGACTCGTAGAGCACCGTCAGTGCCACCAGCAGCGATTGCGCCACCAGCAGCAGCGCCACCAGCGCCCCCCACAGCAGCGCACGCCGCAGCCGCCGCGGGCGGGCAGCGCCGGGGCTCAATGTGGCGTCGTTGGGGCCGGACACGGTGCCCGGAGTATTGGCCCCGTTGGGGCCGGCCTCGCTACGCAGTTTCGCGCATGGGCCGGGCGCGGCCGGCTGGCGCACACTGCGAACCTACAATCCGCGCCCCGCTCCTCGTGCGGCCCGCGCGTCGAAGAGAACACCCAGGAGACCCGAGCGATGTCCACCCGCGATCAAAGAGCCGCCGAACTCAAGCAGGCCGCACTCGAATACCACGAGTTCCCGACGCCGGGCAAGCTCTCGGTCAACGCCACCAAGCAGATGGTCAACCAGCGCGACCTGGCGCTGGCCTACAGCCCCGGCGTGGCCTATGCCTGCGAGGCCATCGTCGAAGACCCGGCCGCCGCCTTCCGCTACACCGCGCGCGGCAACCTGGTGGCCGTGGTCACCAACGGCACCGCGGTGCTGGGCCTGGGCGACATCGGCCCGCTGGCCGCCAAGCCGGTGATGGAAGGCAAGGCGGTGCTGTTCAAGAAGTTCGCCGGCATCGATGTCTTCGACCTCGAGGTGAACGAGAAGAACCTCGACAAGCTGGTCGACGTGATCGCCGCGCTGGAGCCCACCTTCGGCGGCATCAACCTGGAAGACATCAAGGCGCCGGATTGCTTCTACGTCGAGCGCAAGCTGCGCGAGCGCATGAAGATCCCCGTCTTCCACGACGACCAGCACGGCACCGCCATCGTCGTCGGCGCGGCGCTGCTCAACGGGCTGAAGGTGGTGGGCAAGCGCATCGACGAGGTCAAGCTTGTGGTCAGCGGCGCCGGTGCCGCGGCGCTGGCCTGTCTCGGCCTGCTGGTGAAGCTGGGCCTGCCGCGCCAGAACGTGTGGGTCACGGATCTTGCCGGTGTGGTCTACGAGGGCCGCACCGAGCTGATGGATGCCGACAAGATCCAGTTCGCGCAACCCACCAAGCACCGCACGCTGGCCGACGTGATGCCCGGCGCCGACATCTTCCTGGGCCTGTCCGCCGGCGGCGTGTTGAAGGCCGAGATGGTGAAGGTGATGGGCAAGAGCCCGCTGATCTTCGCGCTGGCCAACCCCACGCCCGAGATCGAGCCCGACGCCGCCAAGGCCGTGCGGCCCGACGCCATCATCGCCACCGGCCGCACCGACTACCCGAACCAGGTCAACAACGTCCTGTGTTTCCCCTACATCTTCCGCGGCGCGCTGGACTGCGGCGCCACCACGGTGACCGACGCGATGGAGATCGCCGCGGTGCACGCCATCGCCGCGCTGGCCCAGGCCGAGCAGAGCGACGTGGTGGCGGCGGCGTATTCAGGCGCCACGCTGAGCTTCGGGCCCGAGTACCTGATTCCGAAACCCTTCGACCACCGGCTGATGATGATGATCGCGCCGGCCGTGGCCAAGGCGGCGCTGGAGTCGGGCGTGGCCATGCGGCCCATTGCCGATCTGGACGCCTACCGCGAGAAGCTGAAGACCTTCGTCTACACCTCGGGCACGACGATGAAGCCCATCTTCCAGCTGGCCAAGCGCGCGCTCAACAAGCGCGTGGCCTACGCCGAGGGTGAGGAAGAACGCGTGCTGCGCGCCGTGCAGGTGGTGGTGGACGAAGGGCTGGCGCGGCCCACGCTGATAGGCCGGCCGGCCGTCATCGCTGCGCGCGTGGAGAAGTTCGGCCTGCGCCTGAAGGAAGGGCTGGACTACGACGTGGTCAACGTCGAGAACGATCACCGCTACCGCGACTTCTGGATGAGCTACCACCGCCTGGCCGAGCGCCAGGGCGTGACGGCGCAGCTGGCCAAGATCGAGATGCGGCGCCGGCTCACGCTCATCGGCGCCATGCTGCTGAAGAAGGGCGAGGTCGACGGCATGTTGTGCGGCACCTGGGGCACCACGGCCAGCCATTTGCACTACATCGACCAGGTCATCGGCAAGCGCCAGGGCGGCAGCCCGCGCACAACGCAGGACGTGCAGGTCTACGCCTGCATGAACGGGCTGATGCTGCCGGGGCGGCAGGTCTTCCTGGTCGACACGCACGTCAACCCCGACCCGTCGGCCGAGGAACTGTGCGAGATCACGGTGATGGCGGCCGAAGAGATGCAGCGTTTCGGCATCGAGCCCAAGGCGGCGTTGCTGTCGCACTCGAACTTCGGCACCAGCGAGTTGCCCAGCGCGCAGAAGATGCGCCGCACCCTGGCCTTGTTGCGCGAGCAGGCACCCTGGCTCGAAGTGGACGGCGAGATGCACGGCGACGTGGCGCTCGACCCCGAGGCACGCCACAAGATCATGCCGCGCAGCACCCTCACGGGCGAAGCCAACCTGCTGGTGCTGCCCAACATCGACGCCGCCAACATCGCCTACAACCTGTTGAAGACAGCGGCCGGTGGCGGCATTGCCATCGGCCCTGTGCTGCTGGGCGCTGACAAACCGGTGCATGTACTCACATCGTCCGCCACGGTGCGCCGCATCGTGAACATGACGGCCTTGACCGTGGCAGATTCCGAGGCTGGACGCGCACTGCGAAAAGCCTAGTGCGCATGTGAGCGCATACTGATAACCCTGCGAGGCTGCCCCATTCTTGGGCAATCGCTTGAGTTTCTAGGGGGCCTCGGGTACCATCTTGGTTTGTTCTTCCAGGGTAAACCCGTGTTTCGGACCGGTTTGACCGTGTCGAGCAGGCCCGCCAACAAGATGTCCCAGGGCCCGGTTCGGCAGGTATTGCACAAGTGGGGGGCCGCCGTGCTGGTGGCCTCGGGCTTGGCAGCCGGTGTCGTGATGGCGCCGGCGGCACTGGCCAAGGGTTCCGATCGTCCGGCAGCACTATCGCCGGTGGCCTTGGGAACCCTGCCGGCCGAAGCGCAGTCCACCTACCAGCTCGTGCTCGCTGGCGGGCCTTTCCCCTACGCCAAGGACGGCAGTGTCTTCGGCAACCGGGAGCGGCTGCTGCCGGCAAAGCCGCGCGGCTTCTACCGGGAATACACGGTGAAGACGCCGGGTTCGCGGGATCGGGGTGCACGCCGCATCGTCTGCGGGGGCAAGCCCCCGACCCAGCCTGAAGCCTGTTTCTACACCGCCGACCATTACGCTAGTTTTCGCCTCATTGCGCCATGAACGACGGTCACCTCGAATCTGATTCCTTTAATAGCCCTGCAAGGAGGATCGCGACCATGGAGTTGCAGACCATCCGCCCGAACATCGTCCAGGCCATACGCGCCTACCGTGTCGATGACCTGATGTCGGCCGCGCAAACGGCCGGCCAGCACTTCCTGTACGCCAACCTGTCCAACGCGCAGTCCAAACAGGACGTGCTCGACGGCATCGCCGAGGCGTTCACGTTTCCGGCGCACTTCGGCAAGAACCTCGATGCGCTGTACGACTGCATGACCGATCTCGTGCACAAGGCCGGCCAGCAGCCGGGCTTCGTCGTCGTGCTGGAACAGCTGCCGGACAACCCGCGTTTCGACCGCGAGGCGCGCGAGCAACTGCTGGAGGTCTTCCGCGACGCCGCCGAATACTGGGGTGAACGACGAATACCGTTCAGGTGTTTCTATTCTTTTCAGTAGCCCGCTCCCAGGAAAACGGGTCATGGGAGCGGGCTAC